>DASTQX010000125.1:0-2318 GCA_035761505.1 Pyrinomonadaceae bacterium
GGCGGCGGCCACCCGCCCGGGGCCGCCGCCGACGACAGTCGGGAACTTCCGTGAGGTTCCGGGCATCGTCCCGACACTGCTCGCCGCCCGCGCGTCAGTCGAAGGCGGCGAAGAGCGGCTTGCCGCCCGACTGGCGGATGATGGTGGCGCGATCCGTGCCGTCGTTGTCGTTGCCGTCAACGCGCCCGTCGCCGTTCCTGTCCGCGCCGCCGATGCACTCCGGCGTCACGCAGCCGTCGGCGTAAGCCGCCAGCGCGCGCCCGCGCGCGTCCACGGTCACGTCGTTGAAGTCGAGCAGGTTGCGCGTCGCGCCGGGGCAACTCGTGCCCCCCGTGCAGATGACGCCGCGCTGAACGGGGTCGTTCGGCGTGGCGTTGACCGTCACCCAAGTCTGCCCGCCGTCGTAGGTCGTGGCGACGTAGCCGTACCATGTGCCGTCAAAAGTCAGGTCTGTCCCGCGACCGTTCGCGCCCTCGGTCGTCGAGCCGAGGAAGAAGACGGCGGCGCGGGTCGCGTCTCCGCCGACCGCCGCCGGGAAGACCGTGTTTTGGATGCCGTGGGCAGCGCCGATGTCTCTGACGTTCGCCCAAGAGAGCCCGCGGTCGGGCGAGACGGCGACGCGCGAGTGGCCGTCGCCGTCGGCGTAGGCGAAGTAGAGCGTGCCGTCAGAGCCGATGCCGACCGAAGGGTCTGTGTCGCCGGGGGTCGAGCCCGGCACGGTGCGGATGCTCCAAGTCAGGCCGTTGTCCTCGGAGACGGCGACGCCCTGCTCGCCGCCGCAAGACTTGTTCGGGACATAGACCGTGCCGTCGGGCGCGACCTTGATGTGCCCGTGGAGGCCGCCGCACTGCACCAGCGTCCACATCGGGATGGCGAGGCCGAAGGTCAGCCCGCCGTTGTCGCTGCGCGCGATCTGCGCGAGCCCGATGTCCTGCGAGGCGTAGTAGATGGCGTTCGGGTAAGTCTGGAGGTCGAGGCCGGGCAGTTGGATGGCCGCGCCCTTGAGCGAGCCGTCGGCATTGCGCGCGTAAGGCCCGCCGCCGAGCGTCTGGTGGTCAACGCCGGAGTTGATCCCTGCGCCCTGACTCGGCGTCCAGGTCGCGCCGTCGTCGTCGGTGAAGGCCATCAAGCTAATCTTCCCGGCGAGTTGCGAGACGAAGGTGCGGTTGGTGCGCGACGCGCCCGCGTCGCTGTCGGTGAAGAGAATCGGGTCGAGCGAGGTGAGCGAAGTGGTCGGCGCGCTCACGTCCGTCCACGTCGCGGTCGCGGGCGAGGCGGAGTCGTCGAACATGACGCGCAAGGTCTGAAGGCCGGAGATGTACATCACCGCTCCGGTCTCCCAGTTCGCGCCGAGCGTCGGCTCTCCGGCGCTCTCGCCGAGCCCGGCGGGCGCGGCGTAGTTGCGGTAGCTCGGCGGCGTCGCGGTCGAGGGCGAAGGCGTGGGCGCGGGCGGCGCGACGGGCTTCAACTCGACGGCGGCGCTCCCCCGGTACTGGTCGAGCGCCGTCGCCGCGTAGTAGACGGCGCGGACGGTGTAGGTGCCCGTGCCCGTCACGGACGGGTCAATCGTCGTATCCTCGATCGTCAACTGCTCGGTCGGCGAAGTGATGCCGCGCGCGGAGCTGGCGACGAGCGGGCCGGTGCTCAAGCCATTGTGGATGTAGAGGTCGTAATCCGTCGCCGGAAGATTCCATTCGAGTTTGACGCGCACCAACTTGCCCGCCCAGTCCGCCGCCGTGCCGCCGACGGTCAGGGTGAAGGAGTCGCAGGTCAGCCCCTCGCGGCACAAAGCCTCGCTGGTGACGACGGGCGCGAAGTTCAGAGCGCCGCCGCCGGTGGCCGTCCCCGTCCAAGTGACGGGCGCGGTGGCCGACGGGCCGAGGGTTCTCGAAGTGGGGCTGGCGGCGTCCGCCGTCCGTAAGTGCTGCGGGACGAAAATCAAAGTCAAAACGAAGACCGCGCCGACGGTCGCGCCGAGCGCTCTCAAAACTCTGTGTGATTTCTGAGTTCCCGATTTTCTCATCACGAATGTTTCCTTTGGCGGCGGTGTGGGGTTCGCGGGCAGGGTTGCGCCGGACAACTCTGCCAACACTCGAAAACGGTTCGGTAGCGGACGAAGTAATGTAGCGGCGGGTGCTTGGCTAATTCTTGGCTCGCGCTTGAACCTCCGGAAGAGGGCGTCGCGCGGGTCGCTCAAGGAGGCCGGGGAGGATTCGGCTGAAGGCGTGAACCGTTTGGGCGAGTTGGTTTTAGAGGGACGAAAGGGGCCGTTTGTGGCTTTCAGAGGAAGGATGCGAGGTTCTTAAAAAAAGTCGTGC
>DASTQX010000126.1:0-2233 GCA_035761505.1 Pyrinomonadaceae bacterium
GCGCTCAGAGCTTCCCCCCGCGATGTTACGCCTTAATCACGCCATCTTGAGCCTTGCGCGCGCGTGCACAGAAGATAATCACCCGTGATTATCTTCTGTGCACGCCTGATTAGTAAATAATCGCCCGTGATTATCCTTTGCGCGCGCGTGATTACTTAATAATCACGCGTGAATATCCTCTGCGCGCGCATGATTATCTTCCGCGCACGCCTGATTATGCTTTGCGCACGCCTGATTATTAAGTAATCACGCGTGATTATCTTTTACGCACGCGTGATTATTAAGTAATCGGCGATGATTATTAAGTAATCACGCGTGCGCAGGGCTTAGCGGCGCGGTGATGCATCGTAATCGTGCGGGATTAGGGGTTGAGGCGTGGCGGTTAGTTGAGGTCAACGGCGGCGCGGGGCGAATCGGCGGCGGATTTCCGCGTGGTCGGTCGAGCCGGGGAGATGTTCCGGCAAGTCCAATTCGTCGTCAATGAGGACTTCGGTCGGGACTCCGGCCACGCGGGCGTATTGCAGAAGAACCATCAAGGGCGGCTCGCGTTTCCCAAGCTCATACGTCGAGATTTTAGTGTAGTCAATCAGGTTTTCTACGCCCAAACGTCTGTACATCTCGGTCTGAGAAAGACCGAAGACAGTCCTGATATGTAGGAGCTTTTCGGCGAGACGGGCCGGACGTGGACGTGCGCTGCCCATCAGGAGCTACCTCCTGACGGCATGAATCTGGGATTTTTGTACTTGCTTCTATGTCTTACAAGGCATAGAATGTGACCGCATTTGCTTGTCGCCAAGAAAGTGCAGTTTCTCTGCTTCCCGGCGACGCCCATCACTCGGTTTGTGAGGGCGAGCTAAACATTGGTCGTTGCCTTGTTTTCAAAGACTGGAACGGGCGCAGAATATCACAAGGAGCCTCACATCAATGGGCATTTTAGTCTGCGATTAAGGACAGAGGTGCGCTGAGGGGAGCGTATCTCTGAGCACGCCCGCGCGAGTTGGGACGGGCTGTGCCGGGGCCGCGTGCGCGCCGGGGCGGGCGTGCGCGCGGCCTCGCCGTGTCAACATCCAACCGCTCCACCGCTCCCAAACACTGTCTCTTACTGCTTTCTGCTCACTGCTTACTGCTCACCTTCTTTTCTGCTACGATGCCGCGCGAAATCTTTTGCATGACCTTTTGTCGAGGAGACTTGCGGATGGACGCCAAAGACGAGAAGGAGCCGGAGCGGGCGCGGATTGTGGTGGTGGGCGGGGGCTTCGGCGGGCTGTTCACGGCGATGGGGCTGGCGGGGGCCGGAGAGGTGACGCTCGTCGGGAGCGAAGACCACTTCCTGCACACGCCGATGCTCTACGAGTACCTGAGCGGCGAGGTCGAGGCGTGGCACATCGCGCCGCACTACAAGGAGCTTCTGGACGAGCGCGTCCGCTACGTGCAGGGCGCGGTGACGGGCGTGGACTTCGAGGCGCGCGAAGTCGAGGTCGCGGGCCGCGTGCGCCGCCTCCCTTATGATTATCTCGTCCTCTCGGTCGGGGCCATCACCAACTTCTGGGGCATCGAGGGCGCGGAGCGCTACGCCATGCCCTTCCGCAAAATCCGCCACGCCGACGACCTCCGCCAGCGAATGATTGAAACGCTCGACCGCATCCAGCCCGATGCCGCGCCGCAGGACGCGCAGCGCGCCGCCACTTTCGTCGTCGTCGGCGCGGGCGCTTCGGGCGTCGAGCTTTCGACCAAGATGGCAGACCTCCTGACCGACGCCTTCCGCCGTCGCGGCCTGCGCGGCGAGCCGCGAATCATCGTCGTCGAGATGGGCAAAGAGGTCGTCCCCGGCATGGACGCCGGGATCCGCGAACTCGTCTGGAAGGAGCTTCAGGAGAAGCGCGTCGAGTTGCACACGGAGACGCGCGTCGTGCGCGTCCTGCCGCGCGGCGTCGTAATCGAGCACGGCGGCGAGCAGAGGGAGATCGAGGCTTCGGGCGTCGTCTGGACGGCGGGCGTGCGCGTCAACCCGCTCGTCGAGAAGCTGGATGTGGAGAAGAATCAGCGCGGGCAGATCGTCGTCGAGCCTTCGTTGCAGGTGCGCGGGCGCGAGAGCGTCTTCGCGCTCGGCGACATCGCGTACTTTACGGACGTGGTGCCGAGCCTCGCGGGGACGGCGCAACTCGCCTTCCAACAGTCGAGCCTCGTCGTCTCGAACGTGCAGGCGCTCATTGACGGCGGCGTCCCCTCAAGA
>DASTQX010000127.1:0-25472 GCA_035761505.1 Pyrinomonadaceae bacterium
AAGACGAGAGGGGAATGAAGAGATGGACGATTTCGACCGCTACCGCGCGGAGATGAACGAAAAGCTTCTGGGCAGCAATCACCTCGGCATCAAGCGTTTCTTCGCGCTCGACACGCAGGCTTACGAGGACGGCGCGCTCGACCGGCGCACGAAGGAGTTGATGGGCTTGACCGCCTCGGTCGTGCTCCGCTGCGACGATTGCGTGACCTACCACGTCAAGCAGTGCGCCGCGCTCGGCGTGACGCGCGAAGAGTTCCTCGACGCCTTCAACGTCGCGCTCGTCGTCGGCGGCTCGATCACCATTCCGCACCTCCGCCGCGCGGTCGAACGCCTTGACCAGATTCTCGAAGGCGAGACGGACTGAAAACTTCAGCGCGTCGAACGAAGAGGGGGCAGATGAACTACCGGCGGAATTTTCTTTCGCGGAAGTGGCGCGCGCTCGCCGCCTCCGGCGCGTGCGTGTTGATGCTTGTGCTCGCGTCCTCCGGCGGGCGGCCCGGCGCGCGCGCGCAGGCGGGCGGCGACGAAACCGAGGCTGAGATGGCGACTCGACAGCTTGGGCGCGTGCGCGCGCCGGAACTCGCGGGCGGGCGCGGCTGGCTGAACACGGAGCAGCCGCTCTCGCTCGCCGCCTTGCGCGGCAAGGTCGTGCTCCTCGACTTCTGGACTTACGGCTGCATCAACTGCGTCCACATCATCCCCGACCTCCAGAGGCTCGAAGAGAAATACTCGCGCCAGCTCGTCGTCATCGGCGTCCACTCGGCGAAGTTCGACAACGAGAAGGAGACGGAGAACATCCGCCGCATCATCCTCCGTTACGGCATCGAGCACCCCGTCGTCAACGACGCCGACTTCCGCATCTGGGAAGCCTACGCCGTCCGCGCGTGGCCGACGCAAGTCCTGATTGACCCGGCGGGCTACGTCGTCGGGCAGGTCGCGGGCGAGGGCAACTACGACGTGATTGATAAAGCCGTCGCGCAACTCGTCGAAGAGGCACGCAAGCGCGGCACGCTCGACGAGCGGCCTTTGAAGCTCGCGCTCGAACGCGCGAAGGTCGGCGACCTGCCGCTCGCCTTTCCGGGCAAGGTGCTGGCCGACGCGGCGGGCGACCGGCTCTTCGTCGCCGACTCGAATCACAACCGCGTCGTCGTCGCGCGGCTCGACGGCACGCTCCTTTACACCGTCGGCACGGGGCACGCGGGCGCGCGCGACGGCGCGTTCGACGCCGCCACCTTCCGCCGCCCGCAGGGGCTCGCGCTCGAAGGCGACACGCTCTACGTCGCCGACACCGCGAACCACTTGATACGCCGCGTGGACTTGAAGGCGCGCACGGTCGAGACCGTCGCCGGGACGGGCGAGCAGTTGCGCGACTACGGGACGCGCGGCGGCCCCGCGCGCTCGACCGCGCTCAGCTCGCCGTGGGACTTGCAACTCGCCGGACAGTCCCTCTACGTTGCGATGGCCGGGCCGCACCAAATCTGGAAACTCGATTTGACGAACCGTGAGCTTTCCGTCTTCGCCGGTTCGGGGCGTGAGGCGCGCGCCGACGGCTCGCGCGAGGACTCCGCCTTCGCGCAGCCTTCGGGACTCACGACCGACGGCGAGACGCTCTTCGTCGCCGACAGCGAGTCGAACATCATCCGCGCCATCGAGCTACCAGACCCGACGCGCGCGGGCGGCGGAGACATTCCGAAGGCGTCACCTTCATCAACTTCCACGGCGAACACTTCTTCGACTTCCGGCGACGAAGAAGCAGTCCAAACGCTCGCGGGCGGCGACCTCTTCGAGTTCGGAGACAAAGACGGGCGCGGCGACGACGTGCGCTTGCAGCACCCGCTCGGCGTCGTCTTCCACGAAGGCCGCGTCCTCATCGCCGACACCTACAACCACAAGGTCAAAGAACTCGACCCCTCTGCGCGCACCGTCCGCACCTTCGCCGGGACGGGCCGCGCGGGACAGGCGGACGGCCCGCAGCCCACTTTCTACGAGCCCGGCGGGCTGAGCGTCGCGCGCGGCAAGCTCTACGTCGCCGACACCAACAACCACGCCGTCCGCGTCGTTGACCTCAAGACGAAGCAGACCGTGACGCTTGCCCTGCGCGGCCTCCAACCGCCCGCCTCAACCGACTCCGCCGCCGCGAGCGACGCGGAGACGGACGGCCCCGGCGCTTCGGAGACGAAGCTCGCGCCGCAGAAGCTCGGCGCGGGCGGCGCGGCGTCTTTGACGATTGATGTCGCGCTCCCCGACGGTTATCACCTCAACCCTTCCGCGCCGCACCGCTACCGCATCAGCGTCGAGTCGGGCGCGCAGCACCTCGGCGTCGAGTCCGAAACGAAGGACGGCGCGCAAGGAAAAGACAAGGCGCTGACTCGCACCTCGAAAGATTTAAAACTGCCGCTCAGCGTTCCGCTTCGCACCTTCGCGGCGGGCGCGTCCGAGTTGCGCGTCCGCCTCACGCTCTACTACTGCCGCGAGGACAACACCGGCGTCTGCCGCATCAAGACGCTCGCGTGGCGCGCGCCCGTCGAAGTCTCAAGCGACGCGAGCGCGACGCGCGAGCTTAAGTTGGAGGGGAAGATTAGCGAGCAGTGAGCGGTGAGCAGTAAGCGGCGAAAAGCAATGAGCCCTCGAAGTGAGCGGAAGAAGTTAAGCCCACGGCGCGAACCCGTGGGCTTAACTTCTTCCGCCCCTTTCAAGGGCTGGCTCGCATTCCTTCCCGCCGCGCTCAGTGCGTCAGCTCTGATTCGATGGTCGTCGTGGCGAGGCGGATGGGAGGGGCGGCGGGGAGGTTGCTGGTGTTTCCGGCTATCGCGTCGGCGAGGGCGTCGGCGGCCTGTTGGAGCGTGTGCTGTTGCTCGTCGGTGTATTCGGCGAGCGAGGTCGAGTAGAGCGAGAGAGCGCCGTAGAGTTCCTTGTCGGCGATGACGGGAACGACGGCGAGCGTGCGGTAGTCGGCGAAGTGCGCGGCGCAGTTCGGCGGCAGGTCGAGACGCGGGTCGGTGTTGCAGAAGGGCTTGCGGTTGGCGAGCACCCAGCCGGTGACGCCCTCGCCCGCCGGGACGTGGCGGCCCGCGAGTTGCGCGGCGTGGCGACCGGCGGCGTGCGTCACGCGGTTGTCGCCCGTGACGGGGAGCACGCGCACGAACGAGCACGTCTCGAAAGGCACGAGCGCGCCCAGACGTTCGACGAAGGCCGCGACCTTCTCTTCTTCGGAGCCCGCCGCCGCCACTTCGCGCGCGAGCGTTTCGAGGGCTCGCCGCGCTTCGACGCGCAGCGACCCGCCGCCCGCTTCGTCCATCGTCTCGGCGGCCTTCTCTTCGGCCAGCCCGGCGGCGGGCGCGACCTTCAAGGCTTCTTCCGAAAGCTGCTCCATCGGCTCGATGCCGTAGTTCGGGACGGGCACGTCGCGGTGCGCCTGAATCTGGGCCTCGAACTCCGGGAGGTGCGTGATGAAAGTCCCGACCACGCGCGGGTCGTACATCGTCCCGCTGCCCTCCATGATGAAGTTGATGGCCTCCTCGCGCGTCATGCCCTTGCGGTACTGGCGGTCTTCGCGCACGGCGTCGAAACAGTCCACGACCGAAAGGATGCGCGCCGTCAAAGGAATCTCTTCGCCCTTCAAGCCGTCCGGATAGCCGCGACCGTCCCAGCGCTCGTGGTGCGAGCGGACGACCGGCGCGACCGGGTAAGGGAACTCGACGCGACTGAGAATCTGCGCGCCCGCGACCGTGTGCAACTTCATCCGGTCGAACTCGGCGGCGGTGAGCTTGCCCGGCTTGTTGAGGATGTAATCGGGGACGGCAATCTTGCCGATGTCGTGGAGGAGCGCGCCCGCCCGCAGGGCTTCGATCTCGGCGTCGTCGCAGCCGAGCAGCCGCGCGACGCCCGCCGAATAAATCTGCACGCGCAGGACGTGCTCGTGCGTCACCTCGTCTTTGGCGTTGATGGCGACGGCCAGAGCCTCGATGGTCTGCCGGTGCGCCTTCTCTAAAGTGGAGATGCGTTCCTGATTCGCCTTCTCGATGAGGTTGATGCGCTCGCGGACGCCGTTGCGATACTGCCGGTGGCCGAAGTAGAGCGTCAGGAGGATCGGGCCGCCGAGGACGATGACGAGCAGCGCGCCCTGTTGCAGCGCCAGATACATCAACGTGGCCGCCGCGCCCGTCGGCAGAAACATCGTCGCCGCCCACATGAACTCCTTCCACGAGCGCAGGAGCGCGTTGCCGTGCCGGAGCGCGAGCAGCGTCGAGAGCAGACCGGCGTTGACGACGATGTGGACGACGCTGGCGACGAGCAGGGCGAGCGCGGCGGCCTTGAAGGAGTTCGCGCCGCCGCTCTCCGGCTCCTCGAAGCCGAAGCGCAAGACCGCGCCGAGCGCGGCGGCGGCCACCCCGACGGCGAGCGCCATCATGCCCTGCGAAAAGAGGTTGCTCGAAAGTCTCCGCACCGCGCGGCGCGAAGTCGTGAAGCCCTCGATGCCGCCGACGAGAATCGCCGGGGCCGGGCCGCACCAGCACGCGATGAGCAGGATGATGGCGTCCGAAAGGCTGAAGGAGATTTTCTCGTGCGTGAACTGGAGGCCCGTCGGAATCGGATAGACGTGCGGGAACATCCCGACCAGCACGATGAGCGGCACGAGCAGAAGCGTCACGAACTGCTCGCGCGGCGCGTAGTTCAGGAGGACGGACGCGGCGGCGGCCAACCAGAGCGTGAGCCCCGTGGCCGTCACCGTCGCCTGATAGATGTTGCTTTTGAGGGGTACTTTCTTAGTCATGCTCCGCACCTTTGACGTTTGAAAGTGAGGAAGGGGGCCGCTTGCTTCTTCATCGGCTTCAGCGCCGACGCGGGTAGAGCGGGCTCGTCGGCGAGAGCCTGAAGACGCCGACCGGCAGGGCGTTCTCGCCCTGAATCGTCACCGCCTCGTCGTCGCCGCCGCTAATCGAACTGGGGTCAATCAGATTCGACGCCCACATGCCTTCGTTCTCGAAGCTCGCGCCCGCGAACTTTCCCGACGCCATGATGCCGTCGGCGAAGGCGAACTCGCTGCCCAGAGTCATGCCGCTACCGAGCGTCATGCCGCTACCGAGCGTCATCCCACTGCCGAGTGTCATCCCACTGCCGAGCGTCATGCCGCTGCCGAGCACCATGCCGTTCGAGAAGACGTAGCTGCCGTCGCTCGTCATGTAGCCGTCGGCGATGACGAAGCCGCTGGTCAGGACTTGACCGTCGGAGAGCCGGTAGCCGTTCGTTAAGAGCAGGCGGTCGGTGAAGGCCACGCCGTCCACCCACAGCACGCCGTTGTTGAGCGGCACGGCCTCGCCCGCGATGGGCGAGTTGAGGCCGAGCGTCTTGTAAGTGACTTTCTTGGCGGTGATGAGATTGTCGCCGGGCCGCGCGTTCGAGATGTCCTTGCGAAGCGCGCCGGAGAGCGTGACCGCCGCGCTCGTGTTGAGCGTGCCCGCGCCTTCGGTGATGACGCGCTCGAAGACGCTCATCCGCCCTTCGGCCACCAGCCGCTCATAAGTCGGAAGGCGCTGCGCCGTCCGCATCAGAAGCGCCTTGACGATTGAAGGCGTGAGCGCGGGATTGGCTTCGAGCATCAGCGCGACCGTGCCGGAGACGGCGGGCGCGGCGAACGAAGTGCCGCTCAGGATTTGGTAGGTGCCGGTCGCCTTCGGCGTGTTGGTCGAGGTGTCGCCCGTGACGAGCGTGCCGAGCAGGCCGCCGCCGCCGGAAGACGAGTAAGAGTTGCTGGCCGTCGGCGAAGAGGCCGCCGTCTCCGCCGCGCCGATGCGATTGCCGGGCGCGACCAGATCGGGCTTGACGAGGCCGTCGACCAGCGTCGGCCCGCGCGAAGAGTAGGTCGCCACGGTGTCGTCCGAGCGGCGGTCGGTCTGCTGCGTGTTCGTCGCGCCGACCGTAATCACGCGCGGCGAGTTGCCGGGCGAGAGGATGCCGCCGTAAATCGGATTGCCTTGCGAGTCCTTCCCCCAGTTGCCCGCCGCGACGACGACGACGATGCCTGCGTCCACGGCGCGACCGACCGCCTGACACAAGGGGTCTGTCTTATAACTCTGCGTCGGCGCTGCGCCGAGCGAGAGGTTCATCACGCGGACGTTGTAAGCCTTCTTGTTCTTGATGACCCAGTTGATGCCTGCGATGACCTGCGAGACCGTGCCGACGCCCTCGGAGTTGAGGACGCGCACGTCCAAGATGTCGGCGTTCGTGGCGATGCCGCCGTAGGTTGGCTCGCCGGGCTTCTTCGCCGCGTGCTCTTCGCTAGCCTGTCCCGTCCCCGCCGCGACGCCCGCCGTGTGCGTGCCGTGGCCGTAGTCGTCCGTGGTGCGATTCTCGCCGGTGAAGTCCGGCCCCTTCCTGACGCGCGGGTAAGAGGCGACGTACTGCGACGAGAGCAACCCTGTGCCGAGGTTGAGCAGGCCGCCCGAAGTGCGCCACTCGTAACCGGCGAACTCCGCCGCGTCGGGCGGGCTGATGCCGCTGTCGAGGATGGCGATGCCGACGCGGCTCCCCGCGCCGCCGCTGGCGACGCCGCTCCCGACCTTGCCGTCGCGGTCGAGCGGGAGGACTTTACTCGCGCCCGTCGTCACCGCCGCGTGGCTCGTGTTGTCGGTCGTGGCGAGCGAGACGACGGGTTGGTCTTCGGAAATCCAGGACAACTCCGCGCGCTCCGAGAGTTCGGAGAGTTTGTCCACCGGCACGTCGGCGACGAGCAGGCCGAGCTCGTCGAGTTGCTGGCCGACTCTCCCGCCCGCGCCTTCCAGCAGCGCCGAGGCGTCGGCCAACGTCCGCCCCTCTTCGACGCGCAGGATGACTCGCTGTCGCTCGCCGCTCCCCGGACGCGTGCGTTCGGCGCGCGCGCGCAGCTCGTCCGTCATCTTCCGCAAGACGCGTCGCGCGGTGTTGCGCTCGCGCCGGGGCGACTGTGCCGAGACGAGCAGAGAGCCCACGAGCGGCGTCGAGAGTGAAACGGTCAACAGCAGTGTCAGAAAACGTGTTCCGCGTAGCAAAGGGGAAACTCCTGAAAAGATAAAGTTAAACGGGGCCGACACAAGGCGGGCGGCGTGAGAGTTAAGACAAACCACGTGCCGCCCCCGTCGCGTGGCTAAATCGTTGAAGATAAGGGGACGTAAGAGGCGTGAGAGGGCGCGCGCGGTCTGCCTGACCGGAACGGTCTGACCGGAATCCTGTCAAAGCGGCAGACGCCGCGCAAATGACAGCCCGTTTGGCCGGGGTGTAGAATCCGAGGCAGTTTAAACTCTTTCACGGAACGGAAAAGCTTTGGCCGAAGGTCAACCCCTAGACGGAACCGCCTACGCCGGGCGACCGAGCATGTGTCGGCAGTGCGGCGCGCTGGTCGGCGCGGGCGAGAGCGACTGTATGATGTGCGGCGCGCCCTCGACCGCCGGGCGAGAGGCGGAAGAGCCCGCGCCGCGCCGCCGCCCGCGCCCGCGATACGATCAGGAGACGCTGCGCTTCCTGAGCGCCATCGTCTCGCGCCCCGCGACCTTCACCTTCATCTTTCTCATCGCAAACGTCTTCCTCTACACGCTGATGGCGCTTTCGGGCGGCGCGGAGGGCGGCGTGCTCGTGGCCTACGGCGCGAAGCTCAACCACCTCATAGACGCGGGCCAGTGGTGGCGCTTCGTGACGGCCATCTTCCTCCACGTCCGCATCCCGGCCTTCGGGCCGCTCCACCTGCTCTTCAACATGTACGGCCTCTTCATGCTTGGGCCTTACGTGGAGAAACTCTACGGCTCGGCGAAGTTCGTCGTCTTCTGGGTCTTGACCGGCGTGGCCGGGGTCTTCGTCAGTTACCTGACTTACCAGCCCGACCTCGCGCACGGCTTTCTGGGCCAGTACCTCTTCAAGATGAACGACGCGCCCGCCGCCGGGGCGTCCGTCTCGCTCTTCGGGCTGGTCGGCATCCTCTTCGTCTTCGGCATCAGGTTCCGGGGCGAGCTGCCCGCCGGTTTCCGCCGGGCCTTCGGCACGGGGATGCTGCCGATGATCGTCTTCAACCTCTTCATCGGCTACATGGCGCGGGACTTCATAGACAACTCGGCGCACCTCGGAGGCTTCGCCGCCGGGGCTCTGCTCGCGCTCTTCGTCGGCTACAAGCGACCCGGCGAGCGCGGCCCCGTCGCCTACGTGTGGCACGTCCTTCAGGCGGCGAGCCTCGCGCTCGTCGTCGCGTGCTTCACGCTCGCGGCGCTCAGCAGTTGAAATTTTTCGTCATTCTTAAAACGCTTCAGACAGGAGAACATTGAACGTATGGAGATCAGGAAAGTGGGCGTGCTAGGCTGCGGCCTGATGGGTTCCGGCATCGCGCAGACCTGCGCCACCGCCGGGATGGAAGTCGTCGTCCGCGAAATCTCGGACGAGTTGTGCGAGCGCGGCTTCGCCGGAATCGAAAAGTCTCTGGCGAAGTTCGCCGAGAAGGGGACGATCACCGCCGAACAGCAAGCCGAGATTCGGGGCCGCATGAAGGGGACGACCGAACTCGGCGACCTCGCCGACTGTGACCTCATCGTCGAGGCCATCATCGAAAACCTCGACCTCAAACGCGAGACTTACAAGCGGCTCGACGAGCTGTGCAAGGCCGAGACCGTCTTCGCCTCGAACACCTCTTCGCTCTCGATCACGGAGATGATGACCGCGACCTCCGCCGAGCGGCAGAAGCGCTTCATCGGCCTCCACTTCTTCAATCCAGTGCCGCTCATGAAGCTCGTCGAAGTCGTCCGCACCATCTTGACGGACGAAGAGGTTTACGAATCGGCGGTCGAGTTCGGGCGCAAGCTCGGCAAAGTCCCGGTGCGCGCCGACGACCGTTCGGGCTTCATCGTCAACCGGCTGCTCGTCCCGTATCTTTTGGATTCCATCCGCGCGCTCGAAGAGGGCGTCGGCTCCATCGTGGATATAGACAACGGGATGAAGCTCGGCTGCGGCCACCCGATGGGGCCGCTCACGCTGCTCGACTTCGTCGGTTTGGACACGACCTACTACATCGCCGAGATCATGTTCAACGAGTTCCGCGAGCAGCGCTTCGCCCCGCCGCCGCTCCTCAAGCGGATGGTGCTCGCCGGGCTCTACGGTCGCAAGTCGGGCCGCGGCTTCTACGACTACACGGCGGACGCGCGCAACCCGACGCCGATGAAACTGAGCTAAGACAAGCGATGAACGCGGAATGATGAATGAAAGACAAGTTGCCTTTTGTTTTAATTCATCATTCCATATTCATCATTCATCGTTCATCATTTCGAGTAAGGGAGGGCGTATGAGTAAAGAGAGAGAGTTGGTTTTGACTTCACCTTCCGGCGTCGGCACGGCCCCGGACTTCGGGGGCGGCTCGATCTTCTTCGTCGGGACGGCGACGGTGATTTTGCGCTACGCGGGCTTCACCATCCTGACCGACCCGAACTTCCTACACGCGGGCGACCACGTCCACCTCGGCTACGGCCTCACGTCCGAGCGCCTGACCGAACCCGCGCTCGACATCGAGGAACTGCCGCCCGTTGACTTCTGCGTGCTCTCGCACTACCACGGCGACCACTTCGACCGCGTTGCCGAAGAACGCTTGCGCAAAGACCTTCCCATCATCACCACCGAGCACGCTGCGGGCGAGTTGAAGGATAAGGGATTCACCGCGCCGGTCGCGCTCGACACGTGGGACGCGGTGACGGTCGAGAAGGACGGCGCGCGCGCCCGCGTCACCTCGATGCCGGGCAAGCACGGCCCCGCCGGGGTGGACTTCTTCCTCCCGCCCGTCATGGGCAGCATGCTCGAATTCCAGAACGCCGAGGGGCGCACCGCGCTGCGGCTCTACATCACCGGCGACACGCTCGTCCACGACGACCTCGAAGAGATACCGAAGCGCTATCCGGACATAGACCTCGCGCTCTTCCACCTCGGCGGCACGCGCATCATGGGAGTGCTGCTGACGATGGACGCCGAGCAGGGCGTCGAGGCCATCCGCATCGTCAACCCGCGTGAGGTCATCCCGATTCACTACAACGACTACGATGTCTTCAAGTCGCCGCTCGAAGACTTCAAGCGGGCCGTCGAGGCCGCGGGCTTCTCGGAGCGCGTGAAGTACCTGAGCCACGGCGAGACCTACGACTTTGAAGTGCCGCAAAGCCGCTGGCAGACTGTTTGAGACTTAACTTTGACCGTAAGTGACGAGATTGTCTTCGAGGAGCACGGCACGTTGGCACGCGTGCTCCTCAACCGCCCCGCGAAGCGCAACGCGCTGACGCGCGCGATGCTCGAACGCCTCGCGGAAATCTTCGCGGGCGTCGCCGCGCGTCGAGACCTGCGCGCGGTAATCCTGAGCGGCGAGGGGCGAGACTTCTGCGCGGGGACGGACATCTCGGAGCTTGCGGCGCTCGACGCGGAGGGCGCGCGGCGCAAGAGCTTGCAAGGGCAGGAGGTCTGCGAACTCGTCGAGACGTGCGGGACTCCCGTCATCGCCGCCGTGTCGGGCGCGGCGGCGGGCGGCGGTTGTGAACTGGCGCTCGCGTGTCACCTCCGCGTCGTCACGCGGGACGCGCGCTTCAGTCTGCCGGAGACGCGGCTCGGCCTCATCCCCGCTTACGGCGGCACGCAGAGGCTCGCGCGCGCTCTCGGTCAGGGCCGCGCGCTCTCGGCGATGCTGGCGGGCGAAGAGATACGCGCCCCGGAAGCGCTGCGCCTCGGCCTCGTCAACCGCGTCGCCGCCGACGGGGAGTTGTCGAAGGAGGCCGAGGCGCTCGCCCGCTCGATTGCCGAAGTCTCCGCGCCTCTGGCCGCGCGCGCCTGCCTCGAAGCCGTGACGCGCGGGACGCGCCTGCCGCTCGCGGAAGGTCTGGAACTCGAAGCCGAACTCTTCAGTCAACTTTTCTCGACCGAAGACGTGCGCGAAGGCACGCGCGCCTTCCTCGAAAAGCGCCAGCCTACCTTCAAAGGGAAGTGATGAACGATGAAAGAATCGCTGTTTGAAATCTCAAATCTGAGATTTGAGATTTGAAATCGCGTTTGATTCATCATTCGTCACTTGTCATTCATCATTCAGCACTCCTCGCTTGTGTCTCGTCACCGTCTTTTCTATACTGACGCAGCACTTAACTCTCAAACGATTCGGAGCCGTCTGAAAAGACCTTGCAGCCTGTCACACATCAAGGACGCTTGCACGCGGGCGGGTTCCGCTTCGCGATCATTTCGAGCCGGTGGAACGACTTCCTGACGGCTCGTCTGGTCGAGGGCGCGCTCGACGCACTCGAACGCCTCGGCGCGGACGAGGGCGCGGTCGAGCACTACCGCGTGCCCGGCTCGTTCGAGATTCCGCTGCTCGCCTTAAGGCTCGCCGAGTCCGAGAAGTTCGACGCCGTGATCTGTCTCGGCACGGTCATCCGCGGCCAGACGCCGCACTTCGAGTACGTCGCGGGCGAGGTCACCAAAGGCATCGCGCACGCCGCGATGGAGACGGGCGTCCCCGTCCTCTACGGCATCGTCACCGCCGACACGCTCGAACAGGCGATTGATCGCGCGGGCGTCAAAGCGGGGAACAAGGGGTTCGAGGCCGCCATGTCGGCTGTCGAGTTGGTCAATCTTTATAAGTCGGTGATAAGTGATGAGTGATAAGTGATAAGAAATAACGGATTCTTTCTTATCACTTATCACTCATCACTTATCACTTATCACTGGGGTGTGTATGGGTTTGCGTCGTAAGGCGCGCGAGTGCGCCTTGCAAATGCTCTTTGCCGCTGATGTAACTGGTGCGGGCCGTGCCGGCGATGACGACTCGGCGCGCGCCGACAGGCTGGTCGGAGCCTACTGGGAAGAACTCGGCGACCCGGAGATGGACGAGGCGGCGCGCGAGTTTGCCACCCGGCTCGCGTTGGGCGCGCTCGCGCACTCCGAAGAGTTGGACGAGCGCATCCGCTCGCGCGCCGAGCACTGGCGCATCTCGCGCATGGCGGTCGTCGACCGCAACGTCCTCCGCCTCGCCGTCTATGAATTCCTCCACGAGCCGACGCCGCGCACCGTCGCCATCAACGAGGCTCTGGAAATCGCCCGCCGCTTCTCGACCTACGAGGCCACGCAGTTCATCAACGGCATCCTCGACGCCATCAAGCGCGACCTCGACAAAGAGCGCCCGCAGGGCGACGTGTCGGCGCACCCCGACGACGACGCCCCGCCACCGGAAGAAGAGGGCGGCCCGCCCAACGACGACGGCGGCGAGAAGATCGCTTCGGCTTAGACACAGTTTTCAGTAGTCAGTAGTCAGTTTTCAGTTGTAGGCTAAGAGGCGGCGCGTCTTCCGCGAGAGGTCGGGGACGCGCCGCCTGAAGTTTTCTGCTGAAAGCGGACTACTGAAAACTCTCTTTCGATGGACGACCAACTGCTGCGCGAGTTTCTGGCCGAGGCCGAAGACCTCATCGAGGCGCTGTACGGCGACTTGGCGCTCCTGCGCGCGCGGCGCACGGAGGGGCGCGCGCGGCGCGAGTTGGTCGGTCGCATCTTCCGCCATGTCCACACCATCAAGGGCTCAGCCGCCGCCGCCGGGCTCGAATCCGCCAGCCAACTCGCGCACGAGTTCGAGACTTTGCTCGACGCCGTCCGCATGGGCCGCGTCGCCGTCGAGGAGCCCGTGCTCGAAGCCTTCGAGGAGGCCGTCGGCGCGGTCTCGTCCGAGTTGAGCGACGCCGCGCGCGGCGCGCAGGGTTCGCCGCCGCGCGGGCTCGCCGAACGCCTGCGCCGTCTGGCCGCCGCCGGGGCCGGAGACGCGGGCGCGTCGCAGACCGCGGCGCAAGACGGCTTGCCCCCGGAGATCGCGCGGTCGCTCAGCGAGTACGAGCGGCAGCGCTTGCGCGAGGCCGTGGGCGAGGGCGCGCGCCTCTTCGTCGTCGCCGTGGACTTCGACCTCCTGACCTTCGACGAGCAGTTCCGCTCTCTGAGCGAGGCTCTGGGCGAGCGCGGCGAAATCATCTCGACGATGCCCGGCGCGCTGGCGGGCTCGCCCGACCGCGTCGGCTTCCGCATCGTGTACGCGACCGACGAGACGCGCGCCGCCGCTTCCGCGCGCGTCGCGCCCTTCGGCGCTTCGTTGTTGGAAGATGAAGGGGCTGCTGACGAAAATCCTTCCGCGCCTTTGACGGAGGGCGAGTCGGAAGGAACGGTCGGAGCGAAGGAGGAAGACGAAGCGGAGCCGGAGTTGTCGGCGGGTGAGGAAGCGTTGCGGCCTTCGGCGTCCGCGTTGACGATGCTCGTGCGCGTGCCGCTCGACGAGTTGGACGAACTCATCTCGGCGACGCACGAGTTGTTCACGGACACGGTCGGCGTCTTCGACCTCGCGCTCGCGGGCGAGCTGAGCCGCGCCGAGAGGACGGAACTGGAAATCCGCGCGCCGCGCATCCGCCGGCGCTTCTTTGAACTCGAAGAGCGGCTCATCGAGCTACGCATGGTTCCCGTCAGGGCGACGCTCGAACGCGCCGCGCGCGCGGGCCAGACGGTCGCGCGCGCGGCGGGCAAAGAGGTTGACTTCGAGATCGAGGGCGGCGAAGTGCGGCTCGACAAGTCGCTCGCCGAAGGCGTCGCCGACCCGCTCCTCCATCTCCTGCGTAACGCCGTCGGCCACGGCATCGAGTCGCGCGCCGAGCGCGAGGCGGCGGGCAAGAGCGCGCGTGGTCGCATCCGGCTCGAAGCCAACGCCGAGGGAAGCCGCGTCTCTTTGCGCGTCACCGACGACGGGCGCGGCATTGACCCCGAACGCGTCGCGCGCGCGGCCAGAGAGCGCGGCATCATCGGCGGCGATGTGAGACTCTCGGAGCAACAGGCTCTGCGCCTCATCTTCCGGCCCGGCTTCTCGACCGCCTCGGAGCTTTCGACCGTTTCGGGGCGCGGCGTCGGCTTGGACGTGGTCGAGCAGATGGTCGAGCGCGCGGGCGGCGAGTTGCGCGTGTGGAGCCGGCGCGGCGAGGGCACGACTTTCGAGATGCGTTTGCCGACGACGCTCGCGCTCGTGCCGTCGCTCGTCGTCCGCTCGGCGGGCCACCGCTACTGCGTGGATGCGCGTCACGTCGTCGAGGCCGGTTACGTCGCGCGCGCCGACGTGTCGAACGGTGAAGGCGTCGCGCCGCCGTCCGTGAGCTGGCGCGGCGAGAGCCTGCCGCTCGTGCGCCTGCGCGCGCTGCTCGCGCAGGACGCGGACGGCGAAGGCCCGCAAGGTGATGAAGAGAGGATGGCGGTCGTCATCTCGCGCGTCGGCGGGCGCGAGTCGGGCGACGAGGGCGGGCGCGGCGAAAGACGCGCGGCGGTCGTCGTGGACGGCTGGGACGGCCACAGCGAAGTGCTCGTTCGCGGGCTCGGACGCCACGGCACGCGCTGGCGCGGCATCAGCGGCGCGACCGAACTGCGCGACGGCACCGTCGCCCTCATGCTCGACCTGCCGCGCATGTTGGAGGCGGAACTTTAAAAACGATGAAGGCGGAACGCGGAACGATGAACCGAGAAGCACTAAACTTGCCTCTCAGTTCATCGTTCCGCGTTCGTCATAGACGAGGCCGCCCGGACTTGTTTGGAGTCCGGGCGGCCTTGTTTTAACCGTGACGGTCGGGCGTCTTTTTAGCGGAAGACGATGCCGATGCCGACGCGGAAGTTGTGCTGCGTCTCGCCGCCGAGGCGGGTCGGGTTGTAGTCGAACTGGACGGCGCGGAAGTCCACGCGGTCGTTGATGCGGAAGTCGAGGCCGCCGCCGACGATGCCGGAGAAGCCGGTCTCGGACTCCTCGAAGTCGAAGATGTTCGCCGTGTCGTTGACGCGAACCTTGGCGTGGGCGACGCCCGCCATGAGGTGCGCGAAGGGCCGCACCTTCGTCTCGCGCGCATTGTCCTTGAACTGGACGCCCGCGACGAAGTTGTGGAGGTCGGAGTCAACGTCAACGCCGGGGAACGCCGCGTCGTCGAACGTCTTGCGGTGGAACGCGTAGTCGCCCTTGAGGCCGACGTAGCGGCTGATGTTGCCCGCGACCGAAGCGTTGAAGCCGTTGAAGCCCTCGCGCTCGTCGAGGATGTCGTCAATGTCCTCGTCGCCGTCGCTGATGCCCGTGTCCACGCGGTTGTGTGAGAAGCCGACGAACACGTCGTACTTGTTGTAGTCGTCCTGCGCGTATGTGAAGGGCGCAGCACAGGCGATGAGGATCGCCATCAGAAAAATCTTACGCATTGTAGTTCTTTGTCCTTTCCACTGGAACATAAAGTTAGTGATTGCGAGTCGTCGCTTGCGCGACGTGAATAGATGTCGCGCGGTCGGTGAAGAGTTGCCCGTTTAAATCTTCCGAACTCCTCACAAAAGTCTCACCGCTTACGAGTCTCGCCGAAGCCCGTGGGCGCGCGCCGACAGAGTTGTGACACTTCCGCCACTGACACAGCAAACGCGCTCGCGCCCCGGCGAGGCCGCAAGACTATCCATCAGCATTCGTTGCCGTTGGACGTGAAAGCTATAAGCAATGTGAGTGCCAGAAGTCCGGCGGGAATGAGACGGCGCGGAAGTCTAGTGGAAGTCGAAGTTGCGCGGGCGGGCCGCCGAGAGCCTTAGTGCAGCGACCGTCCGACAGGTGCAACGTGGGGCGCGGAAATCCGAAAAAATGGATTAATCCGAAGATATTTTGGGCGGCGTCCGCTTGTGCCAGTCGGTCGCGGACTGGTAGGCCACGGCCAGCTCAAGCAGCACCGACTCGCCCCACGCGGGCGCGACGAACTGGACGCCAGTAGGCAGCCCGCTCTGTCCGAAACCGTTCAGAAGGGAGATGGCCGGGACGCCGACGAGATTGCTCGCGCCGATGGGCGTGGAGGCCGAGATGCCCGGATAGGCTTGGTCGAAAGTCTTGGCGACCGGGTAGGCGACCGTCGAGCGCGAGGGCGCGACGAGCGCATCATACTTCTTGAACATCTCGGCCCAAGCGCGTCGCATCGGGGCGCGCAGGCGCATCGCGTGGAGGTAGTCCACGGCGGTCACGAGCGAGGCCGAATAACCGCCCACGCGCCCTTGCGGCGAGGCCAGTTCTTTCACGCGCCCCGACTCGATGAGTTCGCGGAAGGCGCTCGCGCCCTCGGCGTCAACGATGGTTCCGACCGCCGGGCCGTAAGGGAAGTCGGGCAGCTCCACGTCGAGTTCGACGTGCGTCGTGCGCCGGAGCACTTCGAGCGTTTGGAGAAAGTTGTCGCGCACCTCCGTCTGCGCTTTCTCGTAAGAGTCCTTCAGGACGGCGAGGCGGAGTCGCTTCGTGCCTCGACGCGGGTTGAGGATCGCGCCCGTCTTCGAGTAACGCGGGAGCGCGTCGGAGTCGCGCGAGGTCGGGTCGAGCGGGTCGCGCCCCGCGACGGCGGCGAGGACGAGGCCACAGTCGTGCGCGGTGCGGCACATCGGGCCGAGCTTGTCGAGCGTCCAGCAGAGCGCCATCGCGCCGTGGCGCGAGATTGCGCCGTAAGTCGGGCGCAAGCCCGCGACGCCGCAGAAGGCGGCGGGCGTGATGATCGAGCCGGAGGTCTCCGAGCCGATGGCGAAGGCGACGCAACCGGCGGCGACCGCCGCGCCCGGCCCCGAAGAAGAGCCGCCGCTCCAGAAGTCCGCGTTCCAGGGCGTGCGGCATGCGCCCGTCAGGCTCGCGTCCGCTTGGTTGTAGCCCATGCCGCCCGCCAGCTCGATCATCGAGAGCTTGGCGACGAGCACCGCGCCCGCCTCGCGCAAGCGGCGCACGACCGTCGCGTCGAAGTCGAAGCGCTGCTCCTTGTAAGGCGCGGCCCCCCAAGTGGTGTTGGCCTCGCGCGTGGCGAGGAGGTCTTTGACGCCGTAGGGGACGCCGTGCAGCGGGCCGCGATACTTGCCGCGACGGATTTCACGCTCGGCCTCACGCGCCTCTCGCATGGCCGTCTCGCGCATGACGGTCGCCACCGCGCCGAGCCTCTGGCCGACGGTTTCGAGACGCCGGAGGTAGCCTTCGGCCAGCTCGACGGGCGAGAGGCGGCGCGCGCGTATCTGCGCGGCGAGTTCGGTGACGGATGAGAAGAAGATTTCGTCGGGGAGCATTGCCGTTTAACCTCACGCGCCGAAGATGAAGTCGGGCTCGTCCGAGTTCTGAAGTTGAGAGGCGGCGAGGCGCTCGGACGCGCGGACGTTGCCTTCGAGGTCGCGCTTGACGCGCGCGAACTCTTCGTCGCTCGTGTGCTTGCCGAAGCGAGCGCGCGCCACTTCGGCGTAAGCCTCGGCGACGGGCGAGGGGCGGGGCGGCGGCGTCTGCGGCGTCGGCGTCGCGGCGGGCGTCGGCGTCGTCTGCGGGTTGGGCGGCGCTTTGGGCTCGCGCGGCGCGGGGCCGGTCTGCGCGCTCGCGGCGGAGGAGGCCGCGACGGCGGGCGCGGCGACGAGCGCCGCCGCGAGCGTCTTCGTAAATCGTCGCCGGGATTTTTGTCCGGCGCTCGTCGTCTTCCGTTTGCTCTTCAACGTCCTCTCACCTCCTGAAGCGTCGCTTTCCAATTCGAGATTTCAAATCTGAAAACTAAAAACTGAAAACTGAAAACTGCTTACAGCCTGCTCTCTTCCTCTTCGTGCAAGGGGCAGTGCTCGCCGCCGGGCGGCGGGCCGTAATCTTCCTTGAGGAACGCTCTGACGAGCCCGACCAGTTCGTCGCGTTTGAGAATCGGGATCAGGTGGCCCGCGCCGTCGAAGGTGCAGACGAGGGCGCGCGGGTAGGTCTCGCGCAGGCGGGCGCGCTCGGCGGCGGGAATCATCGGGTCGTCGTTCGAGTCAATGAGCAGGACGCGGCCCGGCCAGTCGTCGTAGTCTTGAGGGCCGTAACGCTCTCGCAGGTTGAAGTCAACCGTGAGGGCGATGCGCGAGATGAAAGTCTCCTTCGTCAGTTCGCGGTCGAGGTAGTGGTTCAGCCGCTCCTTAAAGAGTTCGACGCGCGCGGCATCTTCGGGCGTCGGCGCGGGCGCTTGGAGATGTCTGCCAAGTTCGAGCTTCATCAGCGCGCGCATGAGCGGGAAGGGGAGGAAGCGCAGGAACTTCAGAGCCTTCTCGTTCTTCGCGCCGAGGGCCGGGCTCGGCGCGCCTGTGGAGAGCAGGATGAGGTGCTCGACCTGCCGCCTGCGTCTTTTCAGAAAGGCTTGCGCGACGAGGCCGCCGAACGAGCCGCCGAAGACGACGGCGCGGCCCACATGCTCGCGGTCGAGGATGGCGCTCGTGGCGTCGCACACCTCCGCGAGCGTGCGGACGCCCGCGACCGTCGGCGCGATGGTGCGGTACTCGTCGCCGAAGGCGTCGGCGAGCCAACGCATCGTCTCGGCCCCGCCGACCGCGCCGTGGAACATCAGAATCGTCTGCGCGCCGCGCCCGCCCGTCGCGTACTCCCACTCGACGCCTTTGATGATCAGCTTTTTATCCGGCATACGCGGGCCGAGAAGAATCGGGAGCCACTTGCAGCACAGTCCGCTTGCGCGTCAGGCGTTCTGCAAGCCGTAGTGCTCGATGACGAGCCGCGCCGCCTCTTCGGGCGCGAGGTCGGTGTTGTCTAGCGAAAGACTCTCCCTGCCGGGGACGGGAGAGAAGAGGTCGTGGCGGCTCAGGACTTCGCGGAGCAGTTCGAGCGTCGAGAGCTTGCCGCGCCTCTTGCGCGCCTCGGCGGTGACGCGGCGCTCCAACGAGTTTTTATCACAGGTCAGTTGCACGAGGCACACTTCACCGCCGTGCCGCTCGACCGCGCCGCAGATTTTCTCGACGAAGGGCGCGTCCTGCGGGTGCGCATAGACGAAGGTGAAGATGACGCCCTCGACCTGCTGCCGCGCCGCCTCCTCGATGATGTCCAGACGAATCTTGCTCACGAGCCTCCCGAAAGGCTCGGTGCCGAACTCGAAGATCGGCCTCACGCAATCTATGCTCACGTGGTTGTCGAAGAGCTTGAACGAGGTCGTCCCTTGCAGCTCCTTCGCCACCGTCAGCTTGCCCGCGCCCGGCGGCCCGTAAATGACGATCAGTTTCATCGCTTTAACGCGCTTGGGCCGGCTGCTCACCACACTCTCGCAAGGGCAGGGTGTGAGCCGGCAAATCGGGCGACGCTCGCACGCGCCGCGCACGTTTTCGGGAGACTATACCATCGGGGCGGGGCCGTGTGTGCAAACGAAAGCGGATGGTGATAGGCTATGTCTTAAAATTCCAGCCTTCAGAGAAGGAGCCTTGCGGCCCGTCGCGGCTCGTCGGAGCGCGAGGGGTTCGCGGCCCCGAAGCAAGAGGTGAAAGAACTGTGAGCGAAGAGCGAAACGGAGCCGATTTATCTCAACTGTTCGCGGAGAATTTCGGCGCGAACGCAACTTACGTCGAGGGGCTGTTCAGCCGTTTCCGCAGCGACCCGGCGCTGGTGGACGAGGCTTGGCGGGCGTACTTCACGGAACTGCTCGGCGAGTCGTCGGGCGACGGCGCGCACGCGGCGACGGGCGGTAACGGCTCGGCTTCGTCGGCGGGAGTCCGGAGAGAGACATCGGGCGCGGCTCAGGCGACGCCCGCGCCGTCGGCGCAGCCCGTTACTACGGCGCAGCCGCAGGCCGAGGCCGCGCGCACCGAGCCAGCCGCGCCGCAGGCGTCGGCGTCCGTGGCGAAGGCGACTCAGCCCGCCGCGACTCCTTCGAGCGCGCCGCCGCCGCCACAGGGCGAGGCCGCGCCGATTCGCGGCGGGGCTCTGAAGATCGTCGAGAACATGGAGACGAGCCTCACGGTTCCGACGGCGACCTCGAACCGGCAGGTGCCCGTCAAGGTCTTGGAGGAGAACCGCCTCCTCGTCAACCAGTTCCTCAAAGAGCAGAAGCGCGGCAAGGCGTCCTACACGCACTTCATCGCCTTCGCCCTCCTGCGCGGGCTGGAAAAATATCCGCAGATGAACGACGGCTTCGTGGTCGTGGACGGCGTTCCGTCGCGCGTCCGGCGTCCTGCGGCCAACCTCGGCCTCGCGATTGACCTTGAGAAGAAGGACGGGACGCGCACGCTCCTCGTGCCGAACATCAAGAACGCGGGCGCACTCTCTTTCGCCGAATTCCTCGCCGCCTATGACGACACCGTGAAGCGCGCGCGCACGGGCAAGCTCGGCGTCCCCGACTTTCAGGAGACGACCATCTCTCTGACGAACCCCGGAACTATCGGCACGGTCTCGTCGAACCCGCGTTTGATGGCGGGCCAGTCGGTCATCATCGCAACGGGCGCGATTGAGTACCCGGCGGAGTATCATGCGATGACGCCGGAGGCGCTCTCGCAACTCGGCATCAGCAAGACGTTGAACATCTCCTCGACCTACGACCACCGCGTCATACAGGGCGCGGAGTCGGGAGCGTTCCTCGCGCACGTCCACGCGCTGCTCATCGGCGAACACGACTTCTACGACGAAATCTTCCGCGACCTCGGCATCCCTTACCAGCCGATGCGCTGGTCGGTTGACCGCAACCCGGCGCTGCTCGGCGGCGACCGCTTGCGCGAGCACATCCAGAAGGAGGCGCGCGTCCTCGAACTCATCAACGCCTACCGCGTGCGCGGGCACCTCATCGCCGACATAGACCCCTTGAACGCGATGCCCTTGCAGTACCACGCGGAGCTGGACATCGAGACTTACGGGCTCTCCATCTGGGACTTAGACCGCGAGTTCTTCACGGGCGGCTTGGCCGGGAAGGAGAGCGCTTCGTTGCGCGAAATCCTCGACGTGCTGCGCCGCGCCTACTGCGGCAAGGTCGGGACGGAGTACCGGCACATCCAGAGCAAGGAGCAGAAGCTCTGGATCCGCGAGCGCATCCGCAGCGAGTTCGTCCACCCCGAACCGCTCGCGGCGGAGACGCAGAAGGCGCTGCTCTTGAAGCTCACGCAGGCCGAGCAGTTCGAGCGCTTCCTGCACACGAAGTACCTCGGCCAGAAGCGCTTCTCGCTCGAAGGCTGCGAGACGATCATCCCCCTGCTCGACCAACTCGTCGAGCGCGCCGCCGAACACGGCGTCGAAGACATCACGCTCGGCATGGCGCACCGGGGCCGCTTGAACGTCTTAGCCAACGTCGTCAGCCCCGACCTCGCCGAGAGAATCTTCACGGCCTTCGAGGGGAGCGTCCACCCGGACTTCCCGGCGGACGAGGGCGACGTGAAATACCATCAGGGCGCGGTCGGCGAGCGCACGACCGCCGAAGGCAAGCGCGTTGCCATCACCGTCTCGCCGAATCCGAGCCACCTCGAATTTGTTGACCCGGTGGTCGAAGGGATGGTGCGTGCCAAGCAGGACGCGATGCAGCTCGACGAAGGGACGCCGCGCGAGGTGGCGATTGACCGCGCGCTCCCGGTGCTTCTGCACGGCGACGCGGCCTTCGCCGGGCAGGGCGTCGTGATGGAGACCTTGCAGCTCGCCGAACTCAAAGGCTACCGCACGGGCGGGACGATTCACATCATCATTAATAACCAGATCGGCTTCACCACCTCGCCGCAGGCCGGGCGCTCGACCATCTACTCGACCGACGTGGCGCGGATGACGCAGCTCCCCATCTTCCACATCAACGGCGACGACCCCGAAGCGGCCTTCCGCGTCCTGCGCCTCGCGCTCGACTACCGGCAGGAGTTCAACAAGGACGTGTGCCTCGACGTGGTCGGCTTCCGCAAGCTCGGCCACAACGAAGGCGACGAGCCGAGCTACACGCAGCCCTTGATGTACGCGCGCGTCAAGGCGCATCCGGGCGTGCGTGCCAAGTACGCCGCGCGTCTCGTGCAGGACGGCGTGCTGACCGAATCGGAAGTCGAGGAGATGATTAAGGAGACGGTCGCGTCCTTCGAGGCGACGCTCGCGCGCGCCAAAGAGCTTGTCGCCGGTGAGCAGAAGGGGAAGGAAATCCCGCCGCAGATTCAGGAGGAGGACGGCTCGATTGTTCTGGAAACTCCGGTCGCGGCGGAGACCATCCGCGACATCGCACACCGCATCGCGGTCGTCCCCGAAGGCTTCAGCGTCAACCCGAAGATGGTCAGCCAGCTCGCGCGCCGCGCGAAGATGGGCGAGGGCCAAGCGCCTCTCGACTGGGCCTTCGCCGAGTTGATGGCCTTCGGCTCTCTGGGCTTGGAAGGCGTGCGCGTGCGGCTTTCGGGGCAGGATTCGGGGCGCGGGACTTTCTCGCAACGGCACGCCATCCTCTACGACACGCAGACGGGCAGGCCGTGGTCGCCGCTGACGGAGATGACGACGGTCGGAGAGGGGCGCGCGCGCATCGAGGTCTTCGACAGCTCGCTTTCGGAGCAGGGCGTGATGGGCTTCGAGTACGGCTACTCGGTCGTCGCGCGCGACGCGCTCGTGATGTGGGAGGCGCAGTTCGGCGACTTCTCGAACGGCGCGCAGGTCATCATTGACCAGTTCATCGCGCCCGGCGTGGACAAGTGGCAGCAACCCTCAAGGCTCGTCCTTCTGCTCCCGCACGGCTATGAGGGTCAGGGGCCGGAGCACTCGAACGCGCGGCTCGAACGCTACCTCCAACTCTGCGCCGAGAACAACATGCAGGTCTGCTACCCGACGACCCCGGCGCAGTATTTCCACCTCCTCCGCCGACAGGTGAAGCAGGGCTCGGCCCGCCCGCTCGTCGTGATGACGCCGAAGAGCCTTCTGCGTCTCCCGGCGGCGACCTCTGCGGTCGAGGAGTTGACGCGCGGCGGCTTCCGGCCCGTGATTGACGATGAAGGCGTCGCTGACCGGAGCGCCGTCCGCCGCATCGTCCTCTGTAGCGGCAAGGTCTTCTACGACCTCGCGGCGGCGCGGCAGAAGTCGGGCGACACGCGCACGGCCATCGTCCGGCTCGAACAGTTCTTCCCGTTCCCGGAACTCACCCTGCGCGAAATCTTCGACTCCTACACGCAGGCGACGCAGCTCGTCTGGGCGCAGGAGGAGCCGAAGAACTACGGCGGCTGGTACTTCGTCGAGCAACGGCTCCTCAACATCCTCAAGGGATGCGAGCGCCCCTTCTACGTCGGGCGCACGGCCTCGGCGAGCCCCGCCACCGGCTCCTACGCCATCCACGAACTCGAACAGCGCAAGCTCGTGGACGACGCCCTCACGGCGGACGCCCCCTTCATCTCTAACGCCTCCACCGCGCAGTACGCCGGTCAGGCGGACTCGTAAGAAAGTCGGAACGCGGAACGCGGAGCGATGAACTGAAAACAAAAAGCCTTTTGTCTCTCAGTTCATCGCTCCGCGTTCCGCGTCCGTTTTTGTGTTGACTTCCCGCCCGCTTTGAATTAAAAGCCGACTCCTCTCCCAATCGCTTTGGCCCCTTCCCACACTTCGACAGCCGACGCGGCGCGCGTGCCCGCCGACGGAAAATTCAACGGGGAAACCATGAAGAACAGACGTGCGACGGAGCGGCGGCGGCGGACGACCGTCGTGTTCTCGTGGTTGCTGGCGGCGCTGCTTCTGTGCGGCGCGGCGGGTCGCGCGGGGGCGCAGGGCGAGCGGCAGTTGACGCCGGAACAGTCGAAGGCGGTGAGCGAGGCGCTGACGCTGATGACACAGTCGAGCGCCGCCGAGCAGGAGGGGAAACTCGACGCGGCCATCGAGTCGAGGGAGCGCGCGCAGCAGGTCATCGAGAAGGCTTTCGGCCCCGAAGACTTGTTGAGCGCCCTCAACCTCCCGCTCCTCGCCTTCCTCTACAACCGCAAAGGCGACCACGCGCGGGCCGAGACGACCTACTTGCGCGCCGTCGGCCTGAAAGAGAAACTGCACGGGCCGGAACACCCGGAGGTTGCAAACACGCTCCTCACGCTCGCCGCCGTCTATAACTCGACCGAGCAGTTCGCCAAAGCCGAGGCGGTCGTCCGCCGCGCGCTCGCCATCCGCGAGAAGGCGTTCGGGCCGGAGCGCCCCGAAGTGGCCGAGGCGCTTTTTTACCTCGCCGCGACCTACTCGCGCCGTGGCGATTACGCGCAGGTCGAGCCGCTTCTCACGCGCGCGCTCTCGATTCAGGAGAAGGCTCTGGGGCCGGAGCACCCGCTCGTCACGCTGACGCTCAACAACCTCGCTCACCTCTACATGGAGCGGGGCGACTACGCGCAGGCGGAGAGCTTCTTCGTGCGCGCGCTCGCGCTCTCGGAGAAGCTCTTCGGGCCGGAACATCCGCAACTCGCCACCGCGCTCAACAACCTCGCCACGCTCTACCGCCAGAAGGGCGACTACGTGCGCGCCGAGCCGCTCTTCAAACGCGCCCTCGCCGTCGCCGAGCGGGCGCACGGCCCCGAAGCCGAAGATACGGCCATCTCGCTCAACAGCCTCGCTCTCCTCTACAGCGACAAGGGCGACGACGAGCGCGCCCTGCCGCTCTTCCGCCGCGCGCTCGCCATCCGCGAGAAGGTCTTGGGGCCGCGCCACTCTTCGGTCGCCGCGACGCTCGTGAGCATCGCCGCCGTCCACAACGAGCGGCGCGAGTACGCCGAGGCCGTCGCCCTCTACGAACGCGCGCTGAAGATCGTCGAGCAGGCGCTCGGCACCGAGCACCCGCTCTACGCCTCGATCCTCAGCAACCTCGCCGTCAGCTACGCCGAGCAGGGCGACGCGGCGCGCGCCGAGCCGCACGCCCGCCGCGCGCTCGAAATCAGGGAGCGCGTGCTCGGCCCCGAACACGCCGACGTGGCCGTCTCGCTCAACACGCTCGCCTACCTCCACTTCATCAAGAACGAGTTCGAGCGGGAAGAGCCTCTGTACCTGCGCGCCGTGGCGATTGCGGAGAAGGCTTACGGGCCGCATCACCCGGCGGTCGGGACGTTCCTTGCGAACCTCTCGACCATCTACTGGGGGCGCAATGATGCGGCGCGCGCGCTGCCCGTCCTCGCGCGCGTCTCGGAGTTGCGCGAGCGCAACCTCGCGCTCGTTTTGACGACGGGCTCCGAAGAGCAGAAGCGCCGCTACATGGAGACGCTCGCCGACGAGACGGACGCCAACGTCTCTTTCCACCTGCGCGCCGCGCCGCTTGACGCGCAGGCGGCGCGGCTCGCGCTGACGACCATCCTGCGGCGGAAGGGTCGCGTGCTCGACGCGATGACCGACCAGATAGGCGCGCTCCGACGGCGACTCGATACGGAAGACTGCGCCCTCCTCGACCGCCTCTCAGCCGCGCGCTCGGCGCTCGCCCGGCTCGTGCTCGGCGAGGTGGAGTCGGCGGCGCGGCGCGCGGAGAAGGAGCGGCTGGCGGCGGAGGTCGAGCGGCTTGAAGAGGAGGTCAGCGCGCGCAGCGCGGAGTTCCGCGCCGGGTCGCGGCCCGTCACGGTCGAGAACGTGCGCGCGGCTCTCCCCACGGAAGCCGCCCTCGTCGAGTTCGTCGCCTATCGCCCTTACGAGCCGAAAACGCAGGCGGGCCGGACGAGGTTCGGCGCGCGACGTTACGCGGCCTACGTGCTGCGCCGCGAGGGCGAACCGCTCTGGGCCGAGTTGGGCGAGG
>DASTQX010000128.1:0-35503 GCA_035761505.1 Pyrinomonadaceae bacterium
ACTTACCGGCCGTCGGTTTTACAGTTTGGCGGCCCGTCGTAGACTCCTCAATGACGTTTCTTTGCCCTTGTAACTTGATCTCTCTGAAAATTAAAGGCTAACCATACACAGTGACCTGCCCATCTGCCGACACCATCTCCCATGCATGTTGAGTTGGTTTATTCTTCGCCATAATCGAGGAAGTTCACCGCGTTCTGATCCAGATTCTCCCGCCCGTGGTCGTAGCGCATGACGGTCTTCGGGTCTTTGTGCCCGCTCATCATCTGCACCTGCCTGTAGGACAGTCCCTGATCCAGAGCGCGCGTGATGGCCGTCCGCCGCAAGTCGTGCGGGGACAGGCGACCCACACCGGTAAACTCCCCCCACTTCCTGACGATGTGCCACACCATCGTCGCCGAGAGCGGCTTAGCGAACTCAAGCGTGCGGTAGTTCGTGTGCGGCTGGAAGATGAACGCTTCGGGGCCGTCCGAGTGCTGCAACTCCCGCCGCTTGCGATCTAATCTGAGGTAATCGTCAATCGCCTTCTTCACTTCTAGGGGAAGTGGCAGCGTCCGTTCCCTCCCCCCCTTAACGCGAAACTTCACGACCCAGCGCCCGTGATTCCACTTAATCTGGGAGGCGCGCAGGGTGCATCCCTCCGACACCCGCAGAGATGTCTTCACCATCAGCAGCAGGAGCGCATAGTCACGCGCTCCTTCCGCCTTTTCTGAATTAGGCCCGCTCAACAGATAGCGCACTTCTTTGGCGGTCAATGCCCTGCCCCGTAAATCCTCCGGCACTTGTGGGGGAGGCACCAGCTTGGTCATGGCAGGGTTGTGGCTGACGTAGCCTCCGAGCTTGAGGTACTCGAAGAGCGAGCGGATTACCGACAGCTTGAAGACGATTGTAGAGGGCCTCTTCTTCTGGTCGGCTAAGACATCCCGCCACCTACGAATGTCGCCGGGGGTGATCTCACTTGGGTGTTGCTGATTCACGAAGCGGAAGAATTCGCGCACGACGCGCCGATAAGCCCGACGAGTCTCTTCGGAGACGGAGCGCTCGCAGAACTCAGAGGCCATGCGAGAATCGAACCTGCGGGCCAAGGACGGCTCTGAAACTCTCGAAGGGGTTGGTCTTTCTAGGCTGTTCTGATCAGGCATCGGGAAAGGAAACCTCCCAGAGCGAATCTTACGACCACCAAACGCCGGAATGATGCGCCTAGCTTAATAAGGAGTCAAGAATATTATTAAGAAAACCGCGATTACCTTAAATGCTATAAAGAAAGCCGTGAAACATTTGAAACACCTGTAAACACTGAACTTACTTTTCCATTCTGAGATGCTTATCGAGAAATATGGTTTCGCGATGGGCCGAGAAGATGCGAGTACCTACAGTATGAGCTATCAACAAACAAGAATCTAGAGGCGTAATTGATGGTGGCGATTTTCATTGATCCTCAACTGGTCGAGAGTCTTCCTGTTTAGCAAAATATATGAAAAACAGGATCTGGGAGGCTTCCATTTAGCAGAATATGTGAAAATCAGAGTCCCCAATTCTACCTACTTCAAGTCGTTGACTAATAAAGTTTTATCAGCCTTCTGATGCCTGAAGGATTTTGGGGTCCATTTAGCTAAAAATCTGAAGACATACATTAAGAGTTTGAAGACAGAGAAAGGGTGAGAACGGGCGAATTAGGGCCAGATAGAGTAGGAAAAGGATTGACAAGCCCGCGCGCTTAACAATATATTGCGCCCTATGAATGGTTTAGCCGAGGAAATGGCCCGCCGTAACGGCCTGCTGACGTTCAGGCAGGCTTGTGAGAAGTACGAGACGACGAAGGACAAGCTGAGGGCTCTCATCTCTGCCGGACTTCTTTCGTGCCGTACCAGTGAGCTTGACCGCCGCGCCAAGTTGTTGAGTGTCGAAGAGTTAGACGCCTTGCTCGGCGGCTCTAAGGGCTCCTCTTCGGCGGACAAGAAAGCGGCCTAAAGCCTCGATTGAAGGAGACGAGTGCCTATGAGAGCTGTCATCAGCGTGGCGAACCAGAAGGGCGGGGTCGGTAAAACCACGACAGCGGCAGCCATCGCGGCGGATCTCGCGCTCCGTAAATACCGGACTCTGCTCGTCGACGCCGACCCGCAGGCGAACGCCACGACCCATTTCCTCCTGCCGGGACAGTACGAGCACACCATCTACGATGTCCTCGTCGAGAAGGATGTCAACAGGTCTCTGCCGGTAGAGGATGCCGTCGTCACGACCGACATAGACACTCTTGACCTCGTTCCCTCCAGAATCAGGCTCTCCGCCTTCGACAAAGAGCCGCCGATCTCCATCCACCGGCTGAAGGCGAAGCTCGAAACGATTTACGAAGAGTACGATTTCGTCATCATTGATACCCCCCCTTCGCTCGGTCAAATCCTGATGGCCGTGCTTATCGCCTCCACGCATATCATCGTGCCCGTGTCAGCTAACCCCTTGTCTCACGACGGCTTAGACGACCTGATCGGGACGATTGAGCAGTTGCGGGGCGTCAACAAAGACCTGAAAATCCTGGGTGTCGTGACGACGCTGTTCGACACGCGCACAGCCCTCAGCGGTGCCTCGCACGAGGAGACCCGGAAGAGGTTCGACAAGCTCGTTTTCGACACTATTATTCACGATAACGTAAAGCTGGCGGAGTGCCCCGGTCACAACAAACCCGTCCAGTTGCACGCCCCCAACTCTCGCGGGGCGCAGCTCTACGGCGCGCTGACTGACGAGGTTCTACAGCGCCTTAAACTGCCACTCTCGAAGTCTAATCTGAGGGCGGTCAAAGGTAAGTAGGAACAAGGTCTGAATGCCGAAATCTACCCCAAAACCCGCGGATACCGAGCAAACTGCGAATCAGCGCGGCAAAAGTCGGTTCGGCTCATCGGCACGCCCGGCGCGCGTCGTCCTGCCTGAGCGTCCCCCGCGCGTGGTAGATAACGAGATCGTTTCGATACTTCTGGGTGCCGATCCTGCTTCGCTCACCGAAAGGCCCACGGATTCCGGTGAAGTCGCACCGCCGGAGATGGACGCGCCTTCCCTGCCCTCTAACCTTGCCCTGGAAGAAGTGCCGTTTGCTGACTCCGCCGATACGACGGGTCTGTCCTCCTCCGTGGCTTCCCCTCCCCAAGCCGGTCAATCTCTCGTGCCGGATTTAGAGAGGGCCGTTCCGCCCCCGATAGAGACCCCGGATGAATCCGTAAGCTTACATATTGAAGGGTTTAGGGCGAGTGAGGACGTAATTCAGGCGGCTGAAGCTCCCGCCCCCACCCGCCGGAATATCCCCAAGGCATCGGCGCGTCGTGCGGAGATAAGTGCTCGGCCCGCTACTCGTGGCGCGGACACTCAGGACACGCCCATCTCCTCTTTCGAGGAGTTCGCCGAGAGGTGGAAGCACGGGCTGCGGAAAGGCCAGTTGAAGCTCTGCGAAGTCCTTTACCAGAAAACCTATGCGGTCGGCCAGACTGAGTGCGTCACCTCCTTCTCCGAACTTGGCAGGCTCTCGGGGCTCAAGATGCGACAGTGTTTTAACGTCATCGCCCAGCTAGAAGCGCTGAAATTCGTCGAGCGCGCCCGGTCTGAGGGCACTTCCAACAAGAAAGATCAGGGTTCCGTCATCCGCTTCTACCTCTACCCTGTCTAGTAAATCGCAGTTCTGTTACCTTCCCTCTCCTTCAATTTCGCCTTTTTTTTTACTCCTTTCGTAAAATGCATATGCACTACAAATTGCATATGCAGAGTAGATTGCATATGCATTGCTAATGACACAAGTAGCTATTTCATATTCTCAATTAATAAGGCCACTATCAGGCTTTGTGCATATGCAATATGGATTGCATATGCAATCTGTCTTACATATGCAATTTCTAGTACATATGCAATCTGTCTTACATAGGCACTGTTCCGTGCAGAAGCAATATTGCTTACATATGCACTGCTTTGTGCATATGCATTAACGATTGCATATGTACTAGAAATTGCACGGGTTTACAGGATTTCTTAATTAGTGTAGATAGGGGATAAAGGCGCGGACACCAGACGGGTGCCCGAAAAGAATTTGACCTGAAGCCCGTAAGTTTGGCGACCGAAGGCTTCAGGTCAATCAAAAACTCGCTTGGCGGCGAGTGGGTCTATTTGTGTCTTCCTGAGGAGACACTATACGCGCCCCGATTGTCGCCGTCAAGTCTTTTGTTTGCAGAGGCTTGCTCATGAGTATGCGACCCCTTGAAGCACCACGATTCGTCCGCCGGACACAACTCGGCGCGAACGAGTACCGCAAGAATTTCCACCAGATAGACCGTGAGGTCGTCGAGGCGCTCACTTCGGCGGAAGCAGACCGGGTTACGCCGCTGATGAGCAAGGTGTATCTGTGCATGGTCAACGCGCCCGCGAAGTACTGGGAGCGCGACGGTGTTTTGCGCATCGAGGCGGAAGTCAGGGAAGGGAAGTTGATGAAGGCTTGGGCCGTGCTGTGTGATTTAGTCGGGGTGGCTTCGGCGACGGCCAGCAAGGCCATCCGGTGGATGCACGAGCAGGGGATTATCGGCTACTTCTCAGGGAAAAATGGGGTCGGGCTGAGAATTTTTCTCAACCGGGCGGCCTCGTCCGTCGGCGCGAGACAGGCTCAGGCCGGTAAAAAAATTTTGAGCTTTCCTCCTGCTTCGTTTGAAGAGGCTCGTGGTTCATTGAATGAACCAGCCTTTAATGACAGCTTCGCTGTTTCAGAAGTTTTAGAAACAGATTTTAATTCCCGCGCGCCAAAAAACGGCGCGGAGCAAGTCCGGGTGGTTAAAAAATCCTCCGCATCAAAGGGGCTTACTTCATCCGCTCAATCGCCTGTTGCCGAGCCGCCCGCCTCGGCGTTGCAGACGAACGGGGCATTTCAACTCAACGAACTCGTCAGGCGACTGAAGGGAGAACTGGAGCCGTTGATGCAGGCTGCCGCGCGGGAAGCGGCGACGCGCGAGCACGAGCGCACGCGCGAGTGGTTGGAGAAACGCGGGTTGCCGAAGGCCGCGCGGGTGGCGCAGCACGAGGCTTATAACGTTCTGAAAAAGCACGGTCTGGTCAATGTCTCCGGACGGAGTTCGAGCGCGCACGCGGAGGTCGGTCGAACAGACTACACGCCGACCGAGCCGCACCCGCTCTCGCAAGCGGAAGTCTCGGAGTTGGCGGAGGTCTGCGTCGCCATGCTCGAAACCAAAGGGCTTTCGGTCGAGCACACGCTTGCGGAGATGAGCGCCGGGGCGGGGGGATTTCTGCTTCCGGTTGACGCGGTGCGCGTGCGCGAAACGGCAAACACTTTGCTCTCCGCCAGCCGAGGCGGGGAAGGGAATTGAGGGAAGGAGGCGTCGTTAATGTCAAAGAGTTCAAATGCCGGGAGATTAATCGCTGTGCCCGACGCCGAAGAGCGCGCCGCGCGGCGACCGACAGTCACTTCGACCTTCTCGACCACGGCGGAGCCGGTCGTCTGCTCTCTCTGCTTCGGCACAGGGATGGAGGTCGTGCAGGGCAAGGGCGCGCGGCGTTGTGGCTGCCGCACACAAGACGCGCGAACGAAGTTATTTGAATCGGCGCGCATCCCTTTGCGTTACGAAGGGTGCACGCTCGCCAGTTACCGGACGGACAGTAACAACAGCTCACAGTTGCGCGCCTTCAACTACGCGTACCGTCTGGCGCGCGAGTATCCTTCGGTCGAGCGCGGGCTGCTTTTCATGGGGGCGTGCGGCGTCGGGAAGACGCATCTCTCGGTCGCCGTCCTGCGCGAGTTGATGGAGAGGAAAGGCGTGCCGTGTCTGTTCTACGAGTTCGGCTCGCTCTTGAAGGAGATACAGGATTCTTACAACCCGGCCTCGCACACTTCGGAGTCGAAGGTGCTCGCGCCCGTCATCGAGGCCGAGGTGCTGGTGCTGGACGAACTCGGCGCGTCGAAGCCGACCGACTGGGTGCGCGACACGATGATGCAGGTCATCAACTCGCGTTACAACGAAAAGAGGCTGACCATCTTTACGACCAACTACACGGACGCGCGGCGCACGCCGTCGGAGGAGACATTGGAAGATCGCATCGGGGCGCGCTTGCGGAGTCGCCTGTACGAGATGTGCAGGACTGTCGTCATCGAAGGCGAAGACTACAGGCGCAGGTACGACGCTTGAGAAACTATCCTTGATGAATCTTGACGCGTGCGCCGGATGCGTTCATTGCGGCGCGTCAAGACTCTTCGCAATCAACTCGGCGGCGCGGGAGTTGAATTTAACGGGGTCGGGCAGGTCGGAGCCTTCGGCCAGAAACGCGAGGCCCAGAAGCAACTCGCCGTAGCCGTCGAGAGCCGAGGCGTCCTTATCTTTCCGGAACCTCTCCAACATCTTCTTGAACACCTCATGGCGCGGGTTCAACTCAAGGATGCGACGCTGTTTCGGCCCGCCGCCTTTGCTCATTTGCAGGAGCCGTTCCATCTGCGGGCTGTAGTCCAATTCGGCCCCGACGAGACAGGCGGGCGAGTCGGTGAGGCGGTTCGTCAGGCGCACTTCTTTGACGTGCTCGTCCAGACTCTGCTGCAAAAATTGGAGCAGTTCGGAAGCCTCTTTCGACGCCTGTTCCAACTCTTGCTCGGCCCGCGCGCTCTCCTCCTCGGTGCCGAGTTTGACCTTGCCTTTGCCCGCGGATTTCAGCCTTTTGCCTTCAAATTCCGTCAAATACTGCACCAAAAGCTCGTCCACCGGGTCAACGAGATAGAGCACCTCGTAGCCCCCGGCCTTGAAGGCTTCGATGTGCGGCGAGTGCTCGACCACGTTCCGGGATTCGCCCGTCAGGTAAAAAATCTCCTGCTGATCTTCCTTCATTCGGGAAACGTAATCTTCGAGCGTCGTCAGCTTCTCGGCATCGTTCGACGATTGAAAAAGGAGGAGTGGGATGAGCTTATCCTGATTGTCGAAGTCCGAGCACACTCCCTCCTTCAAAGCTCGACCGAACTGCTCCCAAAAATTCAAGTACTTCTCCGGCTCGTCCCGGCGTAAATTCTGCAAGGCGTCGAGGACTTTCTTCGTCAGCCATTTCCTGATGCGGACGAGTTGCTGCTCCTGCTGCAACATCTGGCGTGAGATGTTGAGAGGCAGGTCAGCCGAATCAACGAGCCCCTTCACGAACCTCAGATAGCGCGGCAGCAAGTCGGCGCACTGCTCCATTATCAACACGCCCTTCGCGTACAGTCGGAGTCCCGGCTCGGAGGCGTGGTAATAAAGATCGGAGGGCGCTTTCGACGGCACGAAGGCGAGCGCGCGATATTCGACCAAGCCTTCGGCCTGAGCCGTAATAATTTGCATCGGCTCGTCGAAGTCGTGGAAAAGGTGTTTATAAAATTCCGCGTATTCACTCTGAGTCACTTCGGACTGCGGGCGTGCCCAGAGCGGCTTCATCGAGTTCAGGATTTTGTCTTCGACGACGACGGTCTTCGAGCCCTCCCCGGACTCGTCGCCCTCGGCCTTGCTCTCTTCGACGCGCTCGGCTTTAAAGACGCGCTCGGCTTTAAAGATGATCGGGTAGCTGACGAAATCCGAGTACCTTTTGACGATTCGTTTTAAGACCCATTCGTCCGTGAAATCTTCGAGGCCGTTGTCGAGGTCAATCTCTTTGAGGTGCAGCGTGACCGAGGTGCCGCGAGTCGCCTTGAAGGCATCGGACAGGGTGTAGCGCCCCTTGCCGTCCGACTCCCAGAGCGTGGCCGTCTCCTCCCCGGCCCGGCGTGTGAGCAGAGAGACTTTGTCGGCCACCATGAAGGATGAATAGAAGCCCACGCCGAATTGGCCGATCAACTCCGTGAGCTTTTCGTCCGAAGCGCCCTCCCTGATTTTTTCGCGCAACTCTCGCGTGCCCGACTTGGCGATGGTTCCGATGTCGCGCATCACCTCCTCGCGGCTCATCCCGATGCCGTTATCGCTGACCGTCAGGGTTCGGGCCGCGCGGTCTGTTTCGAGCCGTATCCGGAACTCCGTGTCGTCGGCGACGACTTCGGGACGCGTGAGGGCTTCAAAGCGCAAGCGGTCGAGCGCGTCCGAGGCGTTTGAAATCAACTCGCGGAGGAAGATGTCCTTCGCCGTGTACAGCGAATAGATCATCAGCTCAAGCAGGTGCTTGGTTTCGGCCTGAAACTGAAAAGTCTCTCTGTGCTCAGCCATGCTCGTCTCCTCGAAATGAAAGTTCTCCGCGCGCGTTTGCCGGAGTCGAAGCGGATAAAGTGTCGTTGAAATGAGAGTAGATTAAGGAGCCTTTCGTCAGCCCGGCCTGATTTTAAGCACGACCGATTCTTTATGCAACGGTCGGGTGAAGTCTGCCAAAAAATTGTCAGGACTAGCCCTTGCGCCGGTCGAAGAGGCTCGCGGCGACTCGTGAATACGACGAAAATCCGTCAAAAATGACTTGACATATAATTAACTCAGGAGCAGGATGAACACCTCAAACGGATAGTTTTGATAGCTCTTTTGACCCAATTTCTCTAACGGATATATTGGGGGCCTCTAGCACCTCCCCCTCTATATCTTTTTGACACGCCCCCGGCCAGACGGTCTAAAGACGTGGCAAGCCCCAGCCTTACTTGAGAGGTTTGTCGAAACCCGGCGACCGAATTACAAGAAACCCCCTCCGCGGCAGTTGATCAGAGGCGGGATCGTCTCAAGATTCGGTATGCGACAAGGTTATCACCCCTCGCGTACTATAAGTGTTCTCACTGTACACATCGGAGGATGATTATGGCTTCACCAAGAGACCCTGTAAGCAGTGCCAGCGAATCGGCCAGCACGACGACCCGCAGCGAGGCGGCAGCCGCGGCGGCGGCGGCCATGGATGATTCGGAAAACGTCCCGCCGTTCATCAAAGGCCCGGCGTCGCTGCTCTCGACCGACGCGCGTTTGGCTAAGGCCGACGAGATCGTGACGCGGAACAGCCGTTGGGCCGGCGGACTGGGCTTGATTCCCGTGCCGGTCGTGGACATCATCGCCGTCACGGGCTTCCAGTTGAAGATGTTGCGCGAACTCACCGCCTTCTACGGTGAGGATTATCAGGAGGAGTGGGGCAAGAGGTGGATTGCGGCCCTCATCGGCGGCTTCACGCCCTCGACCATCGGGCTCTCCGTGGCGAGCTGGGTGAAGGCCGTCCCGTTGGTCGGCTTCACCGCGAGCCTGCTGGCGATGCCCGCCTTCTCCTACGCCTCGACTTACGCCGTCGGCAAGGTCTTCACCCGGCACTTTGAAGAAGGCGGCACCCTGCTGACCCTTGACCCCAAGAAGAGTGCGAGCCTCTATGCGCAGATGTTTAAAGAGGGGACTTCACGGAGGCAGGCCAGAACTTAGCGCCACGGCGTCGGCCCGGCGCGCGGTCGTGCGCGGCTAAAACCGCCCGCGCACGACCCCGGTTTCCGGCGAACGCCGGGGAGGCTACTCCCGCCCGGCAAAGGTTTTTTCGTTTTACTTCGGGCACACCCTTCTGCCGCAAGCATCGAGCGGCAGAAAGTTCACACCCACTTGCACGCGCGAGAGCGGAACGCCGGCCTGCCGTGAAGGCAGTTCCGGCGTCCGCTTCGCGGTCAACTTGAGAGCGGGCACCGGGCGTGCGGCGGGCCTCTCGGCCCGCGTCTCAACTTGAGTCTCGTCCCGTGCAGCAGTTCGGCTCAAGCGCGAAGGCGCGCGCTCTCGACGGCGCGACCGTCCGAGAGTCCTTAAAGTTTCAGACACGCCCGGATACCCTGAGAGCTTTGCCTTACGGCTTTCAGCCGCCCGCGAGACACGTATGTTATCCCTAGCTCTTCGTTCGGAAGTGTGGGTTCGACAGCACGCCCCGTCGGTGCTCTATCTACTATTGGTGAGCGAGCGCCCCCTGTCGGCTTCAGACATTCCCACTTAAATTGATTTCGCGAATAGTTGGTCGCTGGCGGAACCGGATTGTCGCTCCGGTTCCGTCGGGCAGTTGGCATCACTCCCGTCCGGCTTGGGGCGGCGGGCGGTGTGCCGGGCGGCGTTTTGGTCTTCAACTTTAATGAGCAGGCTTCAGCTTGATAAAGCTCTTAGACTTTCTCAAACACGAGACGACGGAGTCGTGGCCCGGCATCATCGCGCTGACGCTGGCGTCGGGCATCGCCAACGGCGCGGTGCTGGCCTTAATCAACGCCGGGGCGACCGCTGCGGCCTCGGACGCGCTCAGTTTTCAGTTGCTGCTGCTGTTTTTGATCGCCATCGCCATCTACATTCTGGCTAAGAAAATATCGCTGAACCGGAGCATGCTGATGGTCGAGAGGATGGTGAAAGACCTCCGGGTGCGCGTCTGCAACAAGCTCCGCAAGGCGGAGTTGCCCTTCATCGAGACGCTGGGGAAGGGGCAGCTCTACACGACGATTTCGCAGGACGCCAACCTTATCTCACAGTCGGCGTTCGTCATCATCCACGCGACGCAGGGGGCCATCATGGTCGTCTTCGCGCTGCTCTACATCGCCTGGCTCTCGCCTCTGGCCTTCTTCATCATCCTGGGGTCGGTCGGCGTCGCGCTGCTCTTTTACTACTACCACCGGAAGTCGCTACTGGCCGACTTGGGGAGTCAGGCGGTGAAGGACGCGGAGTTTCTGGACTCGCTGGGGCACATGGTTGACGGCTTCAAGGAGGCGAAGCTCAACCGGAAGAAGAACGACTCGCTGTTCGCCTACTTCACCAACATCGCCAACGCGACCGAGGAACTGAAGGTGAGCGTCGGTTTGAAAGTCGCTACGGACGTGATGTTCTCGCAGGTCTTCTTCTCGCTCCTCATCGGCGTCATCGTGTTCCTGCTCCCGCGCTACGTCCCGACCTTCAACGTCGTGGTGCTTCAGATGACGGCGGCAGTGCTGTTCATCGTCGCCCCGCTCGAAATGATCGTCAACGCGATGCCGATGCTCGCGCGCGCCAATGTCGCGATTGATAACCTGTACAGCCTCGAAAGGCGTCTCGACAAGCATCTGGAATATTACGACGAGGCCGACGAGGCGCGGCCCGCCGCCTTCAAGTCTTCGATCACGTTGAAGGGTGCCACCTTCACCTACCACGACGCGGCGGGCTTGCCCATCTTCAGCGTCGGGCCGATAAATTTGGAGTTGAAGCGCGGCGAGATTCTCTTCATCACAGGGGGAAACGGCTCCGGGAAGTCCACGCTCCTGAAAATCTTGACCGGCCTGTACCCGCTCGAATCCGGCGTCCTGCGCCTCGACCGCCAGCCCATCCAGCCGCCGGATATCCCTTCGTACCGCGAGCTGTTCTCGGCCATCTTCACCGACTTCCATCTCTTCGACCGTTTCTACGGGCTCGAAGACGTGGACGAGAAGGAGGTCGTGAGGTGGATCGAAGAGATGGAGCTGTCGAACAAGACGGGATTTCGGAACGGGAAGTTCACGCACCTGAACCTCTCGACGGGGCAGAAGAAGCGGCTGGCGCTCATCATCGCGCTCCTCGAAGACCGCGAGATTTACGTCTTCGACGAGTGGGCCGCCGATCAGGACGTGCACTTCCGCGAGCACTTCTACCACGTGATACTCAAAGAGCTGAAGGACAGGGGGAAGACCGTGGTCGCCGTGACCCACGACGACCGTTTCTGGAACGTGGCCGACCGCCGGGTACACATGGAGGGCGGCGAGGTGGTCTATAAAGAGAACGGCCCGAAAGAGAACGGCCCGCCGCGGAAGTCGAGAGCGGGCGGCGCGCGGAAGAAAGGCGAAAAGGCATGACCGTTAAAGAAAGGTTGATCTACAGCGCGGCATACGTGAGGGCACGCCTGCGCGAGTACATCCAGGCGGTGATCTTCATCTCGCTGGTGCTACTTTTCCTCGCCGTGTATCTGGCCCCCAGAATCTTCATCATCATCGGCCCCGGCGAAGTTGGGGTCAAATACGATCTCACCTACGGGACGCAGGTGGATTACGTCTATCCGGAGGGGCTCAACATCATCGCCCCCTGGAACCGCATGTACATCTACAACACGCGGGTTCAGGAGACGAAGCGCTCGCTGCAAGTCCTGACCGCCGACGGGCTGATGGTGCAGCTCGACCTCTCCATCCGCTATCACCCGGAGGTCGAGATGGTCGGCGTCCTGCATCAAGAGGTCGGCCCCGACTACGAAAACAAGATCGTCGTCCCCGAAGTCGAGCAGGTGATTCGCACCTCGGTCGGCAAGCTGACCGCCGAGCAGCTCTACACCGGCGTCGTCAACAAGAACGTCTCGCGCGCTGAAATCATCGCCGAGGGCGTCGCGCCGCAGACCCCGGCGGAAGCGCCGCAAGGGGCGACCGTCCCCACGCAGCCGGAGGCGACGACCGCCGTGCCGCAGACCCCGACCACGACGGGGCAGCCGCCCGTGCCGCCCGTGCCGCCCGTGCCCGTGTCGCCCGTGCCCGGCTCCACGCCGCCGCCCGGCGTGACGCAGGTCGCCGAGGGAGCCGTCGCCGAACAACTCGCGCCGGTCGTGACCTACTCCGACGACGATTTGAGCAGCCTCGCCGACATCATCCGAAAGTCGGTGCGCGAAGTCTCGCAGAAGTACGTGCTGGTGGACGACGTGATTATCACTAAGAGCGTGATTCCGGAGTACGTCCAGAAGGCGATACAGGAGAAGCTCGAACAGAAGGAGTTGGCGAAGGCCCAGCAGTACCGTCTGGAGCAGGTGCGGACGGAGCAGCAGATTAAGATCGTCGAGGCCGACAACAACCGAATCATCAGCGCCTCTCTGGACGCGCAGCTCCTGACCATGAAGGGGATTGAAGTGACGAAAGAGCTGGCGACTTCGCCCAACAGCAAAGTCATCGTCATCGGCAGCGGGCAGGGAGGTCTGCCCGTGATTCTGAACACGGAGAGGTAGGGGCGACACTTTATGGGTCGCGAGTTACTTCACATCTTTCTGGTCGGCTTGGCGGCGCTCTTAATCTGGCTGGCGCTGCCGCAATCCGACCGCCTGAGCACCTACGTTGATCTCGTGCGCGCGCGGGAGGCTTACGCCCGGAACCCGGACGCCATCCACATCGCCGTCGTCTGGCCGAACGACGTGAGCGACCCCAACAGCCTGATGAGGGGGGCCGAGGTGGCCGCCGCCGAGGTCAACCGGAGAAGAATCCCGCTCACGGAGCGGAACGCCATCGGCGAGCCGTCTCTGGACGGCTTGAAAGTCATCAACCCCAAGACCGAGAACGGGCAGCCCTACTGCGAGGGCGTGCCGCTCAAAATAGAGTTGCCGAGCGAGGACAGGAGAAGCGTAATCAAGTGTACGCAGATTGAACTGACGGCCATTGACACGACGACGAACGAGGAGGCGGACAAGGCGAGGGAGCTTTCCGCCGACCCGCGATACGTGGCCGTCATCGGGCACAGCACTTCCGACATCGCCAAGCTCGCCTCGGTGCGTTACCAGTACACGGAGTTGCTCTTCTTCAGCGTCAACGCGACCGACCCGTCCTTCACCACCCACGGCTTCGGCTTCTCGTTCCGCAACGTGCCGACCGACAACGAGATTGCCGAGGCTCTGTCGAAGACGCTCGACCCGTTCGGCAAGGACAACATCGCGATTCTCTATTCGCACTCCGGCCACTCGCGCGACACGCGCTCAAGCCACATGGTTTCCGCCGTGGACACGTACAAGGCCGCCGGGCTGCGCCGCCAGCCGAGGCTCGACATCACGGTGCAGAAGGCTTACGGCTCCGTCCTCACGCCGCCCGCCGAGGCGAGCCGGACTTCCTACTTGAAGAGCTTCTTCACGAGCCGCGACGTAAGGTTCTACGAGCGGCACATGAGTGGGCTGCGCGAGGCCATCAACGTTGCGATGCACGCCAAAGCCTCGACCTTCCTGCTGCTCGACGACCGGCCCACGAGGGCGAAGGAAGTGCTCAGGAGAATCCGCTCGCAGGCGTCGGATAAACTCGTGCTGACCGGGCCGTCGCTCGACACGCCCGACCTCTTTCCCGACGGCGAGGCACTGAGGGCACGCGTCATGCGCCTCCCGGCGGCCACGGCGCGCATCGCCTTCCACACCCTGCGCCAGCCGGACAAACTCCCCTACATCCGCGACCGCGCGCGCGAACTCAACTACGTCTTCGCCGACGACTTCGGGCAGGCCATCTCCATCGCCCCCGAAGTCGCGCCGCGCGTCCTCAACCGCATCTGGAAGCAGCTCGAAACGGCCCGGCTGGGGCAATACGAAGACCTCGGCGTCGCCCTCTCGAACGGCGAGATTTACGCGCCCGACATCAAGTGCGTCTTCAGTGAGCACGGAGTCCCGCCCGCGCTGGGAATCTACCTCTCGGTCTTGGAGCCGACGCTCGCCGCCTGCCCCTTGCCGACGCCGAGACCGAGGCCGACTCCGCCGCAGCTCATGTCCGCTTCGCCGTCGGCCACGCCCGCGCCGACCCCTGCGCGGCGTACCGCGCGGCCAGCCGCGACCCCGCCACGGAGCTTTAACTTGCGGCCCACGGTCACGCCGACGCGCGCGCCCGGCGCGCCCGCGCCCACGGACTGGTGCGGCACGAGCAGGCTCGGCGAGGCGGTGACGGCGGCGGCGGTCTTCATGAAGGGGCTCCGCGAGGGAGTCTTCAGCGAAGAGACGGACGCGGCCAAAACCCTGCTCGCGCTCCTCTCTTACAAGTACGGGCCGCAGCGCTACCAGACTTTCATCGAGGATTTGAAAAGGCCGCAAGCAGGGCCGCCGGGGACGCCGCCGCGCGTCTTGACGCCGAGGGAGCGAGAGCAGCGGCTCTGGGCGCGGCTCGCGCCCGAAGGGACGCAGGAGACGCCCGATAATCTCGACCCGGAGGAATATCTCTGGCGCTTATTCGCCGCCGCGATCATCGGCGAGAACCCGGCGGACTTCGGCGTCGCGCTCCGGGCGCTCTCGTTCGAGGGCATGCAGCCGGGCACGACCTACGTCGCCAGCGTCTTCTCGCCCCAGCTCTTGAAGGTGGACGGCGTGCGCCGGTTCGTCGAGGAGTACAAGCGGCGGAATGATGACGAGGAACCCGACTTCACCGCGTCGCAGGGCTACGAGGCCGTGTCCATTCTGGCGCAAGCCTACACGGCGAAGAAGACCGTCATGCCGACGGACATCTCCGCCGCCCTGCGCTTGCTCGGAGACTTCGACGGGCTGATGGGGAAAGTCTCTTTCTCCGCGAATGGCGACATCTTGAAGAAACCGATTTTCCTGAAGGCCTACGGGGCTCCGGGAATCAACCGGTTCGCGTGTGGCAGGTAAGGAGGCTGACAAGTGCTAATCCTTTTTCTCATCTATTTCGCCCTCTGTCTGGGCATCGGCTATCTCGGCGTCGGGAGGAAGATGGGCTTCTGGGGCTACTTCTTCTTCGCGCTCTTCTTCTCGCCGATTCTCGCGCTGCTGCTGGTGCTGGTTTCCGACAAGAGGCCCGAAGCACCCAGCCCCGCTTCCTCCGACAAGGTCGCGGAGCTGATCGCCTCGAACACGCTGCTGCGCGCCGACGTGACGCGCGTGCTTGAGGAGAACAAGAGGCTGCTTGACCGTCTCGACAAGAGTACGCCGCCGTAGGCCGCCCGCGCGCGACCCCGGCACGCCGGCGCGGGTCGCAAGCAGCGGACGAATAAAAATTCCGACCCTCACGGAGTAGATACGAAAATGAGCACGACACTTGCGGACGGCCTCGTGGGCCGTGCAAGCCCCGCCGAATTCGACGAGCTGGAATCGAACGTCAGAACCTACTGCCGCACGTTCGACACCATCTTCACGCGCGCGCGCGGCGCTTCGATGTTCGATCAGGAGGGCCGCCGCTACGTAGATTTCCTCTCCGGCGCGGGCGCGCTCGGCTACGGCCACAACAACCCGCGCATCAAAGAGGCCGTCATCGAGTACCTCCGCGACGACGGCGTCCTCCACTCGCTCGACCTGCACACCGCCGCGAAGCTGGAATTTCTGCGCAAGTTCCGCGACCTCATCCTCGCGCCGCGCGGGCTCGACTACCGCGTCCAGTTCTGCGGGCCGACCGGCACCGACGCCGTCGAAGCGGCGCTCAAGCTGGCGCGCAAGGTGACGGGCCAGAGCACGGTCATCGCCTTCACCAACGCCTACCACGGCGTCAGTCTCGGCTCTCTGGCCGCGACGGCGAGCGCGCACCATCGCGCCTCAGCCGGGCTCGCCCTACAGTCGGTCGTGCGGATGCCGTTCGAGAACTACCTCGGCCCCGAAGTGGACACGATTGCGCTCATGCGGGCCATGCTCGCGCGCGGGAGCGGCCTCGAACGCCCGGCGGCCATCATCGTCGAGACCGTGCAGGCCGAGGGCGGAATCAACGTCGCCTCGGTCGAGTGGCTGCGGCGTCTGTCAGACCTCGCCGCCGCGCACGGCATCCTCTTAATCGTAGATGACATACAGGTCGGCTGCGGGCGCACCGGGACTTTCTTCAGCTTCGAGCGGGCGGGCATCAAGCCCGACATCATCTGCCTCTCGAAGGCCATCGGCGGCATCGGGATGCCGATGTCGCTCGTGCTCGTCAAGCCCGAACTCGACCTCTGGAGCCCCGGCGACCACGTCGGGACGTTTCGCGGAAACAACCTCGCCTTCGTGGCCGCCGCCGCCGCGCTCGACTACTGGCGCGAGCCCGACTTCGAGCAGCAACTCGAACGGCGCAGCCTGTTGATGCGCGAGCGGCTGGCCGCCGTCGCCGAGCGTTACCCGGATCAATGCGAGGGCGTCAGGGGCGTGGGGATGATTCAAGGCTTGTCATGGCGCGACCCGTCGCTGACCACCCCGATCACGCGCGCGGCCTTCGCGCACGGGCTCATCGTCGAATCCTGCGGGCCGAACAAGGAGGTTCTGAAACTCCTGCCCCCGCTGGTCATCGAAGACGAAGAGCTGGAAGAGGGTCTCTCGATTCTGTCTCACGCAATCGGCACCACACTCGACGCGGACGGTTGAAGTCGGCGTCGAATCATGCTCCGCCTCATTCGGAGCGGGACAAAAGCTTTCAGAGGTGAAACCGCCGAACCGAGGGCGTCGGGCGGTCGCGTTGTCGTCATCATCCCGGCCACTTCCCCGCGCCGGGGGGCCGGTCAGGAGTCCGCCGAGCGGGCTTCGCGTTCGTCAGAAGGTTGGGAGAATTCCGTTGGGCGCAAGGAGAGCGAAAGGCTTGAAGGTGTCGTCGGCCACGAATCTGGTCGAGCTGCTCGCAGAGCGCGCCGCCGCGCCGCGCGCCGGGTACTCGTTTCTGCGAGACGGGACGAGTGTGACCGCCGAGTTGAGCTACGCCGAACTCGCGCGGAAGGCCCGCGCCATCGCCGCCGAGATCGCGCGGCAGACGACGCCGGGCAGCCGCGCGCTCCTGCTCTACCCGCCGGGCCTCGCTTTCCTCCCCGCGTTTTTCGGCTGCCTCTCCGCAGGCGTGATAGCGGTTCCCGTGCCGCCGCCCGACGGCGCGCGACTGAAACGCACTCTGCCCCGCCTCCAAGCAATCCTCGAAGACGCCGAGCCCGCGCTCGTGCTCACCACCGCCTCGCTCGCGGGCGAGCTGTCAGAGAGAATGAAGGAGCTTCTTCCGCCCCTGCGCTGGCTCCTGACCGACGAGGTGGAATCCGACACGGCGGAGGACTGGCGCGCACCGGACATCCGCCCGCAGAGCCTCGCCTACTTGCAGTACACGTCGGGCTCCACCAAGACGCCGCGCGGGGTGATGATTAGCCATGCCAACGTCCTGCACAACCTCGGTTATCTGAGGGACGGCTTCGGCTACGAAGACGACAGCATAAGCATCACGTGGATGCCTTACTTCCACGACTACGGGTTGGTGGAAGGGCTGTTGCAACCGCTCTACAGCAACGTCCCCTCTTATCTTCTCTCGCCGCTGACCGTCCTCAAGCGACCGCTGCGCTGGATGCAGGCCATCAGCCGCCTGCGCGCGACGCACAGCCACGGCCCGAACTTCGCTTACGAGATGTGCGTCCAGCGCGTCACGCCGGAGCAGCGGCTCGAACTCGACCTCGGCTGCTGGAAGGTGGCGGGCAACGGGGCCGAGCCCGTGCGCGCCGACACCCTCCGCAGCTTCGCCGAGGCTTTCGCCCCCTGCGGCTTCCGCGCCGAGACTTTCTATCCCGGCTTCGGGCTCGCCGAGGCCACGCTCTTCGTCACCGCGCGCCGTCACGACACGCCCCCGCGCAGTTGCGTCCTGCAAGCCGAAGCGCTTGAGCAGCACCGCGTTGTGCCGCTCGAAGCTGAGGCCGACGCCCGGACGGGCCGACGGGTGATGAGCTGCGGAGCGCCGCAGGGCGTGACGCGGCTTCGCATCGTTGACCCGGAAACGCGCCGCGCGTGCCCGCCCGAACGCGTCGGCGAAATCTGGATAGATGATCCGAGCGTCGCGCTCGGCTACTGGCAGAAGGAGGAGGACACGCGCGAGACTTTCCGCGCGCGTCTCGCGGGCGAAGACGCGGACGGCTCGGAGTATCTGCGGACGGGCGATCTGGGCTTCATCCTCGAAGGCGACTTGTACGTCACGGGGCGGTTGAAGGATTTAATCATCGTCGGCGGCGTCAACCATTACCCGCAGGACATCGAGTGGACGGTGCAGAGCAACTGCCCGGAGTTGCGCCGCGACAGTTGCGCGGCCTTCGGGGTCGAGCGCGACGGCGCGGAGCAACTCATCGTTGTCGCCGAGGCCGAGCGCCCGCAGGCCGACTGGGCTCCGCTCTTCCGCCGCATCCGCGAAACGGTCGCGAGTCATCACGAGCTTTCCGTCGCGGCCATCGCCATCCTCAAGCGCGGCGGCATCCTCAAGACCTCAAGCGGCAAGCTGCAACGCCGCGCCTGCCGTCAAGCCTTCCTCGAAGGGCGGCTCGCGACCCTCGCCACGTGGGAGCCGCGACCGACCGCCGACGCGCCCGCCGCGAGCGCGCCGCGCCCGAACATGAGCGAGCTTCAGCAGTGGCTCTGCCGGCACTTGGCCGCCCCTCTGCGGCTCGACCCGAAAGAGATTGACCTGCACGCGACCTTCACCGAGTACGGCCTTGATTCGCGCGCCGGTGTCGCTCTGGTTGCGGCGCTCGAAGACTGGCTCGGCGGCGTCGAGTTGAGCCCGACTCTGCTCTGGCAATATCCGAGCGTCGCCGCGCTCAGCGCGCATCTGAGCGAATCGTTCGCGCCCGCCGCGACACTCGCACTCAACGCCGACGCGCCCGCGCAAGTTACTTCGGTCGGGCTCGAAAAAGTTGCCGCTGGCGAAGAGCCAATCGCCGTCGTCGGCCTCGCGTGCCGCTTCCCCGGCGCGGCGGACGCGCGCGAGTTCTGGGCCTTGCTGCGCGAGGGGCGGAGCGCGATTGCGCCGAGCCGGAGCCTGCCCGGCGTCGAGGGCGGCTTCCTCGATGCGGTCGAAGAGTTCGACGCCGGGTTCTTCAACATCTCGGCCAGCGAGGCGCGGGCGATGGACCCGCAGCAGCGCTTGCTGCTCGAAGTCGCTTGGGAGGCTTTGGAGAACGCGGGCCTGCCGCCGCGTCGCGCGAGCGGCGTGCGCGGCGGAGTCTTTGTCGGCATCAGCGCCGCCGATCACGCCTTCCGGCAGTTCCGCCGCTCCGACGCGGGCGAACTCATCAACGCGCACAGCGGGACGGGCCTCGCCTTCAGCATCGCCGCCAACCGCCTTTCCTATCAACTCGACCTGAGCGGGCCGAGCATGGCGATTGATACGGCCTGCTCTTCGTCGCTCGTGGCCGTCCATCAAGCCTGCCGAAGCCTGCGCGGCGGCGAGTGCGACTTCGCGCTCGCGGGCGGCGTGAACCTCATCTTGAGCCCGCACATTCAACTGGCGCTCGAACGCTCCGGCGTGCTCTCGCCGGGACAGCGCTGCAAGACTTTCGACGCCGACGCCGACGGCTACGTGCGCGGCGAGGGCTGCGGCGTCGTCGTGCTCAAGCGACTCTCCGACGCGCGCCGCGACGGCGACGCCATGCTCGCGCTGATTCGCGCGTCCGCCGTCAATCAGGACGGACACAGCAACGGATTGACCGCGCCCAACCCTTCGGCCCAACAGTCGCTCCTGCGTCAGGCGCTCCGGCAGGCGAATCTCGGCGCGAACTCCATTGACTACCTCGAAGCGCACGGGACGGGCACGCGCCTCGGCGACCCCATCGAGATGAGTTCGATTCAAGCCGTGCTCGGCGAGGGCAGGGACGAGTCGGAGCGTTGCTGGGTCGGTTCGGTGAAGGCCAACATCGGCCACCTCGAAGCCGCCGCCGGAATCGCGGGGCTCATCAAAGTCGTCCTCGCCTTGCAACACGCGGAAGTGCCCGCGCAGCTCAACCTGAAAAAGCTGAACCCGCTCATCAAGCTCGACGGCTCGCCTTTCTCCATCGCCGGAAAGGCGGAGCCGTGGCCCGAACACGCGGGCGCACAAACCTTCAGGCCGCGCCGCGCGGCGGTCAACTCCTTCGGCTTCGGCGGCACTAACGCGCACGTCATCCTCGAACAAGCCCCGCGCGAAGAGGTGCCCGCGCCGGAGGTCTTGGATGAAGAGGCTGCTGACCGAACCGCGCATCTCTTCACGCTCTCGGCGCAGAGCCCCACGGCCCTGCGCGAACTCGCCGGGCGCTACGCGGAGTTTCTCGAACGGCGGCCCGATGTGCCTCTCGCCGACCTCTGCTTCACGACCTCGACCCGGCGCGCGCAGATGCCCGAACGGCTGGCGCTCGCGGCGACTTCGACGGCGCGACTGGCCGAGCGTTTGAACTCCTTCGCCGGAGGCGAGCGCGTCCAAGAGGCCGCGAGCGGGCGCGCGGCGACGCAGAGGCCGGGCGTGGTCTTCATGTTCGGCGGGCAGGGCGCGCAGTACGCCGGGATGGCGCGGCGACTTTACGAGACGCAGCCCGGCTTCAGGGCCGACCTCGAAGAGTGCGACGCGCTCGTCCGCGAAGAGATGGGGCGGCCCCTTCTGCCCGTCATCTTCGGCGACGACGCCGAGTTGATTGACCAGACCGAATACACGCAGCCCGCGCTCTTCGTCGTCGAGTACGCGCTCGCGCGACTCTGGCGGCGCTGGGGCGTCGAGCCCGCCGCGCTCATCGGCCACAGCCTCGGCGAGTACGTCGCCGCCTGCGTCGCGGAGGTCTTCAGCCTGCGCGACGGTTTGAAGTTGGTCGCGGCGCGCGGAAGGTTGATTCAGAGTTTGCCACTCGACGGCGCGATGCTCATCGTCTTGACCGACGAAGCACGCGCGCGCGAAGAGATTCAAGACCATGCGGAGACAGTCTCGGTCGCGGCGGTCAACGCGCCGGAGACGGTCGTGCTCTCCGGCGACCGCCGAACGCTTGAGAGCCTGAGCGCGAAGCTCGCGGGCGAAGGACTGGTCTGCCGCTTCCTGCGCGTCTCGCACGCGTTCCACTCGCCGCTGTTGTCGCCGATCCTGAAAGAGTTTCACGAACTCGCCGCCGGGCTTGCGTACTCGCCGCCGCGCATCCCTTGGATCAGCAATCTCGAAGGCCGGGCGATGGAAGGAGCGCCCGACGCCGACTACTGGACGCGCCACTTGCGCGAGACGGTGCGCTTCGCCGACGGCATCAACCGCCTCGGCGAGTCGCACCGCCTCTTTCTTGAGATCGGGCCGCGCCCCATGCTCAGCCGTCTGGGGGCGCAGTGCATCGCCGACCCCGAAGTGGAGTGGCTGCCGAGCCTTCAACCCGCAGGCGACGATTGGGCGGTCATGCTCGACAGCCTCGCGCGGCTCTACGTCGCCGGGGTGACGCCCGACTGGCAGGGCTTTGAACAAGACTACACGCGCCGCCGCGTCCACGGCCTGCCGACCTATCCCTTCCAGCGCAAGAGCTTCGCACCGCCGCCGCTTCCGCCGGGTGAGACGGACGGGCGAGAGATTCTGAGTGGCTTGAGGCGCAACGGCGACTCGACGGTCGAGCCTCTACACGTGACGGAAGATGTTCCGGCGGACGTGAGCGAGTGGGGCTACGTGCCTCGTTGGCAAGAGAGGCCGACGGACTCCGCGCACGAGCACGTCGAGAGGGATGCGTCCGGCGAATGGCTGCTCTTGTCCGACACGCAGGGCGTCGGGTCGGCTTTGCAAACGTTGCTGGAAGAGCGCGGCTCCTCTTGCACTTCGGTCGAGACGTGGACGCCGGAGTCTTTGTCGCGCGTGAAGGCGTCCGCGCCGGAAGGGTCGGAGCCGTTGCAGGTGGTTTGCCTGTGGGCGCTCGACTGGCCGAAGGCTTCGACGCTGGACGCGGAGACGTTTCCTTCCGTCCTTGAACAACTCGTCGGTCGCCTTCTGTCTCTGCTCCAACGAATCGCCGAAGAGGGCGCGCGCAGTATTCGCCTCTGGCTCGTGAGCCGCGAGGCCGTTGCGCTCGGAAGAGAAGGCGAAGGGGACGAAGCGACCGAGGGCTTGTTGCAATCGTTGCTCTGGGGCTTCGGGCGCGCGTTGCGGGGCGAGTATCCGGACTGGCGGATTCGTCTGGTTGACCTCGGCGGCGAGACGTGGCAGGCCGCCGAGCAGTTATTTGAAGAGTGCCTTGCGGCGGACGCTCGCACGACGGAAGTCTGCTGGCGCGGCGCGCGTCGCTTCACTTGGAGTTTGGAGCCGCAAAAGTTGGAGGCCGTCACGCCGAAGCCGTTCGGCGACGCGTGGCTCGTCACGGGCGGGCTCGGCAACCTCGGCCTGAAGACGGCGGAGTGGCTCGTGGGTCGGGGCGTGCGTCACCTCCTGCTGCTCGGCAGGCGTGAGCCCGGCGCGGATGCTGAGACGCGCATCGCGGCCCTCGTCGCGCAGGGCGCGGTGGTGAAGGTGCGGACGCTGGACGTGAGCGATTTCGACGCGCTGCGCGAAGTGCTGGCGGAGATGCAGGGCGAGTGGCCGCCGCTGCAAGGTTTGATTCACGCGGCGGGCGTGAGGGACGACGGCGCATTGCACCAGCAGACGAACGAGCGCTTCCGGGCCGTGCTCTCGCCGAAGGTGCTCGGCGGCTGGAACCTGCACCTCTTGACCGAGCAACTTCCGCTGCATCACTTCATCCTCTTTTCTTCGGCGAGCAGCCTGCTCGGCAATCCGGGCCAGTCGAACTACGCGGCGGCGAACGCCTTCCTCGACGGCCTCGCCGCGTACCGCCGCGCGCGCGGTCTGCCCGCGCTCAGCCTGAACTGGAGCGCTTGGGAGGAGGCCGCCCAAGCCCCTTCGGTCGCGCGGCAGTTGGAGCGTCACGGCTTAGCGCCGATCACTCACGCCGGGGGCTTCGCCGCGTTCGAGCGAGCGCTGGCGCTCGACCTGCCGCAACTCGCCCTTCTGCCTTCGGCTTCGGGACGCACCTTCGCGCGCGTCGAGTTGAAGGAGACAAACGGCACGCAGACGAGCGGGAATGAAGAAGCGTCTTTGTCGTCCGACCTGCTCAGACGTTTGCAACGGCTTTCGCCGGAGGCGCGCAGGGCAGAGTTGAGAGAGCACATTCTCGGTGTCGCGGCTTCCGTCCTCGGACGCGAGCCGCGGACGCTCGACGCGCAGGGAGGCTTCGCCGCGCAAGGGCTCGATTCGCTCAACGTCGTGGAGTTGCGTAACCGCTTGCAGCGTGACCTTGCGAGGCCGCTGCCGATTACGCTCCCGTTCAATTACCCGACGGCGGCGGCGCTCGCCGAAGAGTTGTTGAATCAACTCGGCCCGGCGCTCGCGGGTGAAGGCGACGGCGCGATGCGTCCTTCGCCTTCGTCGCAGAAGTCTGCACCGTTCACTGCGAGTCTCGACGGCATCGCGGTCATCGGCATGGGTTGCCGGATGCCGGGCGGCGCGAGCGGCCCCGAAGAGTTCTGGGCGATGCTGCGTGACGGCGTGGACGCGATTTCCGAAGTGCCGCGCGACCGCTGGGATGTGGAATCCTTCTATCACCCAGACCCCGACCACCCCGGCACCATCGTCACGCGCTTCGGCGGCTTCCTCGATGCCGTGGAAGAGTTCGACCCAGTCTTCTTCGGCATCTCGCCGCGCGAAGTGACGCACCTCGACCCGCAGCAACGCCTGCTGCTCGAAGTCTGCTGGGAGACACTTGAACACGCGGGAGTGCCGCCCGCGAGCCTGCTCGGCACGCAGACCGGCGTCTTCATCGGCATCTCGACCAACGACTACCTGCGGCGTCTCAACCGGCGGCCCGAAGAGATTGACGCCTACATCGGAACCGGCAACGCGCTCAGTCTGGCCGCCAACCGCCTCTCATACTTCTTCGGGCTCGAAGGCCCAAGCCTCGCAGTTGATACGGCCTGCTCTTCGTCGCTCGTGGCGATTCATCAAGCCTGTCAGAGCTTGCGCGACGGCGAATCAGACTTCGCTATCGGCGGCGGCGTCAACCTCATCCTCGACCCGACCGTGAGCATCAACCATTCGCGCGCGCACATGCTCGCGCCGGACGGGCGCTGCAAGGCGTTCTCGGCGGACGCCGACGGCATCGTCCGCTCCGAAGGCTGCGGGCTGGTGCTCCTCAAGCGTCTGGCCGATGCGGTGCGCGACGGCGACACCATCTACGCCGTCATCCGAGGCTCGGCGGTCAATCAGGACGGGCGCACTTCGGGGCTCACCGTGCCTAACGGCCCCGCGCAGCAGCGCGTGATACGGAGGGCGCTCGAACGCGCGAGACTCGAACCCGCCGCCGTCAGTTACGTCGAGGCGCACGGGACGGGGACGCCGCTCGGCGACCCGATTGAGGCCGAAGCCCTGAGCGCCGTTTACGGCGAGGCGCGCGGGCGTCTCACGGTCGGCTCCGTGAAAGGGAACGTCGGACACCTTGAGTCGGCTGCCGGGGTCGCGGGGCTTTTGAAGATCGTACTTGCGCTCCGACATCAAACCATCCCGGCGCACCTGCATTGCGAGTCGCTCAACCCGCGCATTGATTGGGCGCGGAGTCCGCTGCGGATTCCGGCGAGCGCCGAGGCGTGGGCGACTGACGGAGGGCCGCGCCGGGCCGGGGTGAGTTCGTTCGGGTTCGGCGGAACCAACTCGCACGTCATCGTCGAGGAAGCGCCGTTTGTGGAGGCGCGCGAAGTTCCATCCCTGAGTCGTTACCTTTTGCCTTTATCGGCGAAGACCGAGACGGCCTTGCGCGTGCTGGCGCGTCGCTTCGCTGCGTACCTTGAGACGACCGACGAGCACCCGGCGGACATCTGCTTCACGGCGGCCTGCGGGCGCGACCACTTCGCGCGGCGTCTCTTAGTGTCGGGCGAAAGCGTTTCGGCGCTGCGCTCGCGGCTCTCCGAATGGCTCGACGGCGGGACGGGCGGCGACATCCGGTCGGGCAACGTCTCGTCATCTCTCGCCGCTTCGCGCGCGACGGAAGCGACGCCGCGCGCCTCCGACGCTTCCTTCGACGCCGACGAGTTGGCCGCGAGATACGTCAAGGGCGATGGCCCCGACTGGGCTGCTTTCTACGGAGGCTTGAAGCTGCGGCGCGTGGCTCTGCCGGGTCACCCGTTCGAGCGGCAGAACTACTCGGTCGAGCCGCCGGAAGGCTTCCGCCCACAGTCATCTCCGCCCGCCACTCTCCGCCCTCGGACTTATCAACTGGACTGGGAGGCCGCGACCGCTCCGGCGCTTCCGGCGACTCCGGGCCCGGACGACCGTTGGCTGATTCTCGCCGACGGGTTGGGCTGGGGCGAGGCGATTGCGAAGGAACTCGAAGGCCGGGGCGCGCGCTGCACTCTGGTTTATCGAGCGCCTTTGAACGGCGGGCGGCGCAGCCTGCCGCCGACCGACGCGGAGGCTCTGCGCGCGCTGCTCGGCGAGGTCGGAGCGGCGCGCGGCATCGTCCACCTCTGGGGATTAGACAACCCTTCGCCCTCGGCGCTCGACGCGGGCGCTTTGATGGAAGCTCAGCGGCAGAGCCTCGGCAGCGTGCTTCATCTCGTCCGCGCTCTGAAAGACCTCCCGCAGCCGCCGCGCCTCTGGCTCTTGAGTCGCGCCGCGCAACGCGTCGTGCCCGAAGACCGCTTGGAGGGACTGGCGCAGACCGCGCTGTGGGGCTTGGGCCGGACGCTCGCGTTGGAATTGCCGTGGCTCTTCGGCGGGCTCCTCGACGTGCACGCCGAAGCGCCGACCGCGCGGGACGCCGCCGCCGTCTGCGCCTTCCTCTACGACACGGGCGAAGACAGCCAGCGAGCGCTCCGCGCGGGGAGCTTCCGCGTGCCCCGCTTGCGCGCGCTGGCTGCAACCGCGACGACGCACGCGGAGGTCGTTCGCGCGGACGCGAGCTACCTCATCACGGGCGGGCTCGGCAGCCTCGGTTGCCAACTCGGTCGCTGGCTCGTGCGGGAGGGCGCGCGCCATCTCTGGCTCGTCGGGCGGCGCGGCGCGGACGATGCGGGCGCGCGCGCTTACCTTGAAGAGCTTAATGCGCTCGGAGTGACGGCGAGGGTCGCCGCCGTGGACGTGACCGACGCGCCGGGTCTGGCGGCGCAACTCGACGAGTGGCAGAAGGCGGGGCCATCGCTGCGCGGGGTGCTGCACGCGGCGGGGCTGAACGCGCAAGACACGCTCGCCGACCTCGACTGGCCGGGCTTCGCCAAGATTCTCGCGCCCAAGCTGCAAGGCGCTTGGGCTTTGCACCATTGCACGGCGACGGCGGCGCTCGACTTCTTCGTCAACTGCTCGTCCATCGCCGGTTTGTGGGGGTCGCAGAGACAGGCCGCGTACAGCGCCGCCAACGCTTTCCTCGACGGGCTCGCGGCCTACCGGCAGGCGCAGGGGCGCGCGGCGCTGAGCGTCAACTGGGGGCCGCTCCTCAACACCGCTTTGCTCGACGCGACAGCCGCCGCCGACCTGCGCTCTTTCGGTATTCATCCGACGCCGGTCGCGGACGCGACGGCGGAGCTTTCGTCGCTCCTCGGCGAAGGGGCGGCGCAGGCCGCCGTCGTCGCCGCCGATTGGGAACGCTTCGCGCCGCTCTACCTGAGCCGTTGCGCGACGGGCCTCTTCGAGTCGCTGGTCTCTCGCGGCTCGCCGCCGTCGCCGAACGGCGAGGCGGTTGACTCTTCTCGCGCGAGCGCGAAGGCGTGCTCGACGGAAGACTTGCGCGCGTGGTTGACGGAGCAGTTGAGCGCCGCGCTCCGCCTGCCGCCCGCGCGGCTCGACGCCGAGATGGCCCTGCCGCGTCTCGGTCTGGACTCTTTGATGGCCGTGAAATTACGCAACGGCTTGCAGCAGCAGTTGGGACTCGTCGTGCCTTTAACGGACTTGCTCGGCGGGTTGAGCGTGAACGGTTTGGCGGAGTTGCTTTCGGGCACACGTGCGAACGAAGCGGCGGGGCCGGTCGAGGCGAACGCGCCGCACGAGCGGCAAGAGTGGATCACGGGCGAGATTTAAAAGGTCATATGAACAACGCTGAGTTCATCAGTTATCTAACTCGACAGCAGATACAGCTCTTCGTGGAGGAGGGGCGGCTGCGTTATCGCGCCGCCGCCGACAGAGCGCCGGGCGAAGAGATTCTGGCGCAAATCAGGCAGCGCCGCGACGAGTTGATCGAGTACCTGCAAGGGCAGACGCCGCGCGCCGCCGACACGGACGCGACGGGGCCGTACCCGCTCTCGCAGGGACAGGAGGCGCTCTGGTTCATCTACCGTTTAGACCCGCGCGGCCTCGCCTACAACACCTTCTGCGCCGCCCGCTTGAACGGAGACGTTGACCACTCCGCGCTCCGAGAAGCACTCGTCGCGCTCGCGGCGCGTCACGGCGTTCTCGGCACGCGCTTCGGCGACGTTGAAGGCAGCCCCGCGCAGCGCGTCACGCCGGACGAGCCGCCCTCGCTCGCCATCACCGACGCGCGCGGGTGGAGCGCCGAAGAGACGGAGCGGTTCATCGAGAGCCTTGCCGACCAGCCCTTCGACCTCGAAGCCGGGCCGGTCGCGCGCTGGCATTTGCTGACGGGCACGGGCGACGGCGAGACAGAGATTCCCGTTCTGGTCTTCGCCGTCCACCACATCGTCGTTGATTTCCGCTCGCTCGAAATTCTCTTCCGCGACCTCACGCTGCTCTATCGCGCGCGGCTGCGCGGCGAGACGCCGGAACTTCCCTCTCTGCCGTGGGCTTACCGCGATTACGTTCGCTGGTCGTTGGATTGGCCTCGGACGGAAGCAGGCCAGAAGGCCCGCGACTACTGGCTCGAACAACTGGGCGGCGAGTTGCCCGTGCTCGACCTGCCCACGGACTTCGAGCGCCCGCAGCAGCAACAGTACGGCGGCGCGACTTTGCTCAGCACCCTTTCGCCGCAACTGACCGCGCGCCTGCGTGCGTTCGCGCGCGAGCATCTCGTCACGCCTTACGTCGTGCTCCTGAGCGCGCTCGGCATCCTGCTCCGACGTTACACGGGACAGAGTGAACTGCTCGTCGGCTCGCCGATGCTCGGTCGCAACCGCGAAGAGTTGGGCGAGATGGTCGGCTATTTCGTCAACCCGGTCGTGCTGCGCCTGCGCTTCGACGGCGACCCGGAAGGCGCGTCTTTCCTCTCGGACGTGCGCCGCGTCGTCCTCGAAGGGCTCGCGCATCAGGACTACCCGTTCCCGCAGTTGATCGAAGACCTGCGGACGCCGCGCGACCCCAGCCGCTCGCCGCTCTTTCAGGTCGGCTTCGTCTATGAGCGCGAGAGCGGCGCGCCCGTGGAGTCGCAGGGGCTCTTTGAAGAAGTGCTCCGCGCGGGGCAGCGCGGCTCGGTCTTCGACCTGACGCTGACGGCACTTGAGCGCGGCGACGATACCATGCGCCTGACGTGGGAGTTCGCGACCGCCCTTTTCCGTCCCTCGACCGTCGAGCGCATGACGCTTCACTTCGAGCGCTTGCTGAGTTCGCTCCTCACGCGTCCCGAACTTCCGGTCGGCAGCCTGCCGCTGCTCAGCGCCGCCGAGGAGGAGCAACTGCGGACTTGGAACGAGACGCGCGCGGAGTATCAGGCGGGGCAGACGCTCGCCGAACTCTTCGCCGCGCAAGTGGCTTCGACGCCGGAGGCCATCGCCGTCGAAGGCTTCGGAGGGCGGCTCAGTTACCGCGAACTTGACGAGCGCTCAAGCCGTCTCGCGCGGCATCTGCAAGCGGCGCATCGAGTGGGGCCGAACGTCCCGGTCGGAATCATGCTCCCGCGCTCAGCCGAACTCGTCGTCTCGGTGCTCGCGGTGTTGAAGGCGGGCGGGGCGTGTCTCCCGCTCGACCCGGAACTACCGCCGGAGCGACTCGGCTTCATGCTCGGCGAGAGCGCGCCGCCCGTCCTGTTGACGCGCGCCGGTTGGGGCGCGCAACTCCCGCCGACGGGCGCGAAGGTGCTCGACCTCGCGGCTGCGAGTGAACTGCTCACGCAAGGCGAGGCGACGGCCCCGGCATCGAGCGCCGCGCCGGACGACTTGCTTTACGTCCTCTACACTTCCGGCTCGACGGGTCAGGCCAAAGGCGTCGCGATGACGCACCGCCCGCTCGTCAACCTCGTCGCGTGGCAGGCGCGGCAGCCGGGCCTCGACCGCCCCGCGCGGACGCTGCAATACACGCCGCTCACCTTCGACGTGTCCTTTCAAGAGCTTGCGACCACGCTCTGCGGCGGCGGCACGCTGGTCTTGATTGACGAAGAGCGGCGGCGCGACAGCAACGTGCTCCTGACTTGGCTCGGCGAGCATCGCGTCGAGAGATTGTTCCTGCCTTTCGTCGCGCTCCAACATCTCGCCGAGAGCGCCGCCGCCCACGGCCTGCCGCCGTCTTTGCGTGAAGTGATTACGGCGGGCGAGCAGTTGCGCATCACCCCGGCCATCCGCCGCGCCTTCGAGGGCACGCGCTGCCGCCTGCACAATCATTACGGCCCGACCGAGAGTCACGTCGTCACCGCGCACGCGTTGCCTGAGTCCGTCGCCGACTGGGAAGAGTTGCCCCCGATTGGCGAGCCCGTCTCGAACGTGGAAATTCACCTGCTCGACGCGCGCCTTCAGCCCGTGCCGGTCGGCGTGCCGGGCGAGTTGTACGTCGCCGGGGCGGCGCTCGCGCGTGGGTATCTGAACCGGCCCGGCCTCACGGCGGAGAGGTTCCTCGCGCACGACGGCGGTGGACGCCTCTATCGCACGGGCGACCTCGCGCGCCGTCGCGCGGACGGCGCGATTGAGTACGTCGGGCGCGCGGACAATCAGATTAAGCTGCGCGGCTTCCGCGTCGAGTTGGGCGAGATCGAGGCGGTGCTCAGCCGCCACCCGTCGGTGCGCGAAGCGGCGGTCGTCGTCCGCGGCGACGGCGACGCGCGACGGCTGGCGGCATACGTCGCGGCGGATGCGGGTGAGACGGACGAACTGCTTCAAAGTCTGGACGCGCACCTGCGTCAACACCTCCCCGGCTACATGATTCCCGCAAGCGTCACGTTGCTGGAACGCCTGCCGCAGACGCCGAGCGGCAAGGTTGACCGGCGCGCACTGCCCGCGCCCACACGCGAAGATGAGGCGGAGAGCTTCGTCGCGCCGCGCACCGAAGCCGAAAGTTTTCTGGCCGCGCTCTGGGCGGCTTTGCTCGAACTGCCGCGCGTCGGCGTCAACGATAATTTCTTCTCGCTCGGCGGCCACTCCCTGCTCGCCACGCGGCTTGTCGCGCGCGTCCGCGACAGCTTCGGCGTCGAACTCCCTCTGCGCACTCTGTTCGACCATCCGACCGTCGCCGCGCTCGCCCAGCACCTCGAACGTGAGAAGGGCGCGTTGACGCTGCCGCCGCTCAAGGCGCTGCCCGAAGGCGTCGAGCCGCAGCCCTCTTTCGGCCAGCAGCGACTCTGGTTTCTTGAGCAGTTGGAAGGCCCCTCGGCCACTTACAACATGCCCGCCGGGCTCGCGCTGCGCGGGGCGCTCGACGAAGCGGCGCTGCGCCGCTCGTTGCTCGCGCTCGTCGCGCGGCACGCGGCCCTGCGACTCTCTTTCCCCGCGTCGGACGGCCAGCCGCGCGCGCGGCTGCTCGAAACATACGACGCGCTGAGCGTCACAGACCTCTCCGCGCTCGACGCGTCGGAGCGCGAAAGGGAAGCAGAGCGCCTGAGCCGCGCGCACGCCGCGCAGCCTTTCGATCTTGCCGAAGGGCCGCTCCTCCGCCTGCACCTGCTGCGCTTCGACGCGGAGACGCACCGGCTGCTCTTCAACATGCACCACATCATCAGCGACGGCTGGTCGCTCGGCGTGCTGTTGCGCGAACTGTCGGCGCTCTACGAGACCGAGCTTCAAGGCGGCACGGCGGCGCTGCCGGAGTTGAGCGTCCGGTACGCGGATTACGCGGCGTGGCAGCGCGGGTGGCTGAAGGGCGAGGTGTTGGAGCAGGAGGTTTCCTACTGGCGGAAGCAGCTCGAAGGCGCTCCGCCGCTCCTCGAACTGCGAGGCGACCGCCCGCGCCCGCCGCGCCGTAGTTACCGGGGCGGATTATGGACGCAGACGCTCGACGCCGGGCTCGCCGAAGAGTTGCGGCGGTTCAACCTGACGAACGCCAGCACCACTTTCATGACGCTCTTGGCGGGCTTCAAGGCTCTGCTGTGGCGTTACACGGGGCAGGAAGATTTGGTCGTCGGCTCTCCCGTCGCCAATCGCTCGCGCAGCGAGGTCGAAGGGCTCGTCGGCTTCTTCGTCAACACGCTCGCGCTCCGCACGCGGGTCGAGCCCGCGGAAGGTTTCGTCAGCCTGCTCAAAGGTGTGAGGCGCGCGTGCCTCGACGCTTACGCGCATCAAGACGTGCCGTTCGAGAAGCTGGTGGAAGAGTTGCAGCCCGAACGGAGTCTCGGTCACACGCCGCTCTTTCAAGTCATGCTCGTCATGCTCAACACGCCGAGCGCCGGGCTGAGTCTGACGGGCCTCGTGGTCGAAACGTTGCCGCCGCCGCTGACGGTGGCGAAGTTCGACCTCACGCTCTACGTCGAAGAGCAGGCCGGGGGCTTGCGTCTGGTCTGGGAGTACAACGCCGACATCTTCGAGCAGGAGCGGGTCGCGCGACTCGCCGGGCACTTCGAGGAGTTACTGCGCAGCGCGCTTGAGCGCCCCTCGCAGCCGCTCGCCGGGCTCAACATGCTGACCGCCGGAGAGTGCCGCAAACTCATCGCCGCCGGTGAAGGCCCGCGCCGCGCGCTCGATTGGGAGAGCGTCGTCGAAGCCGTCGAGGCGCAAGCGCGGCGCACGCCGCACAGCCCGGCGGTGATGTGCGGCGCACACAGTCTCGATTACCGGCAACTCGACGGGCGCGCGAATCAACTGGCGCGTTACTTGAAGCAGCGCGGCGTCGGTCGCGGCGACAAGGTGGCGCTCTTCCTTCCGCGAAGCGTAGATATGCTCGTCGGGGTGCTCGGCGTGTTGAAGGCCGGGGCGGCTTATCTGCCGCTCGACCCGAACTACCCGGCGGCCCGCGTCAAGTTCATCATCGAAGACGCGCGCGCGGCGCTGCTGTTGAGCCATTCCGCGCTCGAACCTCAACTGCCCGCCAGCGATCTGACGGTCTGCCTGCTCGACCGCGAAGCGGACTCCATCGCCGCGCAGCCGACCGAGCCTCTGCCGCCGCAGGCCGGGCCGGACGATCTCATCTACGTCATCTACACTTCGGGCACGACCGGCCAGCCCAAAGGCTCCGCCGTCTATCATCGCGGCTTCGCCAACCTCTTGCAGTGGTACGTCCGCGCCCTGAGCTTGACGGACGCAGACCGCGTGCTGCTCATCAGCGCCCTCGGCTTCGACCTCACGCAGAAGAACCTCTTCACGCCCTTGCTGGTCGGCGGCTCGCTGCACCTGCCCGCCGGCGAAGATTACGACCCCGAAGCGATTGCCGGAACGGTCGCCGCGCAACGCATCACTTGGCTCAACTGCACGCCGAGCACCTTCTACCCGCTCGTCGAGTCGCGTGAGTTAGCAGAGTTGGAGAGGCTTGCGTCGCTGCGTTGGGTCGTGCTCGGCGGCGAGCCGATTCAGACGGCGAGGCTGCGCCGCTGGCTCGGTTCGGACGGTTGCGCGGCGCGGGTGCTGAACACCTACGGGCCGACCGAATGCACGGACATCTGCGCGGCTTGGTCGTTCGACGGAAGCTCGGAAGAAGACCCCGTGCCGCTCGGACGGCCCATCGAAAACGCCGAGGTGGCCGTGCTCGACGCGCACTTCCAGCCCGTGCCGGAGGGGCTGCCCGGCGAGTTGTGGATCGGCGGAGCAGGTCTCGGAGCGGGCTATCTCAACCGGCCTGAGCTGGACGCCGAGCGGTTCGTCGAAGTTGACGTGCTGGGCCGCCGCCGAAGGATGTACCGCACCGGCGATCACGTCCGCTGGCGCGCGGACGGCGCGCTCGATTACCTCGGGCGCGGCGACAATCAGATCAAGCTGCGCGGCTTCCGCATCGAACTCGGAGAGATCGAAGCCGCGCTCCTCGACCTGCCCGCCGTGCGCGAGGCGGTCGTGGCCGTACAAGGCGTCAACGGCCAGCAGAAGCTGGTGGGCTATTACGTTGCGCAACAGCCGGGGACGCCCGACGCTCTGCACGCGGAGTTACAGGCGCGGTTGCCCGCGTACATGATTCCTTCGCAGTTAGTCCGGCTGGAAGAACTGCCGCGCACGCCCAACGGCAAGCTCGACCGTCTCGCGCTCGGCGCGCTGAAACTCGACGCGGCGACGACGGAGGCCGACGCCGAACCGGGCACGGCGACGGAAGAGAGGCTGGCGGAACTCTGGGCCGCGCTGCTCGGCCTCGCGCGCGTCGAGCGCCGCGCCGACTTCTTCTCGCTCGGCGGCCACTCGCTGCTCGCCACTCAAGTCATCGCGCGCATCCGCGACCACTTCGGCTGCGACCTGCCCTTGCGCGCGCTCTTCGAGCAGCCGACCGTCGCCGGGCTCGCCGCGCTCATTGACGCCGAGCAGGATTACCGCCTGCCGCCGCTCACGCCGCAGCCCGAAGGGGCCGAGCCCGTGCTCTCGTTCGCGCAGCAGCGCCTCTGCTTCCTCGACCAAATGGACGGGCGGACGGCCTACAACGTCCCCGCCTCGCTCGAACTGCTTGGGCCTCTGGACGAGCGCGCGTTCTCGCTCGCGCTGCGTCACTTGGTCGAACGTCACGAAGGGCTTCGCTTCTGCTTCCCCACGCAGGGCGGCCAGCCGCGCGCGCGGATGCTGCCGCTCTACGACCCTTTGACGCGGACTGACCTGAGCGAACTTCAAGACCCTTTGGCCGAGGCCGAGCGCCTTCGCGCCGAGCACGCCGCGCGCCCCTTCAACCTCGCCGAAGGGCCGCTGTTCAGCCTGCAACTGCTCCGGCTCGAACCGCAGCGCCACTGGCTGCTCTTCAACATGCACCACATCATCACCGACGGGTGGAGCATGGATTTACTCATCCGCGAGCTGGCGGCGAGTTATTCCGACTACCGGCGAGGGCAGGAACCGAGCGCCGAGCCGCTTCGCATCCAGTACGCCGACTTCGCGGCATGGCAGCGACGCTGCATCCGTGGGGCGGAGCTGGACGAGCAGCTCGACTACTGGCGCGCGCAACTCGCCGACGCACCGCCGAGGCTCGAACTGCCGACGGACTTCCCGCGCCCCTTGATGCTCGAACACCGGGGCGGAGAAGTGCCGCTCGTGCTCGACGCGAAGCTGACCGAGCGCCTGCGCTCGCTGGCGAAGACCGCCGACAGCACTCTCTTCATGGCGCTGCTGGCGGCCTACAACATTCTCCTCAACCGTTACAGCGGGCAGAAGGACATCTCGGTCGGGACGCCGGTGGCGAACCGGAGTCACGTCGAGCTGGAACGCGTCGTCGGGCTCTTCCTCAACACGCTCGTCCTGCGCACGCGCATGCCGCGCGCGGCCACCTTCAACGGCCTGCTCGCCGGGATTCGGCGCACGACCCTTGCGGCCTACGCTCATCAGGACTTGCCTTTTGAATATCTGGTCGAGCAGTTGCAGCCGCAGCGCAGCCTGAGCCACAACCCTCTGTTTCAGGTGATGCTGAACCTCGTCAACACGCGCAGCGAAGAGGTTCGGCTCGAAGGCTTGGACGTTCGTCAGCTCAACGCGCCGCAGGGGCTTCTGTCGAAATTCGACCTGAGCCTTTCGTTCACGGAGAACGCGGCGGGCGGCTTGGACGGGCGACTGGAATACAACGCCGAGCTGTTCACCGCCGAGACGATTGAATTTCTCGCCGAGTGCTTCGTCACCCTCGCCGGTCGGATAGTCGAGCGCCCCGACGCGCCGCTGGCCGAGTTGTCGCTCTTAAACGCCGACTGGCGCGAGCGCGTCGCGTCCGTCCGAAGGCCGAAGCCTTCGGGCGTGCCGGTCGGCTTCGGCAGCATCGAGCAATCAATCCCGAACCGCTTCGCCGAGCAGGTTCGCCTGCATCCCGAAAGGGTCGCGCTACGCACGCAAGGCAAGACGCTCAACTACCGCGAACTGGACGAGGCGGCGCGCGCTCTGGCGTCCGTCGTCGTGTCTCTGCCGCCGTCGCCGCGCGTGGCGCTGCTGCTTCAACATGATGAGAGGATGATTGTCGGCCTCCTCGGCGTGCTGCAAGCGGGCCGCGCCT
>DASTQX010000129.1:0-24736 GCA_035761505.1 Pyrinomonadaceae bacterium
CTCTCTTCGGGCGCGCTCTCCACCACGCCCACGAACTCGTGGCCGAGCGTCCCCTCGAAGCCCGCGTACCCGCGCACGATCTCCAAATCGGTGTTGCACACCCCGGCCACAAGCACCCGCACCAAAGCCTCGCCCTCGCGCCGCGCGGGCGCGTCCACCTCCGACAGCTTCAACGAATTGTGCTCGAACCGCAGTGCTTTCATGGGTGACAAGTGGCAAATGATAAGTGATGAGAGATAAGTGATAAGTGATGAGAGATAAGTGATAAGAAAAGACTCGGCTTCTTTCTTATCACTTATCTCTCATCACTTATCACTTATCACTTATCACGGCCTTTAAAATCTCTTCGCCCTCGTGTAAGCGTTCTCCGGGGTGAGTTCGACGGTCTTCTCTCGGCCTGAGGCGTTGACGGGCAGACGCCACGAGAGTTCGCGCGCGCCTTCGAGCGTGGCGTGTATCCACCACCTGCCGGGCGTGACGACGACGACGGTTTCGCCGCGCTCGTCGAGTTCGGCGGTGACGGGGCGGCGCTCGCCCATGAGCCGCATGGCGAAGTCCTCGAAGCGGATGCCGGGCCGCTTCTCGGAGTCGAACTCGTTGCGCGCCGCCGTCATGTTGATGGAGTAGAGTTGGACGGGGATTTTGTCCGCCGACGCGTCGGGCGGTCGGCGCAGCACGATGCGGAGCGCCGTCGCGCCGTCCGGCTCGCCGCCTTCGCCCGCCCCTTCGCCCGCCGGGAGGCCGCGATAGACGCTCCACGCGGCGGCGAAGAGCCCCGCGACGAGCGCGACGCGGAGGAGGACGGAGAGACGGCGGTGGTCGGAAGCCTGTGTGCTGTTCACCTGAACTCTGCCGCTCGCGCGACCGCAGCGCGCGTCGCCCCTCCACTGTCCAAACGTTTTCGCCCCCGCGAGATTCGACCGGCTCAAACTCGACCGCCGCCGACCTCGCGCTTCAAACTTTTCCGCGCGTCACTTCTTCAAGCCGCGAACGTAAACGACCAGCCGCTCGATCTGCGCGGAGGAGAGTTTCTTCTTGAAGGCAGGCATCTTGCCGCCGCCCTGCGTAATCGAGTTGAAGATGCGCTCGTCGCTCGCGTGCTTCTGCCAGCGCGCGTCGGTCAGGTCGCGCGCCTTGTTGAACTTGGCCTTGAGAGTTTTCGCCCGCCCGTCCTTGCCGTGGCACTTCGCGCAGTGCTTGGCGAAGAGCGCCGCCGCGTCGTCGCCCGACTGGAGACGAGCCGCCGTCTCCGCCGCCCTCGGCTCCCCGCCCGCGAGCACGGCGGCCAAGCACATCAGGGCCGCGAAGACGACCGCCACGCGTAACCTCTTGCCCTTCATCCGAATGCTCCTTCAAAAGCGGTAAATGGTAAATGGTAAATGGTGAATGGAGAAAACTTGGGTGTCAATATACTAGACGAATCAACTCCCGTAAATGTATTATTAACGCGCTCTATGGGGGTGCTTTATGACCCCCAAAAACTCACACAGTGCGGACGGGAGACCTATGAACTATCGCAACACTGAGATGAAGATAGACCAGATTATCGGTTATCTCAATGACGGGAAGATTAACCTTTCGCCGGTATTCCAGCGCGGCCACGTCTGGACGGTCGGCATCAGGCGGAAGCTAATGCAGAACATCGTGCTAGGTCGCCCCATCCCGGCTATCTTCCTCTACAAAGAGCCGTCGGGCACTCGGTACTCTTACAACATTCTGGACGGGAAGCAGCCGGCTTGAAAGTCTGATGCTATTCGTCGGCACGAAAAGAGACGACTTAAACATCCCTAATTGGTCAGGCTACTTCCACCCGCCGAAACTGCGCAGGGACGTTTCCTTCTGGATTCAACTCGACACCAAGAAGCGCACCTTCGCGGACTTAGACGCGGACACCGTTCGGGATTTCAGAGAGTATTCGATACCGACCATCGAGATAACCCTGACCGACGAAACCACGCTTGACGAAATCATTACCTTGTTCGTTGACATTAACCAGCAAGGCGTCAAGGTTGACCGCTTCTCAATCGTCAAGGCGATGGGTTCAAGGGACAAGTTGTTACAGTCCACCTTCAACCTGATTGCTTTAACGCAGAAGCGCGGCGAGGACGTGCATTACAGGGTTAAAGCGAACGAGTTTACGCACGTCCTCAAGACGTTAAGGCTGGTCGAAAACACTCAAGACAACAACGCGAAGGTTGACCGGATGTGGGAGCGGTTGTTGGAGGTGGCGATGTTCTTTAGAAGCAGTGAACATCGTAAGCCGGTCGAGGTCTTGAAGGGGTTCATCAGGGCGCGCGAGCAAGACGAGAAGTCCGACCCCGCACTGAAAGTGACGGAGGCGCGCGCGCTGCGGAAAATCTTTAAATTCTTACGCGAGGCGTACCGGAACACCCAACTAAAGGACTTGCCTCTGGCAACCGACTACACGCACTTCTACGCGATGATTACAGGTTTAATCGCGGGAGACTTGCTAGGTAAGTACGCGGAAGATGTTCTAACGGAAAAGCTGATAGTGCTAGGTCGAATGATTGAAGGCACGTTGGCTAAACCGACTGACAAGAAGGTGGCGGGGATGTTCAGTAAGTACATGGAACTCTCCGCGAAGCGCACAACGGAAGCCTCCCGCAGAGAGGAAAGGCAGCAACACTTCCTTGACCTGATTGACGCGCTGTGAGAGGGAAAATGAAGCCGAAACCGCCCGACGAGTTTGAAGAGTTTGACAAGGTAATGGACGGACTCTTATCCGTCCCTTACTCGGAACTTCAAAAGAAGCTAGAAGAAGAAAGGCGCGCTAAAGAGTCTAAAGCCGCACGCGAGCGGGAGCGGCAAACTTCAAAGAAGCCAGCCGCGAAAAAGTAAGGCGCTCACTTCTCTTTGAAGATACTCCGCTTGCGCTTCTTCGCGGGCGCCCTCTTACTGGCGAGCCTCTTGTGTCTAGTCCGTAGCAGGGTCGTGACCGTCTGATGAGGGACGCCTAGCAGCCGCGCCGCCTCCGTCACACTCCCTTTCGCCTCCGCTAAAGCCTCTTCTAATAGCTTCGCCTCTAACTCACGTATCGCGCTATAAAATGAGAAGTTCTTATCACGCAGACGCGACCCCGCAAGCCTCCGAATGACGATACGCGCGCACTCCCGCAAGCGTTCTATGTCTTCGGGGTCTTGCGTGTCTTTAAGCAGAGCGTCCGCGCGTTGATAAGCCTCGTAAACTTCGGCAGAGGGTAGCCGCTTCGTCGCGCCGTGTTCTTCGATGAGAGTCAGAACCGCTTGCCCTGCGCTAGTCAGAGCGCCTAAGCCTTCGGCCATTCCCAGCGCGCGCCGAAGGATGGCAACGGAACTTTCAAAGACTCTGAGCCGCGCCCACACTACGCCTTGAAGTGTAAACGCGTCGGCCAGCAAAGCGGACTCCCCACCCTTCTCGAAAGTCTGGATAGCGCCCGCGAGGATGCGGTTGGCCTCACGGTATTTATGTTCTGCCACCAACACGCGCGCCCGCGTCTCGTCCACTTCTGCCAAGCTGGTCGCGTCCTTTAGTCGCGTGAATATCATCTGCGCGCGGTCTAAGTGCTTGTGGGCGTCAGGGTGGCGGCCTAGCTTGTAGAGCAGGAAGGCGAGATTATTTTCGATGCGCGCCACGTATCGCTCATGCCGCGCAAGCTCGAAGTGATAAACGGCTGCCGTGTATTCGATGATGGCCCGGTCGAAGTATTCCCGGCGACGTTCTGCCGTGCCTAGCCTTCTCAGGATTATGGCAAGTTCGTTGTGAAAGCCGCCCTTTAGGGCGTGGCTCGTACTCTCTTCAAAGAGCGACGCTGCGCCTGTGAGGATGCGTAGCGCGTCACTGTACCGCCCCGCAGAGGCTTCGACCACGACTAAGCGCAAAACCGTCTTAGCCTTTAACTCTACGTCGCCGATGATGCGCGCCGCCGCTTCCTCCAACATCACGCGCGCCTCGTCATACGCGCCCTCTCGCCAGTAGCACAGCGCGAGGTCGGCGCGCGCTGCCGCCGCCCGGTTGAACTCTCCGAAGCTTTCAAAGAGCGACGCGCTTTCGCTCATCAAGTCTTTAGCGGCTTCCCGCACATCTTTCGTCTCGCCTAGCCAACTCGACAGCACGCCTACTTGCAAGAGCACTTCGGCGGCTGTCCTTTCGTCCAGCCCTTCGACGTTCGGGCGCTCCCCGACGCCTCGCCACAGTTCGCCTAGAGCCTCGCGTGCTGCCTCATACTGCCCCGCGTGGATGAGGTCTGCGGCCACTTCGCAGCGCAGCAACACGCGCCCCGTCAGCGTGAGTGAGGGGTTATCTAGTTCCTTCAGACGCTCATCTGCTAAAGTCATGTGAGGACAACCTTTCTTCACGCTTGCTGCGTTCACAGCAAGCATTAAAAAACCGTCACACCCTCGCGGGGTGGACGGTTAAGCCACTCGACAACTTCATAACAGAGAGTAAAGAACGATGCGAAAAACTCTAACGACAGCCGCGTTAGTGCTGGCCCTTAGCTGCCCTGTGTTCGGGGGAGAGATGCACACGCCCGTTGCCCCTGCGCCGCCGCCACAACCGGCGAGTGCCGTTCAAGAGCCGACAACGGACGGCGTGATACATACCCCGTTAACGACGGACGGCCACATACAAAACGAGGCGGCGGCTACCTTCATGCAGGTGATACTGAACCTGCTCGCGCTGCCGTAACCTGCGCCCTAGTCTAACCGCGACAGGCTGCCCCGTGGCGGCTTGGTGTAAGTGTGCTTGGTGTGAGAGTCGGAATGCGGAGGCGACGCCCACGGCGAGAGAGTAACGCCGCGTGATGTAGAATGCAATAGGCATGAGAGGCGGGCTGCTTCTTCTTCGCCCGCCTCCCGCGCTTCTTCAAACCGTAAGAAGTGAGCTGCTTAGTGCGACTTGTCCCCTTCGGCTTCCGCTTTACCCGTTAGCTCGCTATACGTGAGATGCTTGCCAGCGAGTTGTCCGGTCACTTTATGAAAGCGGTCGCCGTCTTTGCCCTTTCTTTCGTTGAAGCGGAAGGATTGCTCGTCAAGGTAGCGGAACAGATGAAACGGCTCAACCGAAACATACGTGCCCTTGATGCTGCGCTTGAGCAAACTCCAAAAGTTCTCAATCCCGTTCGTGTGGACGTTGCCGCGCACGTACTCTTCCGCGTGGTCAACGAACTGGTGAACGTAGTCGGCGCGCAGACCCATGTACGAGCGGTGCGCGTCCGTCATCACTTCGCAACCGCTTTCCACGTTGTCACGCACTACGCCTTGCATCGTCCCTTCCGAGCGGTCGAGAACGATCCTAGTTCTAACCTTGCTGCCCTCGCCATGACGCTCAAGCAAGCCCATAACGATAACCTTACCGCTACCACCCGGCCCGGTGATTCTGCGCTCGCGCACGTCCTTGTGCATATTGCGCGACAGTCCGCCGATGAACGTCTCGTCCGCTTCAACCGCGCCGCCCTCGCCGCCCATCTTCTTCTCGAAAGAGCCGGTCTGCATAGCGACGCGGATGCGGTGAACCATGAACCACGCGGTCTTTTGCGTGACGCCGATAGCGCGGTGAACTTCGTAAGAACTGACGCCGTTTTTGCAATTCGTAATCATCCAAATGGCGGTGAGCCACTTGTCCAGGCCGAGCGGCGAGTCCTCAAAGATAGTTCCGACCTTAACGCTGAACTGACGCCGCTTGTGCGCGCTCTTGCACTGCCACTTGCCTTGCTTCTCAAGAAACGTCACGTCATCACGTCCGCACGTCGGACAGATGACGCCGTTCGGCCAGCGGCGTGCGCTCAAGTAGTTAAGGCAGTTCTCAGGGTTGGAGAAGTAAACGATGGCGTCTTGGAGTGTCTTGGGGGTGGCTTGCTTCGTCATGGTGAAACCATCTTAACAAATCGCACTTGATTCGTCAAGTATATTATCACCAAAACTTGTTCTTTCCATTCACCATTTACCATTTACCATTTACCGCTTCTAAGCCATCAGCCCTCTTTCGCGGAGCGTGCTGGTCAGCTCGCGCTCGGTGGGGGCGGAGAGAATCTGACCGGCGACATCGAGCGTCGGCTTGATCTCCTTGCCGTCGTTGTGCTCCTTGACCCAGAGCGAGGCCGCCTCGTCGTGCTCGACGTTAACGTAGTCGTAGGTCACGCCGAGCTTGTCGAGCGCGTCGAGCGTGCGCCGCGTGTCGGGGCACCAATCGGCCCCGTAAACTTTGACACCTAACACGGACACTGTTGTTACCTCTTTTGTCCGAAGATTTGCCCGCCATCATAACACGCTCAACAAACGGAAGGGAGAAGGCGAAACGCGGAACGTTGAACCGAAGAAGCAAGTGCCCTGTCTTTCAGTTCAACGCTCATCGTTCCGCGTTCATCGTGGCCGTTAATTCTCCAACGGCGTCGTCGGGTGTTACAATGGCCCTTCAACTCTTCCCGGCATTTTTTTTACGGACAGGCAAAGTGGGCGAAACGTTGAGGGACGGTTTTCACGACGAGTGCGGCGTGTTCGGCATCTTCGGCCACGCGGAGGCCGCGCGCCTCACATACCTCGGCCTCTACCAGTTGCAGCACCGGGGGCAGGAGTCGTGCGGCATCGTCGCCTCGGACGGCGCGCAGTTGCGCTCCGAGCGCGCGATGGGGCTCGTCTCCGAGGTCTTCGACGAAGAGACTCTGAACCGCCTGCCGGGCGCGAGCGCCATCGGCCACACGCGCTACTCGACGGCGGGCGAAGTCTCCATCCGCGAGGCGCAGCCCTTCCTCGTCAAAGGCCGCCACGGGCAGATTGCCGTCTGCCACAACGGCAACCTCCCCTTCGCCACCGAGGAGCGCCGTCGGCTGGAAGCGGCGGGCGCGATTTTCACTTCGACCTCGGACACGGAAGTCGTGCTCCACGGCATCGCGCGCGCGCGCGCCTCGACCGCCGTCGAGGCCATCCCTGAAGTCCTCCGCGAGACAGAGGGCGCGTTCTCGATGCTCTTTTTGACGCCCGACTCGCTCGTCGCCATCCGCGACCCGCGCGGCTTCCGCCCGCTCGCGCTCGGAAGACTCGGAGAGGCTTGGGCCGTCGCCTCCGAGACGTGCGCCTTCGACCTCATTGACGCCGAGTACGTCCGCGACGTGGAGCCCGGCGAGATGATCGTCATCACGCACGAGGGGCTCGCATCCTCTTTCCCGCTCCCGCCGAGGCAGCACTCGCTCTGCGTCTTCGAGCACGTCTATTTCTCGCGCCCCGACTCGCTCATCTACGGGCGCTCGGTCAACGAGTCGCGCCACCGGATGGGCAAGCGCCTTGCGGTCGAGCACCCGGCGGACGCAGACCTCGTCGTCCCGGTGCCCGACTCCGGCGTCGCCGCTTCCATCGGCTACGCCGCCGAGAGCGGCATCAGCTTCCGGCACGGGCTGGTGCGCAACCACTATGTCGGGCGCACCTTCATCGAGCCCAAACAGTCCATCCGCTCCTTCGGCGTGCGCGTCAAACTCAACCCCGTGCGCGACCTCATCCGCGGCAAGCGCATCGTCCTCATTGACGACTCCATCGTGCGCGGCACGACCTCGAAGAAGATCGTCCACATGGTACGCGAGGCCGGGGCGAAGGAAGTCCACCTGCGAATCAGTTGCCCGCCGACGCTCTCGCCCTGTTACTACGGCGTGGACACGCCGAACAAGAGCGACCTCATCGCCGCGCAGATGACGACCGAGGAGATTCGCCGCTTCATCGAGGCCGACTCGCTCGGCTACCTCTCGCTCGAAGGGATGCTCGAAGCCTGCCGCATCCCCGCCGACTCTTCCTGCGTCGCCTGCTGGACGGGCAACTATCCCACCCGCATCACCCGCGACGCCGAGACCATGTTCGCCCGCGAGCACGAGCCCGTGCCGTCGGATTAAATTCAGACGGCGGAATGATGAACGATGAACTGAAAGACAAGTTAGGTGCTATTCGTTCAGCGTTCCACATTCTGACTTCTGAGTTTCTTTTGTGGAGGAATTTTTGAGTGGCGCAAAGTAGACGGGGATGCGGGTGCGCGCTGGCGGCGCTGTTCGTCGTGCTGGTGGTCGGGGGGTTCCTCGGCTGGCGGTTCGTCGTCAAGCCGTGGCTGGAGAAGCAGCGGGCGGAGCAGGCTCCCCCGGCGTCGGGCGAAGAGTTGAAGGTGGTGACGATTGACGTGGGGCAGGGAGACTCGATCCTCATCGTCACGCCGGGCGGCAAAGTCGCGCTCGTGGACGCGGGCGAGCCGGGCGACGGCAAGCGCATCCTTGAAGCGTTGAAGCGCCACGGCGTTGACCACGTTGACCTCTTCGTCGCCACGCACGCGCACGCCGACCACATCGGCGCGGCGGACGAAGTGATTAAGGCCGTCCCCGTCGGGCGCGTCCTGTATAGCGGCGTGCCGAACACGACGAAGAACTACGAGGACTTCCTCAAGGCGGTGGACGAGAAAGGCATCGAACTCATCCGCGCCGCGCCGGGTCAGGCATTTGAACTCGGCGGCAACGCGCGGCTGCTCGTGCTCGCGCCTATCGAGCCCTTCTTCACGAAGGACGAGTTGCGTTCGGGCGGCAACGAGCCGAACGCCAACTCGGTCGTCGCGCGTCTGGACTACGGCGAGTTCTCGATGCTTCTGACGGGCGACGCCGAGGCGCAGACCGAAGAGCGGATGATGCGCAACGGCGCGAACGTCTCGACCGACGTGCTCAAGGTCGGCCACCACGGCTCGAAGTACGCGACCTCGGAAGGCTTCCTCAAGCGCGGCGAGTTCAAGGTGGCTATCGTCTCGGCGGGGGCCGACAACCGCTACGGCCACCCCAGTCAGGAAGTGCTCGACCGCCTCAAGGCCGCGCAGGTGCGCCTCTACCGCACAGACTTTCAGGGCGAGATTGTCATCACCACCAAAGGCGACGAGAACTTCCAGATCAAGGGGGCGCGCGAGCCGAAGGCGGGCGAAGACCTCTGGGCCGGTCGCCCCGCGCTCCGCGACGACTCGGCCCGCCGGGGCTTCATAGACTTCGGCGACCTCCCGGCCCCGCCCAAGCCCAAACCGGAGAACGCCAACGCCAACTCGAATAAGCGTGGGTCAACGGGAAGATGAGGAAAGCGGTCAATGGTCAATGGTCAATGGTAAGAACAGGTTTTCTCCATTCACCACCATTGACCATTGACCCCGATGAGGTGCATGAGATGTCTGATGAACGGAAGCGTGAGGCGTCGAAGCGGACGCGGGGCGTGATTGACCGCATCGAAGACGACGGCATGGCGGTCGTCTTGGTCGGCGAGGAAGAGGGCGTGTCGCTGGACGTGCCCGCCTCTCTGCTGCCCGAAGGCGCGGAAGAGGGCGACCATCTGAGCATCAACATCGCCCTCGACAAAGAATCGCGCCGGTCGGCGGAAGACCGCGTCAAGGCTCTCCAAGAGAAACTCGAAAAGCGCGGCGGCTCGTCCGAGCAGAAGAATTTCAAATTGTAGAAGCCGGGAGCCGGAAGTCAGGGGCCGGGAGCCGGAAGGCTCCGGCTCAAGAGAGTTCGAGGCACAACTCGCCGACGAGAATCCGTCTCCTCCTGACTTCCTTCTCCTGACTCCTGACTCCTTATGAAAAATTCCATCACCTACTCGGACGCGGGCGTCTCGATTGACGCGGCGAACGCGGCGGTCGAGCGCATCAAGCAGTTGGCGCGCGGGACTTTCAACGCGCGGACGCTCTCGGAGATCGGGGCGTTCGGCGGGATGTTCGACGGCGCGTTCCCCGGCATGGAGTCGCCCGTCCTTGTCGCCTCGGCGGACGGCGTCGGGACGAAGCTCAAGGTCGCCTTCCTGACGGGCACGCACCACACCGTAGGCCGCGACCTCGTTAACCACTGCACCAACGACATCCTCGTGCAGGGCGCGCGCCCGCTCTTCTTCCTCGACTACGTGGCGACCGGAGTGCTCGCGCCCGACGTGATTGTGCGGATTGTCGAAGGCGTCGCCGCCGGGTGCCGCGAGAACAACTGCGTGCTCCTCGGCGGCGAGACCGCCGAGATGCCCGGCTTCTACGCCGAGGGCGAGTACGACATCGCGGGCTTTATCGTCGGCGTCGTTGACCGCGCGAAAGTGATTGACGGGAGCCGCACCGCGCCGGGCGACGTGGTGCTCGCGCTCTCCTCCGCGGGGCTCCACACGAACGGCTACTCGCTCGCCAGAAAACTCTTCTTCGAGGTCGCGGGCCACGAACCTTCGACGCGACTCGAAGCGCTCGGCGAGACGGTCGGCGAGGCGTTGCTGCGCCCGCACCTCAGCTACCTCCGCCCGCTCGAAGGCTTGCTCGACACGGGCGCAATCAAAGGGCTCGCGCACATCACGGGCGGCGGGCTGCTGGAAAACATCCCGCGCGTGCTGCCCGCGAGGACAGCGGTCGAAATCAAACGCGGCTCGTGGCCCGTGCCGCCCGTCTTCAAAATCATGCAGGAGATCGGCAACGTCGCCGAAGCAGAGATGCACCGCACCTTCAACATGGGCGTCGGGATGGCCGTCATCTGCTCGACGGCGGACGCTGCGACCGTCAAGTCTCACCTCGCCGCCCTCGGCGAAGCGTGCTACGAAATCGGGCGCGTGACCGAAGGCGACCGCACGGTGGCGCTCGTCTGAGACGAGTTCAAAGTTCAAGGTTCAGAGTTCAGGGTTCAGACCGAAAATCTTGCCTCGAACTTTAAACTTTGAGCTTTGAGCTTTGAACTATGAACATCGGTATTCTTATTTCGGGGCGCGGCTCGAACATGGCGGCGCTGGCCGACGCGTTGGATGAGGGGCGCGTGCCGGGCGCGCGGATTTCGGTCGTCTTAAGCGACCGCGAAGCGGCGGCGGGGCTGAGTCATGCGAGAGGGCGCGGCATCGAAGCCCTCGTCGTCGAGCGCCGTGGGCGCGGGCGCGAGGAGCACGAGCGCGAAATCATCTCGGCGCTCAGGGAACGCGGGGTCGAGTTGGTCTGCCTCGCCGGTTACATGCGTCTGCTCTCGCCGTGCTTCGTGGAGGCTTTCCGGGGGCGCGTCCTCAACATCCATCCGTCGCTGCTGCCCGCCTTTCCGGGGCTCGACGCGCAGCGGCAGGCTATCGAGCACGGCGTCAAATTCTCCGGCTGCACCGTCCACTTCGTTGACGAGACGTTGGACGGCGGCCCCATCATCACGCAGCGCGTCGTGCCCGTCCTCGAAGACGACACGCCCGACACTTTGGCCGCGCGCATCCTCTCCGAAGAGCACAAGGCTTACCCCGAAGCCGTCGCGCTCGTCTGTGCCGGGAACCTCAGCATCGTCGGGCGGCGCGTCGTCGGAAAGTGAGTCCGAAGTCCAAAGCTCAAAGTCAAGAACGGGCCTCGAATCTCGAACCCTGAACTTCGGACTTCGGACTCGCTTCCGGCTTTGAACTTTGAACTTTGAACTTTAAACTCTCACCCATGACGATTGACGAACAACTGGCGCACCTGCGCAAGGGGACGGTCGAGATTATCCGCGAGGAGGACTTGCGCGCGAAGTTGGAAAGAGCGGCGCGGACGGGCGTGCCGCTCAAGGTCAAGCTCGGCGCAGACCCGACCGCGCCGGACATCCATCTGGGCCACACGGTCGTCGTCCGCAAGCTGCGCGCGTTTCAGGAATTGGGCCACACGGTCGTCTTCCTCATCGGCGATTTCACCTCGCTCATCGGCGACCCTTCGGGGCGCTCGACGACGCGCCCGAAGCTCACGCGCGAGGAGATTAACGCGCACGCCGAGACTTACAAGACGCAAATCTTCAAGCTCCTCGACCCGGAGAGGACGGTCGTGGATTTCAACTCGCGGTGGATGGACGCGCTCGGCGCGGGCGGCTTCGTCCGCCTCGCCTCGCACGTCACGGTCAAGCAAATCTTGGAGCGCGACGACTTCCAGAAACGACTCGCCGAAGAGAAGCCGATTGCGCTGCACGAACTCCTCTACCCGCTCGTGCAGGCTTACGACTCCGTGGCGCTCGAAGCCGACATCGAACTCGGCGGAACCGACCAGAAGTTCAACCTCCTGATGGGCCGTAACCTCCAACGCGAATACCATCAGGAGCCGCAGACGGTCATCACCATGCCGCTGCTGGAAGGCACCGACGGCGTGCAGAAGATGTCGAAGTCTTTGGGCAACTACATCGGCATCAACGAAGCGCCGCAGGAGATGTTCGGCAAGGTGATGTCCATCTCCGACGAATTGATGTGGCGCTACTACGAGCTTCTAACGGACTTGAGCGTCGAGGAGATCAAGCGCCTTCGCGCCTCCGCCGAAGCGGGCGAGCGCAACCCGCGCGACCTCAAGGTCGAGTTGGCGAAGCACGTCATCAACGACTTTCATTCCGCCTCGGACGCGCAGGCCGCCGAGGAGGAGTTTAACCGCGTCTTCAAGCGCAAAGAGGTTCCCGACGAGATAGAGGAGCGCGCGGTCGCCTCGCAGGTCTGGAAACTTCCGCGCCTTCTGGTCGAGACGGCGCTCGCGCCTTCGATGGCCGAAGCGCGCCGCCTCGTCGAGCAGGGCGGCGTCCGCGTGGACGGCGAAAAAATTTCACGCGCCGAGGCCGAGATAGATTTGAGTCCCGAACGCGCGGCGCTCATTCAAGTCGGCAAGCGCCGCTTCCTGCGCGTGCGCGGGACGTAGAACGTAAAGCTGAAGCGCCTCGCCTTTTTTAAGCCCTCACCGAAAGGAGTGTGCATCGTGTACGAAGATAACAGGGCTCTCGTCGAGCGGTGGTTCGAGGAGGTCTGGAACAATGGGCGCGAGGAGGCGATTGACGAGCTGTTCGCCGCAGACGGCGTGGCGCACGGGCTCATGGGCGACGCGGGCGGAGACCTGCGCGGCGCGGCGGGCTTCAAGCCTTTCTTCCGCAGGTTCCGCGACGCCTTCCCGGATATCAGAGTCGTGGTCGAGGACACGGTGGCCGAAGGCGACAGGGTCGCGGCCCGCTGCTCGGTGAGCGGGAGCCACCAGTCCGACAGTCTCGGCTTCGCGGCGTCCAACCAGCCGGTCGAGTTCGACGGCATCTGCATCGTCCGCATCCAAGACGGCCAGATCGTCGAGGCTTGGAACAACTTCGACTTCATGGCGATGTTCGTCCAAGTCGGCGCGGTGCAGATCAACGCGGCCCAGAGCGCGCCGAACGCCTCGTCGGAGCCTTTGCCTTCGACGGACTGAAGGAGGAAAAGCCGTGAACCATGACGGGCGACAAGTGACAAGATAAAGACGGTCTTTCTCCTGTCACCGTTCACGGTTCACGATTCACGGCCTTTAACTTATGTCGGCAGTAGTTCCCACGGAAGAGACTTTGGTGATCGAGACGCCGGAGCGCGTGCCGCTGCACTTCGCGCTGGCGTCCATCGGGAACCGCTTTCTGGCGTGCGCCTTCGACCACTCGCTGCAAATACTCGCCATCGGGCTCGTCATCATCGGACTGGCGTGGATGGGGAACGCCGCCGGGCTCTACTCGCAACTGAAGGACGGGCCGAAGTGGGTTCTGGCGCTTCTGATCGTCGTCGTCTTCTTCATCTGGTCGAGCTACTTCGCGCTCTTCGAGTGGGCCTGGAACGGGCAGACGCCGGGCAAGCGCTGGCTCCGGCTGCGCGTCATCCGCGAGGACGGGCGGCCCGTCACCTTCTGGGAGGCGGCGGCGCGGAACCTGATCCGTATCTTCGACATGACGCCGTTTCCGTTCTACTCCATCGGGCTCGTCTGCGTCTTCATCAGCAGCCGCGACCAGCGCATCGGCGACATGGTGGCGGGCACGGTCGTCGTCCGAGAGCGCGAGGCGCAGGCTCCTTCGTTCGAGCAGGTCTTCTCCGCGCCGACCTCGGACGTGGCGCTCCGCCGCTCGTTCAAGCCCGTCCCCTTCGAGGCCAACATCCACACGCTGACCGAGCGCGAGATCGAAGTCGTCGAAGCCTTCCTGCGCCGCCGCTGGGACTTGGACGAGATGCCCCGGCAGTGGATGGCCTGGCGCGTCGCCACGCCCGTCCTCCAAAAGCTCCGCCCCTCCTTCGACATGCAGACTTTTACTTACGAAGGCTTCCTCGAAGAACTCCTCCACCGCTACCGCGCCGCGCACCGCTTCACGGACTGAAGAAAAGTAGTGACGGGTGACAAGTGACGGGTGACGAGTTGAAGACCGCTTCTTAACTCGTCACCCGTCACTGCTTTCAAAATCCTACTGCCACTCGATGGGGAACATCTGTCCGGCCTGTTCGGGGGTGATTTTGACGCCGAGCAGTTCGGCGGCGCGCGCGAGTACGGGGTCGCGCTTGGCGGCCATGTCGGCGGGGGTCGGGAGCAGCACCTCGTCGGGCGTGACGCCGACGTGTTCGAGGCTCTTGCCGTCCGTCATCAAGAGGTCTGCGTCCGTCACCGAGACGCCGTAAAAGGCGACGATGTCCATGCCGACCTGATGGCTGTGGTGCATGGCCCGCATGACCGCGCCCGAAGTGCGGTCGCCGAGGACGTGGGCGCGCTTCTCCAACTGCATGACGCGCGCGAAGACTTCCGAGGACGAGCCCGAATCGCTGTCCACGAGCACGACGAGCTTGCCCTTGTAAGCCTTGTCGCCGACCGTCTTGGCCGTCATCGGCTTCGCGCCCTTGCGCGTCTTCAACTCGCCGACCGCCACGTCGCGCTCGACGAAATTGCCGATGAGCCGCAGGAGAGTCTCCTCGGCCCCGCCGCCGTTGCCGCGCAGGTCGAGGATGACGCCCTTGCTCTTGCGGAACTTGTCCGCCATGTCGTCCACCTTCGCCTTCGGCAGATCGAACTGCGGCATCTTCCAGACGAACAGCTCGTCTTTGATGTCAATGTAGCGGTGGCGGTAGAGGCGCGAAGCCTTCTGCTGCTCGACGATGAGCTTCATAATCTCGTTGCCGTCGGTGAGGTCTGTGAGGCGCTTCAACTCCGTGACCTTCGCCATCACGTCGAGCTGGCGCGGCGGGCTCCCGGCGCGCTCGACGACGACGCGCATCCCCGCCTGCGGCCTCAGCGCGTAGAGCAGGTATTCGATCTTCCAGAGGTCTTCGCGCGTCGGCACCATCCCGTCCACGGCGCGCACGATGTCGCCCTCGCGCAAGCCCTTCGTCTCGGCGTCGCTCCCCGGCTTGACGGCGGAGACGTAGCAGCGCTCGCCGATCATCTGCATCTGCCAGCCGTAGTCGGTGCGCGCCGGTCGCTGCGGCGGGATGAAGTAGAGGTGCGAGTCGTTGAAGCCGACCAGAACCTGCGCGATGATGCCGAAGATTTGGCCGTTCGACTGAGCCTGCTTGATCGCCTCGTCGGCCTCGCGGAAGCGCGCCTCGATGTCTATGCCGCGGAAGGTCGGGTCGTAGTAGTTCTTCTTGATGTCGTCCTTGAGCGTCTTGAGCATCTGCCGCCCGCGCTCGCGGTCGTACTCGCCGAGCTTCTGCGCGAACGCGGGCTGCGCCGTGAGGACGAGCAGGAAGAGCGCGGCGCAGAGGACGAGCCTACGGCGGCGGCGGCGTGAGGTCTTCCCTTCACTCCTGAATTTCGGGCGAAAGTACTTCATGGGGGAACTCCTTCGATGTTGTTTGGGGCCGAACTCTGGCCGGGACTTGGGGAGTCGGGAGGCGGCTGTCCGCGCCGGGCAAGAGTGGCGCGCGCCGAGCGAGAGATACTGCCACAGCGCCCCCGCTTTGGCAATCCTTTCGGAAGCGGCGCGGCGCGGCAAAATTGACGCGCCCTTCGGGCCTCGTTTACACTGCCGAGTTCATCCAAACGGCAGATTTTTCACCGGAATGAGGTTCAGCAAAAATTATGACGGAAGAAATCTTTATCTTAGGCGGCAAGCGGACGCCGATGTGCGAGTACGTCGGGGCGTTGAAGGACGTGAAGGCACTCGACTTGGGCGCGAGCGCCGCGCGCGGGGCGCTCGAAGCGTCGGGCGTGGCGGCGGAAGAGATTGACCATACCGTGATGGGCAACGCCTTGCAGACTTCGGGCGACGCCATCTACGGCGCGCGCCACGTCGCGCTCAAGGCGGGCGTGCCCGCCGAGCGCCCCGCGCTCACCGTCAACCGCCTCTGCGGCAGCGGCATCCAGTCGGTCATCTCCGGCGCGCACATGATCCTCCTCGGCGAAGCGCGCAACGCGCTCGTCGGCGGCATGGAATCAATGTCCATGGCCCCGCACGTCATCTACGGCGCGCGCTCCGGCTTCCCGCTTGGGCAGGGGAAGCTCGAAGACTCTCTGATGGTCGCGCTCCTCGACACTTACTGCAACACGACGATGGCCGGGACGGCTGAGAACCTCGCGCGCCGCTACGAAATCTCGCGCGAGGAGCAGGACAAGTACGCGCTGCGCTCGCAGACCGAGGCCAAGCGCGCGCAGGACGCAGGGGTCTTCGCCGAAGAGATCGTCGCTGTCGAAGTGAAGACGCGCAAAGGCGTCAAAGTCGTTGACGCGGACGACCACCTGCGGCCCGACACCACTCTGGAAGTGCTGGCGAAACTCCCGACCGCCTTTAGCAAAGACGGCTTCGTCACCGCCGGGAACGCCTCCGGCATCGTGGACGGCGCGGCGGCGCTCGTCATCGCGGGCGGCGGCTACGTCACAGAGCGCGGCTTGAAGCCTCTGGGCCGAATCGTGTCGTGGGCCTACGCCGGAGTCGAGCCCGAAGTGATGGGCATCGGCCCCGTCCCGGCCATCCGCAAGGCGCTGGAGAAGGCGAACCTCAAGCTCGAAGAGATTGACCTCGTCGAAGTCAACGAGGCTTTCGCCGGTCAGTACCTCGCCGTCGAGAAAGAACTCGGCCTCGACCGCTCGAAGACGAACGTCAACGGCGGCGCGATTGCCCTCGGCCACCCGCTCGGCGCTTCCGGCACGCGCCTCATCCTGACGGCGCTGTTGGAGCTTGGGCGGCGCGGCGGTCGCTACGGGCTGGCCTCGGCCTGCATCGGCGGCGGTCAGGGCATCGCCATCATCTTCGAGCGCGTCTGAAGCCGCCCGGATTCGACACGCCGCCCCGTCCGGCCAAATTCCCAAGCCGGACGGGGCGGGCGTCTCCCGCGCCGCGGAATACGGAAATTTAACCGCAATATAAGTTTCTGGTAACTCTAGGCGTACAACAAAAAGGGTATCTTTTGCATCTATTAGAGGCTTCAAGAAACCCCCGTCCGGTTGACGCCTTACCGAGTATTTGGTAAAAGCATCGCCGCAACCCTCGGCCCGAAACGTCTCTCCCGGCTAGAGGCGACACCCTTAACAAGCGTTCCCAGCGTCTTCACCCTGATTTAAGACGCCACCCTGTAACCTTAACCGCGAAAGGAAAAAAACTTGCTCCCGCCTAACCGCCTAAGACTGTCTATCTCTGCGCGCCATCAAGCCTTCGCCCTCTTACTCGTTATTTCATTACTCTTTCTGACCGTCCCGCACGGGCTGCCCTCCATTGTCATCTCGGCTGAAGCCGCCGCCGGCGACCTCTTCATCTCCGAATACATCGAGGGCTCCGGCTTCAATAAGGCTCTGGAAATCTATAACGGCACCGGCGCGCCGGTTGACCTCGCCGCCGGGCAGTACAGGTTGGAGCTTTACACCAACGGCTCGGCGACCGTCAGTCAGAGCGTCAACCTGACGGGGACAATCGCCGCCGGCGATGTTTTCGTCATCGCCAATACCGGTGCTAACGCCACCATCCTCGCGCAGGCAGACGCGACCAACAACGCCGTTCTCAATCACAACGGCGACGACGCGTTCGTGCTGCGCAAAGGCGGCGTGGGCGGCCCGATTCTCGATGTGATTGGACAGGTAGGCTTTGATCCGGGGACGCGCTGGGGAACCCCTCCGACCTCCACGGCGGACAACACGCTCCGCCGCAAGGTGACCATCTGCGCGGGCGACACCAACCCTTCCGACCCCTTCGACCCCGCGCCCGAATGGGACGGCTTCGCTCAGGACACCTCCGACGGTTTCGGCGCGCACACGGCGTTCTGCGACGGCCCGACCCCCACGCCGACCCCGACTCCGACGCCCACCCCTGACCCGACTCCGACGCCGGAGCCGACTCCCACGCCGACCCCGACGCCCGCCGACAGCGTCGTCATCAGTCAGGTCTATGGCGGCGGCGGCAACGCCGGTGCGCCCTTCAGCCACGACTACGTGGAGCTTTACAACCCGACAGCCGCGACCGTGAGCCTCAACGGATGGTCAGTCCAGTACTCGGCGGCCACCAACACTGCCTGGACGGGCTTGCAGGCGCTCACCGGCCCCATCGGGCCGGGCCAGTATTACCTCATCCGGCTCGCCACGAATAACGGCAGCGTCGGCTCGCCCCTCCCGCAGGCGAACGTCGAGGGCAGCATCAACATGAGCGGCACGGCGGGCAAGGTCGCGCTCGTCAACAACGCGAGCGTGCTCCCGAACGGGTGCCCGGTGGGCGGCGCTTCAATCGTTGACTTCGTCGGCTACGGCACGACCGCCAACTGCCGTGAGGGCGCAGCGAACGCGCCCGCGCCGAGCAACACGACGGCCATCTTCCGCCTCGGTAACGGCGCGGTGGACACCGACCAGAACGGCGTTGACTTCATCACCGGAGCGCCGAACCCGCGCCGCACCGCGCCCATCATTGACGCCGCGCCCGTGGTGTCGGACGTGGACACCGACTCCGAGCCTTTCGAGACCGCGCCCACGCCGCTCGACGCGAGCTTCAACGTCTTCTTCAGCGAGCCGGTCGAAGTCACCGGCGCGTGGTACGACATCAACTGCACGGTGACGGGCTTCCACACCGCCGTCGTCTATAACGGCCCGACCAACTGGATCATCACGCCCGACGTGAACTTCCAGCCCGCCGAGCAGTGCACGTTCCGGGTTTTCGCGGCCAACGTCAGGGACGCCGACCTCGACGACGGCGAGCCCAACACCGACCAGATGCAGGCCGACTTCTCGCGCACCTTCACCATCGCTTCGGGCAACCCGGCCCCTGAGCCGCCGAGCGTTCACCTGCTCTTCGGCAACCCTTCGGGCGCGGTGGCCGACATCAACCTGCCGAACAACTACTTGATGGAGAAGCCGGAGTTCGCGCTCTCCTACAACCGCGACCGGGGCACGCCGAACTGGGTGAGCTGGCATCTCTCGGCAGACTGGACGGGCTTCCTGCCCCGTCAGGACACCTTCCGCCCCGACCCGGCGGTGCCGGTCGAGTGGAACCGCGTGCTCAACACCGACTACTCCGGCTCCGGCTTCGACCGCGGCCACGTCGTCCCCAGCGCCGACCGCAACGAGGTGGGCTCCGTCCCGCTCAATCAGGCCACGTTCCTGATGTCGAACATGATTCCGCAAGCGCCGGATAACAACCAGCAGACGTGGAACTTCATGGAGATGGACTTGAGGAACATTGCGACCTCCGGCAACGAGTTGTACATCGTCGGCGGCGGCGCGGGCACGGGCGGCGTGGGCTCGAACGGCCCTGCCGCGACCATCGCGGGCGGCAAGGTCACCGTCCCGGCCTTCACTTGGAAGGTCGCGCTCGTCCTCCCGCAGGGCGAAGACGACATCTCGCGCGTGAGCTGCGGGACGCGCACCATCGCCGTCATCGTCCCCAACACTCAGGGCACCAACCCCGACTGGGAGACGTACCTGACGACCGTGGACGCGGTCGAAGCCCTGACCGGCTACGACTTCTTCTCGAACCTGCCCGACCCGGTCGAGAGGTGCGTCGAGGCGGGCATCAACGGCAACAACCCGCCGCTCGACAGCGACGAGGACGGCGTGCCCGACAGCGCCGACAACTGCGACTTCGCCGCCAACCCCGATCAGGCTGACGCCGACGGCGACGGCGAGGGCGACGCCTGCGACGCTGACGACGACAACGACGGCGTTGCCGACGGCGCAGACCTCTGCCCCGGCACTCCTTCGGGGACGCAGGTCAACGCCGCCGGATGTCCCGACGCTGACGGCGACGGCGTGACGGACGCGAGCGACAACTGCCCGCTCGTCGCCAACGCCGACCAGACCGACACGGACGGCGACGGGCTCGGCAACAGTTGCGACGCGGACGACGATAACGACGGCGTGCTCGACGGCGCTGACAACTGTCCCTTGACGGCCAACCCCAATCAGGAGGACTTTGACCTCGACGGGATCGGCGACGCTTGCGACCCCGCGACCGGCCCGCCCACGAACAAGGAGCAGTGCAAGAACGGCGGCTGGCAGCGCTTCGACTCGCCGCTCTTCAAGAATCAGGGCGATTGCATCAAGTACGTCAACACCGGAAATTAAACTCCGGGCCGACCGAACGTTTGAGACAGGGCGGGACTCCTCGAAACAGAGTCCCGCCCTTTTTTCGCGCGGCGCTCGCGCGGAGCGGAAAGGGGTTCGTTGATGAGAACTGACGAAGAGATTCTGGCGGCGCTGGCGCGCGCGGCGGAAGGCTTGTGGTACATGAGCGAATCGGACTACCCGCTTGAGCCCGTCCGTCTGGAAGGGCCGGAGGAGCCGAGCCACGAGCGCCTTCGTGAACTCGCGGGCAAAGGCCCGGACGCGGGCGTCGAGACGAGAAGCCTCGAAGAGTTCTTCCGCACCGCCGCCGCCGTCCGGATGCCGCCCGCAGGCGCGGGCGAGCCCGCGAGCCCCGGCACTTTCCACGCCGTCATCCAAACCCTCAAAGAGAACCTCACCGACCTTCGCATCTACCGCGTCGGCGAGATTAACATCCCCGTTTATGTCCTCGGCAAAAGCCCTTCCGGCAACTGGCTCGGCCTCTCCACGCGCGTCGTCGAGACCTGAAAACGACTCGCGCGGGCGCGCGACCTTGTAAGCGCCCTCACGACTCCGAGCCCTAAATCTCCGCCGCGCGCGTCAGACGAAAGGCTTGACGCCGCGCCGCGAATCCGCTACAAACCCTCTCCACACCCGCCTGCGAGCGTCTCGAAAGACGTAAAGCCACGGACGCCACACCCCGCGTCTTTCTGAGAAAGGATTCGCCCCAAGTGTCTATATCGCCCGTTCGCGGACGACGCTCCGCGTCTGCGCGCCGTCGCTTGCTCTTCGTTGCCGCGCTCTTCACTTCGCTCCCGGCGCTGCTCCTGTCGGCCCGCTTCGTGACTCTCACCCCGACCGCCGAGGCCGTCTCCACGACCGTCGTCATCAGCCAGATTTACGGCGGCGGCGGAAACTCCGGCGCGACTCTCACGCACGACTTCATCGAGCTATTCAATCGCGGCACGACGACGGTTGACATCTCGTCCTGGTCGGTGCAGTACGCCTCCTCCGGCGGCGATGCGTGGGCGGTGACGAACCTCTGCGGCTCGACCGTCGCTGGCACGTGCACGATGCCGCCGGGGACTTTCTATCTCGTGCAGGAGGCGCAAGGGTCGGGCGGGACGACGCCCCTGCCGCCGCCCGTCAACGCTTCGGGCAACATCGCCATGAGCGCCACGACGGGAAAGGTCGCGCTCGTCAGCAGCCGGACGGCGCTCGACGGCACTTGCCCGAAAGGCAACTCAGGCGTCGTTGATTTCGTCGGCTTCGGCAGCACCCCTTCGACCGCCAACTTCTGCTTCGAGGGCAGCGGCCCGACGCCCGCCCCAAGCAACACGAGCGCCGTCCTGCGGGCCGCAAACGGCTGCGCCGAGACGGACGACAACGCGAGCGATTTCTCCACGGGCTCGCCGAATCCGCGCAACAGCGCGACGACGCCCGCCGCCTGTGTCGCCGTCACAGCCATCCACACGATTCAGGGGAGCGGCGACGCGTCGCCCCTCGTCGGACAGTCGGTGACGACGACTGGCGTCGTCACGCTCCTCCGCACGAGCAGCAACGCGGGCGGCGGCCCCGCCGAAGGCTTCTTCCTCCAGACGCCCGAAGCCGACGCCGACCCCAACACCTCGGAAGGCATCTTCGTCTTCACGGGCGGCGTGCCGACCTACACTTCGCCCGCAACCCCAATCGCCGTCGGCGACGAACTGCGCGTCACCGGCACGGTCAACGAGTTCGGCACGGGCGGGACGCTGACCGGGCTCGGCTCGGTCACGAACATCGAGAGCGTTGACACCGGCAACCCGCTCCCGAACGCGGTTACTATCACCGCCGCCGACCTTCCACCGAACGCGCCTCCGTCGCAGCCGCAGCTCGAAAAGTACGAGGCCATGCGACTCTCAGCCGCCTCGCTCCTTGCGACGACTCCGAACGACAACTTCTTCGACGTGGAGACGGTGCTCCCCAACGTCCCGCGCCCGCAGGTCTTCCGCGAGCCGGGCATCGCCGTCTCTGCCGCCGTCCCGCCCGACCCGACTTCGGGCACGCCCGACCCGAACGTCCCGCGCTGGGACGAGAACCCCGAACGTCTCAAGCTCGACACCAACGGTCGCGCGCTCTCGCCGAACAACTCCTACACCTCGAACGTCACCTTCACGAACGTCGCCGGGCCGCTCGACTTCGCCTCCGGCGAGTACCGGCTCATCGCCGAAGCGGGCCTCGACGCCTCGCCCGACGTGAGCGCCGTCGCCGTCCCCGCGCCCGGCGCGAACGAGTTTCTCGTCGCCGTTTACAACATCGAGGACTTCGACGACGACGCGACGCAACGGCGCAAGGCCGCACTCACCATCCGCGATGTAATGCGCCTGCCCGCCATCGTCGGGGCGGTCGAAATCTTCGACCTCGCAGACCTTCAGGCGCTCGCCGCCGAGGTCAACTCCGTCGCGCCCGGCTCGACTTATCAAGCCTTCCTCGTCGAAGCCGACGGCGTGAGCGAAGACGGCGATCACGATGTCGGCTACCTCGTGGACGCCTCGCGCGTCTCGGTCGCGAGCGCCACGCGGGAGCGCGTGGACGACACCTTCATCAACCCGCACGACGGCCAGCCGGAGACGACGCACGACCGACCGCCCTTCGTCTTGCGCGCCACGGTTGACCCGACGGGGCCGAGCCCTCTGCCCGTCATCGTCGTCGTCAACCACCTCCGCTCGTTCAACGGCATCGAGCCCGCGACCGGCGAAGGCCCGCGCGTCCGCGCCCGGCGCAAGGCGCAGGCCGAATCGCTCGCCGGGCTCTTGCAGGAGCTTCAAGCCGACAACCCCGGCGTCCCCGTCATCTCGGTCGGCGACTACCAAGCCTTCCAGTTCAACAACGGCTACGACGACCCCTTAAGCGTCCTCAAAGGCAACCCGACGCCCGACGACCAAATCGTCGTTGACCAGAGCCCCGATCTCGTCAACCCCGACTTCCTGAACCTCGTTGACGAACTGCCGCCCGCCGAGCGCTACACCTTCAACGAAGAGGCGACGATGCAGGCGCTCGACCACATCCTCGTCAACCAGTCGGCGCGCGCGCGCAACACGCGAGTCGCCGTCGGGCGCGTCAACGCCGACTTCCCTGAAGTCCCGGCCTCGGACTTCGCCTCGAACGCCGCGCGCCCGGAACGCAACTCCGACCACGACCCCGTGGTCGCCTACTTCTCGCTCGGCTCGCCGCAGGCCGCGGGCTCGCTCGTCATCAGCGAGTTTCGCTTCCGTGGCCCCGGCCCTGAAGTTGTTGGTGCGTCGCTGCTCGACGACTTCGGCAGCGCGTTCGGCGCGTTCGGCGGCTTCGGCGGCCCGCGCGACACGCCGGGTTTTGGCGGCCCGGCGGCGACCTTCAACCCGCAGGAGCCGAACGTCGCCGTTGACACTTCGCCGCAGGCCAACGACGAGTTCGTCGAGTTCTACAACAACACCGACTCGGACATCTTCGTCGCGGCGGCGGACGGCTCCGACGGTTGGGCGCTCGTCGCCGCCGACGGGCAGACGCGCTTCATCATCCCTTCGGGGACGCGCATCCCCGCGCGCGGCCACTACCTCGCCGTCAACAATCTGGGTTACAGCCTCGCCGGTCACCGCGCGGGACTCGGCGAGGTCGGCCCGGCGGGCGCGGTCGGCGACATTCTGCTCAACGCGAGCGGAAACGGCATCGGCGGCTACACGCTCGACATCCCCGACAACTCCGGCGTCGCTCTCTTCCGCACGGCCAACCCTCTAAACTTCAACATGAGCGAGCGGCTCGACGCGGCGGGCTACGCGGGCGTGCCCGAACTCTACCGCGAAGGCAAGGGCTTCCCCGTGGGAGGCGCGGAGACGACGAGCGATTTGGAGTACGCCTTCTTCCGCGACTACAGGCCGACGGGCAGGCCGAAGGACACGGGCGATAACGCGTTGGACTTCCTCAGCGCCGACACCGCCGGGACTCCCGGACTCGGCCTCGGTCAGAGGCTCGGCGTGCCGGGGCCGGAGAACTCGACCAGCCCCGTCGAACGGAGCAGCGATTTCTTCGTCACCCTGCTCAACCCGTCGCTCAGTTCCTCGGCCTCGCCGAACCGCGTCCGCAAAGTCTGCGGCCCGGCGGAGGAGTGCGACCCGAACCGCTCGCAGTTCGGCACGATGTCCATCCGCCGCACGGTGACGAACAACACGGGCGCGCCGGTCGCGCAACTGCGCTTCCGCATCGTCGAGGTGACGACCTTCCCGCGCCCGAACGGCATGACCGCCGACATCCGCGCCGTCAGTTCGGACGACATCGAAGTGACGATTAACGGCCAGCCCTTCAACGTGCGCGGGACGACGGTCGAGGAGCCGCCCAACCAGCCCCACGGCGGCGGCTGGAACACTTCGCTGAACGTCGGCTTCGTCGCGCTCGAAGCCCCGCTCGCCGACGGCGAATCGGTCAGCGTCCAGTTTCTCCTCGGCGTCCAGCAGACGGGCAACTTCAAATTCTTCCTTAACATTGAAGCTCTGCCCGCCCCGAACGTCGTCTT
>DASTQX010000130.1:0-2538 GCA_035761505.1 Pyrinomonadaceae bacterium
CTTCCGCCTTGAGACCGCCGGGCGGCGCATCCGCTTCTACAAGGGGAAGACTTCGGACGGCACGCAGTTCATGGCCGAGAGCGCCGTCGCGCCTGACTACCCGCTCGTCGCCGTCGTCTTAATTAACATCGGCTCGTCGGGCGACGCCCGCGCGAAGGAAGTCATTCTCTCAACGTCGGCACTCCCGACGACGGTGCTCACGGCGGCGCAGCAGCAACTCTTTTACGGCGGGCTGAAAGCCCCCGCGCAGGTTCGCATTCTTCAACATTCGGGCGTCCGCGAGGTCGGCTACGGGTTCCCGTGGAACGGAGCGATTTAAGATGGCAGACACCTTCACCGTATTTCTAAAAGAGACGGAGCCTAAAGACCGCGAGCAATCAATCGAGTCTTACCTCAAGGCGCGGCTCCAAAGCCTCGACCGCGCGGTAGCCGGTTACACCACGAAGTCGCTCCACGGGCTTTCGGGCAACGTTGACCTGAGCCCCACGGAGGCGAAGCACCGCCGCATCGTCCTGACCGGGAACCCGGCGGCGGCGGTCACGGTGCGCGTCCCGCACTCGACGGGCGCGAGCTGTGACCTCATCTTCGTCAATGCGTGCGGCGGCTCCTTCTCAGGGGTGACGTTCAAGAGCACAGGCGCGAACGGCGGGAACCCGGCGGGCGTCCCGCTCGCCACCGGCTACACGCGCGTGGTCGCCCACAACGGCGAGAGCGCCTACCCTGTCACCGGCGAGATACTGTCGCTCGTGAGCACGCTCAACAGCGGGATCGTCGCCTTCTGGAAGCTGGACGAGGCGTCGGGCACGCGCTACGACGCGGTTAGAACGAACCACCTGACGGACAACAACACCGTGACGCAGGCCACCGGCAAGGTCGGTAACGCCGCCTCCTTCGCTTCGGCTTCGAGTGAGTACCTGTCCTGCGCCGACAACGCCGACCTCTCGACGGGTGACGTGGACTTCATGGGCGCAGGATGGTTCCAACTGATGACGAAGACCGCCTCGATGGACTTGGTGGCAAAGTGGGGCGCGAGTGGTAATTTCGAGTACATCCTGACCTACGACCAAGCCACCGACCGCTTCATCTTCTTTGTGAGCAACAACGGGACGACCACAGCGAGCGTGATCGCCAACACCTTCGGCAGCCCCTCGATAGGCACTTGGTACTTCGTCGTCTTCTACCACGATGCTACGGGAAACCTCATCGGGATTTCGGTCAACAACGGTGCGTTTAATACCACGGCCCACACCACGGGCGTCTTCAACTCGACCGCGCCCTTCCAGATCGGGGCGCGCGCCGTCTCGCCGTCTTACTTCAACGGGCGGGCCGACGCCGTGGGCTTCTGGAAGAGGCTCCTGAGCGCGGCGGAGATCACGGAACTCTACAACGCGGGCGCGGGCCGCGAATACCCGTTCTAAGGAGGTGAGGGATGCCGACTCCGGCGCAGATAAGGAACACCGTGGAGACTCGGATGAGGGCGCTCATCAGTGACCTGCTGCAACGCCAGAGGGTCTATCAGGCGATGACGGGGCGTCTTTGGCAGGGGGCGCGCACGCACGCCGTACTGCCGAAGGACGGGACGGCCACCGCGCCCGACCTGACGCGGAAGGCCGACGGCGAAGACGACTGGCAGACGTTCGGTGCGCAACTGCCGGCGGCGCTCGAATGCGCCTTCGAGGTCGGAGTTTACGACGGCCCTGCGGGCGAGGGCTTTACCGTCACGGCCACGGTCGAAGTCGCCGGGCAGGTGTGGCAGAGGACAGCCAACGTCGGGCCGGAGAAACAGCGCGCGTCAGGCTGGTACAGAGTGGAGTCGGGCGTCGGCGCGTGAACGATTGAGGTGTAGGTATGACGATCTTCTTCAAACTCTTTTTCATCCTGTCAATGCTCGGCGGCGTTGACGGGCCAGCTCTCTCAGAGAAGGCGGCGAAGTCGAAGAAGAATGAGCCGCGTGTTTGTGTCGTCACCCGGCGGGCCGACGGCACTGTCCGATGCGTCTGCCAGTGACGCGATGACTAACCCAGGAGGAATTGTATGGCGACGACGAAAGTAGCAGCAGACACGAAACCGCAAGAGCCGGTCGGCGCGACCGACGAGACGCCCGCGCCGACGCCCGCCGTGAAGCGCAAGCTCACGCAGTTGGAGACCGGCGACAAGGTCAGCTACGTGGTCAATCGGGGTTACGTCGCGGGCGAGGCCCCGGACATTACCGAGGCGACCGTGGCGAAGATTCACGACCAGCGCGCGGGCGTCGTTGACCTTCAGGTCGAGGGCGACGAGGAGAAGAAGACCTCCGTCCGCTACTCGGAGCGGCACGAGCCGCACACTTGGCACTTCGCGTAGCGCGAGCGAAGCAGACTACAAGGGCAGGCTCGGTCACTCCTCGTGACCGAGCCTATTTTTTGTCCCACGAGTCATGGACTGTGAGCCGGGGGAGTTGGTGGAAATGTCGAAGGAAGGGGAGGGCGGTTAGAGGCTGTCCGCGTTCTCAGGATGAAGTTTATTCGTTAAGTGAAGGCGCGTCGTCTGCCCTCCCTA
>DASTQX010000131.1:0-8950 GCA_035761505.1 Pyrinomonadaceae bacterium
GTGGAGAGATTGGATCGCGTTTTACGCGCTCCTCGCGGGCATCATCGGCGCGGCGTTGGCGGCCATCTTCGGCATCATTGATTGGCTCTCGATCAAAGACCGTGAAGTGAAAAAGGTCGCCGACTGGCACGCGCGCCTCAACGTCATCGCGCTGCTGATTTTCGCGGCCAGCTTTTACCTGCGCACGACGGGCGGCGCGGAGTTGGTGGGCGGGAGCCACACCATCCCCTTCGTGCTCTCAGTCGTCGGCGTCCTCCTGATTACGATCTCCGGCTGGCTCGGCGGCGAGCTGGTTTTCAAGCATGGCGTGGCGGTAGATCGGCAAGCCGGCACGGGGGCGGGGTGAAAAGTTAAGGCGGAGGCCGCTCGGTCGGCGCGCTTCCGAGGCGCGGAGTAAAAGGTCTTAACACGACTCCGGATTCGCGGTGCTCAGGGTGAAGGCAATCCTCGCCCATCACTGAGGGGGAAAGGCGTATGGCAGAGACAGCCGCCGACGTGCTCGTCGAGGGCATCATTGAGTGGGGCGTGGATATCGTTTTCGGTCTGCCCGGCGACGGCATCAACGGCATCATGGAGGCGCTGCGTCAGAGGCAAGACCGCGTGCGCTTCATACAAGTGCGCCACGAGGAGGCCGCCGCCTTCATGGCCTGCGCTTACGCGAAATACACGGGCCGCCTCGGCTGCTGCCTTGCCACCTCCGGCCCCGGCGGCATACATCTGCTCAACGGCCTCTACGACGCGAAGATGGATCAAGCACCCGTGCTCGCCATCACCGGGCAGACGTACTCCGACCTCAAGGGCAGCAAGTTCCAGCAGGAGGTCAACATGACGCTCCTGTTCGAGGACGTATCCGTCTATAACCAAGAGGTCATCAACCCCGAACAGGTGGCGATGCTGACCGACTCGGCGTGCCGCCACGCGCTCAACAACCGTGGCGTGGCACACATCACTTTTCCCGTCGACTATCAGGAGAAGGAGACGAAGGGTAAAGGCACGATGCACAAGGTCGAGGGGCACACGTCGAGCCGCTGGTCGCCGCCCGTCGTTATCCCGCCGGAAGATGAATTGAAGCTCGCGGCTTTCATTCTCAACGAAGCCAAGAAGCCAGTCATCCTTGTCGGACAAGGGGCGCTTAATGCGACGGACGAGGTGATTGAACTCGCCGACAAGCTCGGCGCGCCAATCGTCAAGGCATTGCTCGGTAAAGCGGTCGTGCCCGACGACCATCCTCTGACGACGGGCGGACTCGGCCTGCTCGGCACCAGCCCGTCGCAGGAGGCGATGGAGCAGGCGGACGCGCTGCTCATCATCGGCTCGTCGTTCCCTTACATGGAATACCTGCCGAAGCCGGAGCAGGCGAAGGGCGTGCAGATAGACGACAAGCCCGACCGCATCGGCTTGCGTTTCCCGGTGGAAGTCGGCCTCGTCGGCGATGCCAAACCGACCGTCGCCGCGCTCTCGCGTTTCGTCGAGCGAAAAGAAGACCGGGGCTTCCTTGAACAGGCGCAAGCCGGGATGCGTGATTGGTGGGAGTTGATGCGGACGCGCGCACAGAAAGACGACGTGCCGATTAAGCCGCAACGGGTCGCGTGGGAGTTGTCGGAATTAGCCTCGGACGACGCTATCATCTCCACGGATTCGGGCACGATTACGACGTGGATCGCCCGGCAGTTCAAAATGCGCGGGCGGCAGAAGTTCAGTTGTTCGGGGACGCTGGCGACGATGGCCTGCGGGCTGCCCTACGCCATCGCGGCGAAGGTCGCCTTTCCTGAAAGACAATCCATCGCGTTCGTCGGCGACGGCGGATTCACGATGCTGATGTGCGAGTTCCTGACCGCCGTGAAATATAACCTGCCGATTGTCGTCGTCATTATCAAGAACAACACGCTCGGCCAGATCAAGTGGGAGCAGATAGTCTTCCTCGGAAACCCTGAATACGGTTGCGAGTTGCACAATCCGAGTTTCGCCAAGTACGCCGAAGCGTGTGGCGGGCTGGGCTTCACCGTCGAGAGGCCGGAAGAGATACGCCCGACGCTTGAGCAAGCCCTCGCGTCGGGACGGCCCTCGGTCGTCGAAGTGGTCGTTGACCCGTTCGAGCCGCCGATGCCCCCGAAGATCAGCGTCGAGCAGGCGCTGCACTTCGCGGAGTCTCTGGCGAAGGGGCAGCCCGCGGGCGGCAAGATAGCGTTGACGCTGTTCCGCGATAAGTTGAGCGAGTTGTTCTGACATGGGCTTACCTTGAGAGGTCTCCTGTGAAATCAAAGTTACTTCACGAGGGCGACGAGAAGACGTTTGTGATTGTCTTCGACACGGGCGACGAAGTAGTCGCGGGGCTGCTCGCCTTTGCGAAGGAGCACAAGCTCGCGGCGTGCCGCCTGACGGGGCTCGGCGCGTGCGAGCGCGTGACGCTCGGCTTCTTCGAGTTGGAGCGCAAGGACTATAAGAAGATTCCAATCAACGAGCAGGTCGAGGTGATGTCTCTGGTCGGCAACATCACTCTGGAAGAGAGCGGCGAGCCGAAGGTGCATGTCCACGTGGTCGTCGGCAAGTTGGACGGCACGGCGCACGGCGGCCACCTCTTGGAAGCGCACGTGCGGCCTACGCTGGAAGTCATTCTCGTCGAGTCGCCCGTACCGTTGCGCCGGAAGATGAACGCAGAGGTCGGCCTCGCGCTGATTGATCTGGCGGAGTAAATGAGGGCTCTCGGTTTCAGCTCCGAAAGGTCGCGCCTTGATTGTTGACTTCCCATATCCCGGGTACGAGCGTATCGCGGCGGTCGAGGTGCCGGACGAGAACCTGTCGGGCGTCTACGCGCCGCGCTCCGTGGGGCAGGTAAGGGAAGAAGAGGTAGTCGCGGGCGGCTTCGCCGAACCCTACGGGGCACCGCACCTGCGCGACGCGGTGAAACCGACCGACCAAGTGCTCGTCCTCGTCGACGACGCGACGCGCGGCACCCCCGTCACGCGCCTGCTCAAGCACGTGACGGGGGAGTTGTGGGCGGCGGGAGTTTCGGACAAGCAGATTCGTCTGCTGACGGCGCAAGGCACTCACCGCAGGATGAGCGAAGGTGAGTTAAGGCAAAAGCTCGGCGAGTTCTACGGGAGCTTTGAGACGCACCAACATAACTGGCTTGACGAGCCGAACCTGCACGAGTTCGGACGCACGCGCGACGGCACGCGCGTGACGGCGAATCGCTTGCTTTCGGAAGCTGATTTTGTGATCGGCCTCGGCTCGATTGTGCCGCACCGCGTCAAAGGTTTTTCGGGAGGCGCGAAGATCGCTTTCCCCGGCGTGTCGGGGCGCGAGATGCAGGAGCGTAATCAGTGGGAGGCTTCCGGGCGCACGTCCGAGGCCGTGATGGGCGTCGCCGACAACCCGACGCGACGGCGGACGGAGGAGGCCGCGCGACTGGTCGGTCTCAACTACATCGCCAACGTCGTCACCGACGCCGACAAAAGAATAGTCGGCTGCTTCGTCGGCGACACGGTCGAAGCACACCGGGCGGGCTGTAAGCTCTCGCGCGAGATTAACGCCGCGCTTCTGCCGCGTCGCGCTGGAATCGTGCTCATTGACTCGCACCCGGCTGACCGCGACTTCTGGCAATCCGCAAAAGGGTTCTACTCCGGTGCGATGGCGGTGCGCGACGGGGGCACGCTCGTCGTCATCGCGCCGAACCCGGAAGGCGTCGCCGACAATCACCCGAACCTGCTTGAGATCGGCTACCGGCCCTACGTTGAGATAGTGAGGATGGTCGAGGCGGGCGCAATCGCCGACGTGGTCGGCGCGGCCATCCTCGCGGACATCGCTCAAATCGTTGACCGCGCGGACTGTGTTCTGGTCTCGCCGGGCATCACGCGCGAGGAAACAGAGCGACTTGGTTTTCGTTACGCGGGAACGGCGGAGGAAGCGTTGGGGATGGCTTTCGAGCGACAGGGACGCGGGGCGGAGGTCGCGGTGCTGCGGCACGGCGGGCGCATCCTGCCGCTCGTCGAGGGGGAGCAGGCGGATGTCATCAGCGGTTAGGCCGACGGAGCGCGGCGGCACGGTGACGAGTCTCAAGGGGGCGGCGGGACTCTTCAAGATGGGCGCGCCGATGCACCCGATCTTCGTCCACTTCACCATCGCGCTGACGGCCTCCTCGCTCGCCTTCGACGCGCTCGGCTTCTTCACGGGTCGCGCGTCGCTCACAGCCGCCGGGGGATGGACGCTCGTCGGGTCGGCCCTGTTGTCGCTGTTGACGATCTCGACGGGGCTCACTTCGGCCACGCGGGCTCCGGTCGAAGAGGGCGAGGCGCGCTCGTTCCTGCGCGCGCACATGGCGCTCGGTCTCATCTTCTACGGGCTGCTCGTGGCGTTGACGTTGTGGCGTCTGTCGCTGTGGCAGGCGGGCGCGGGAGTCTCCTGGTGGTATCTGGCGGCGATGGGCGCGGGCTCGCTGGTGATGACGGTGCAAGGGTATCTGGGGGGTGAACTTGTCTATCGTTACGGAGTCGAAGTCGAGCAGGCGTATCGCGTGTTGCCCGACGAGAGTGCGAACTCCGCGCCGCCGTCGTTAACTTCTTCGTCGCCGCGTCCGACTTCGGCGGCAGCGCCTCCGGCTGAGAATCGCGGGGGCGCGGCATGACGGGGACACCCTTCGTCGGCCTGTACCCGTTCCAGTGGCTTGCGCTGTTGACGGCGGCATTGACAATGCTGCTCATGGCCGACGCCCTCGCCGGTCATTACCGTTCCGGCTTCGCTCTCCGCGCGCAGTACGCGCCGTTCGTGAGCGGCGGGCTGCTCGTCGCCTCCGCGTTGGCGGCGGTCGTCGCGCCGGGCGCGGCGTGGGTGAATACGGCGTTGCGCGTCACGGGCTGGGCGGCGGTGGCGAGCGGCGCGGTCGGCTTCGCGTTTCATCATTACTACGGAATCAAGCAGAAGCCGGGCGGCTACAAGTGGCTGCTGCATCACCTGATGTACGGCGCTCCGCAACTCGCGCCGCTCGGCCTCGCGGCGGCGGGCGCGCTCGCGCTGATTGCGGCCAGAGGACTGACAGGCCCGGCGAACTTCGGCGGAATAGACGTGCGCGCGGCGCTATTTGTCTTGGTCGCAATCGCGCTCGTCGGAGCCATCCTGCAAGCCGGAATCTTGCACTACCGCGGGGCGTTCAATAATCCGGCGATGTATGCGCCGCTCGCCGCGCCGCTGCTCGCCGTTCTTGCCAGCCTGTGGATGGCTTTCGCGCCGGGGCGCGCGCCGTCGCTCGCGCTCGCGGTCTTGTTATGGTTGACGTTCCTCACCGGCTTCGTCGGTTTGGGGATGCACCTGCGCGGCCTCGGTCGGCAGATGGGCGGGCTGTACGTGGCTCTCTTCAACCTGCTGGAAGGCCCGCCCGCCTTCGCGCCCGCTCTCTTCGCGGGATTTGCCGCCGTCGGGCTGATAGCGATCTACCTCTTATGAATGAGTCTCGGAATCAAGCAGGAGGAGTTGGACTCTACTAACTCACGGCGGATGCGGTGCGGCGCGCTTTAGAGGAGTGTCGGCTCCGTCGAAATGGGCGTGTTGAAAGAGGTGCCAGAACGTGCCGGAATTTACCTGCAACCTGTCTGAGGCGGCGACCCCGCTCAAGCATTTCTGGGAGCACACGGTCGGGAGCGACCACGCGCCCGTGGCCCTGCGCGCCGACTGGCGGGCGCAGCTTAAGCGCTGCCGAGACGAACTCGGCTTCCGCTACGTGCGCTTCCACGGCCTGCTGTCGGACGACGTGGGCACGCTCATCCGTCATCAGGAAAAGCCCCTCTACTCGTTCTTCAACGCCGACCAAATCTTCGATTTTCTCCTGTCAATCGGCATGAAGCCTTTCGTCGAGTTGAGCTTCATGCCGAAGGCGCTCGCTTCGGGCGGCGCGACGGTCTTCAACTACGCGGCGAACGTCACGCCGCCGAAGGACTATAAACAATGGGCGACGCTCATCAGTAAATTAGTCTCACACTGGGCCGAACGCTACGGCGCGGCGGAAGTGCGCGAGTGGTTCTTCGAGGTGTGGAACGAGCCGAACCTGAAAGAGTTCTGGACGGGCACGCAGAAAGATTACTTGAAGCTTTATCGGTACACGGCGGAAGCGTTGAAAGGAATAGACGAGCGGCTCCGGGTCGGCGGCCCCGCGACCGCCGCGAACGAGTGGGTCGAAGAGTTCCTCGACTTCTGCGAAAGAAATAATCTGCCCGCCGACTTCGTCTCGACGCATCATTACCCGACCGACGCGTTCGGCGATGAGGGCGATGACACGGAAACGCAGTTGGCCGCGAGCAGGCGGAGCGTCCTGCGCGAGCAGGCACAGGACACGTTCAGGCGCGCGCGCGGCAAGCCGGTCTATTACACTGAATGGAACACCTCGTCGAACCCGCGCGACCCTCTGCACGACGAGCCTTACGCCGCCGCGTTCGTCACGAAGACCGTGATGGAGGCCAACAGGCTGGTCGAGGGTTACAGCTTCTGGACGTTCTCGGACATCTTCGAGGAGAACTACTTCCCGTCCGTGCCTTTCCACGGCGGCTTCGGCCTGCTCAACCTGCACGGCATCCCGAAACCGTTGTACCGAGCCTTCGAGCTGTTGCACCGCCTCGGCACCGAACTGCTCGTCGTTGACGGCTCGCACGAAACCGTAGATGCATGGGTCGTCCGCAAAGGACACTCGCTGACCGTCCTGCTCACCAACCATCAGCTCCCGCGCCACCCCGTCAAGACCGAGCAGGTGCAGGTCAAGTTGAGTAATGCGCCGCGAGGGTGCTACGCCTACGCGGAGCGGATTGACGACTCCCACGCCAACGCGAAGCGGACGTGGCGCGAGATGGGCGAGCCTGAGTACCTGAGCGCGGCGGAGGTGGAACACTTGCAGGAGGCGTCGCGGGTGTGGAAGGAACCGCTCTCGTGCGAGTATGTGAACGAAAGCCTCTATCTCGACATCTCTCTGCCGCCGCATGCCGTGGCCGCCGTCACGGTGGAGTTTGCGCCGGAGGGAGCGGACGGAGGTGCGCGCGCATGAGTTATGCGGGGGCGAGCGAAGGGGCTTTGGACAAGCTCCAGCGCGACACGTTCGGTTATTTCCTCAAAGAGACAAATCCACAAAACGGGCTGGTGCCGGACAACACGCGGACGGGCGCGCACTGTAGCATCGCCGCCGTCGGACTCGCGCTCGCGGCTTACACGGTCGGCGCGGAGCGAGGGTATTTTTCACGCTCCGATGCCGTCAAGCGGACGCTCACGACGCTCCGGTTTTTCTGGAACAGCCCGCAGGGAGAAGAGCCGGACGCGACGGGCCACAAAGGATTCTTCTACCACTTCCTTGACATGGAGGCCGGGCGACGCGCTTGGAAGTCTGAACTGTCGACGATTGACACGACCTTCCTGCTCTCCGGGGCGTTGGCTTCCGCCGCGTACTTTCGTCGTGAGACGGCAAGTGAGCGCGAGATACGCACGCTGGCCGACGCGCTCTACCGCCGCGCCGACTGGCGTTGGGCGCGGAACGGCGGCCTCACGGTCGCGCACGGGTGGACGCCGGAGCGCGGCTTCCTCAAGCACCGTTGGGAAGGCTACAGCGAGGCGCTGCTGCTTTACGTGCTCGGCCTCGGCTCGCCGACGCACCCGCTGCCCGCGAAGAGCTACGAGGCTTGGACAAAGACTTATCGCTGGCGGAAGCTCTACGGCCACGAGTTCCTCCACGCCGGGCCGCTCTTCATCCACCAGCTCTCGCACGTCTGGATAGATTTCCGCGCCATACAGGACGAGTACATGCGCGCGCGCGGCATTGACTACTTCGAGAACAGCCGCCGCGCGACCTACGTGCAGCAGCAGTACGCAATCCGCAATCCGAAAAAGTTCAAAGGCTATAACGAGAGCTGTTGGGGCATTACGGCGAGCGACGGCCCCGGCCCCGCGACGCGCAAGATAGATGGACGCCTGCGCCGCTTCTACGACTACAGGGCGCGGGGCATCCCTCACGGCCCGGACGACGGCACTATCGCCCCGTGGGCGGCGGTCGCCTCGCTACCGTTCGCGCCGGAGATCGTGCTGCCGACTATCCGGTACATGGACAAAGCCTATCCGAACATGATGAGCAAGTACGGCTTCAAGTGCAGCTTCAACCCGACCTTTACGGACGGCTCCCGGAACAAGCGCGGCTGGCACTCGAAAGGTTATTACGGACTTGATCAGGGGCCGATTATTCTGATGATCGAAAACTACCGCTCAGGGTTTCTCTGGCGGATGATGAGGCAGTGCCCTTACATCGTCACGGGCCTGCGCCGCGCGGGGTTCACAGGCGGCTGGCTCGGAGCATAGCTCGACCGGCGGGAGTGTTAACGATGGAAGAAGAGAAATTCCGCACGCGCCATCCGGGCTATAACGTCCTCGACAAGTGGGCTTCGCCCGACTGGGACGACCAGACCCGCGAGGTCGTGCGCCGACGGCTGGAAGAGATACCGCCGCTCCGTTTCTTCAACGAACATGAAGCGCTGACGCTCGCGGCCATCGCCGAGCGCATCGTCCCGCAGCCCGACCGGGGCGAGGCGGAGAAGATACCAATCGTCCCTCGGATTGACGAAAAGCTCTACGAGGACAAGGGCGACGGCTATCGCTACGAGGAACTGCCGCCGCAGCGCGAGGCGTGGCGATTAGGGCTCGCCGGGATTGACGAGGCGGCGCGCACGCTCTTCGACGGCAAGACGTTTGTCGGGCTTGACCCCTTCTCGCAAGACGTTGTGCTCAGGCACGTCGAGCGCGGCGGCCCGCCCGGCGCGACGTGGAAACAACTCCCCGCCGCGCGTTTCTTCCGCGCCGTGCTCTCCATCACGATAGTGAAAATCTATTACGCGCACCCGCTCGCCTGGAACGAGATCGGCTACAACGGCCCTTCGTCGCCGCGCGGCCACGTGCGCAAGTGGGAGGGTGGCGTTGACCCCTGGGAAGCGCC
>DASTQX010000132.1:0-3677 GCA_035761505.1 Pyrinomonadaceae bacterium
AACTCGATGCGGACGGGCGTGTCCTCGCCCGGCGACCACACGTCGAGGATGCCGCCTCTCATCGAGAACTCGCCCACCGCGCCCACCGGGTCTTCGCGCACGTAACCCGAAGCCAGCAGCAGCTCAAGCAAGTCTTCCGGCGCGAAGTCCTCGTCACGTTTGAGCCGCGCGCCCGCCTGAAGCAGCCGCGCCGGAGAGACCGTCCGCCGCACCAGCGCGCGCGCCGAGAGCAAGGTGAAAGCGGCGCGCCCCTGCGCGAGATGCCAGAGCGCGAGCGCGCGTCGTTCCAGCGTCTCCGCGTGCGGCGAAGCGCCCGCGTAAGGGTCGCTCTCCGACGCGGGTAGCGTGAGCACGTCCTCTCCCCCGCTCTCTTCGACGCCGCCGCTCCGCAGCGCGCCGCTCCAAAAACGGAGGTCGCGCTCCCAAGCCTCCATGTCCCGGTTCGTCTGTAAGACGACGGCGAAGCGCCGTCCCGTCTCGCGCCGCAAGGCCGCCAGCGCCAGCGCCCGCGCCGCGCCCGAAGTCAGCCCCGCCACCGACACGACGCGCGCGCCCCCCGCGACCGCCGACGCCAGACGCCCGAACTCCTCGCCCTCCGTCACGCGCCGCAAGACGCTCTGCAACACCGGCACTGATTCCACTGGACTACTCATAACTTTTTAAAAGCCGTGACGAGTGACGAGCAAGAAGTTCTCGCCTTTAACTCGTCACGCGTCACGCGTCACTTCTTTTATCCTCTGAATAATGTTCGTGGTCGAAGCGCCCTCGACGAAGGGGAGCGAGAGGACTTGGCCGCCCGCCGCCTCGACCTCCTCGCGCCCATGAATCTCGTCCGTTGAATAGTCGCCGCCTTTGACGAGCACGTCCGGCAACAAGTCCGCGATGAGCGCGCGCGGCGACTCTTCGTCGAAGACCGTCACGAAGTCCACGGCGGCGAGCGCCGCCAGCACCTCGGCCCGCTCCGCCTCGCTCACCAGAGGGCGTCCCGCGCCTTTGAGCGCGCGCACCGAGCGGTCGCTGTTAATCGCCACGAGCAGCGCGTCGCCGAGCGCACGCGCCTCTCCGAGGTATCTGACGTGCCCGACGTGCAGCAGGTCGAAGCAACCGTTGGTGAAGACCAGCCGCCGCCCTTCACCGCGCAGGCGCTCGCGCACGCGCCGCAGCTCGTCCCTCGTCAGGATGACTTTTTCGCGCATGGTTGGTGGTAAATAGTAAATGGTCGGTGGTAAATAGACAAAACACCCGCTCCGGCGATTTACCATTTACCATTCACCATTTACTATTTACCCCTTATGACGACACCGTTTATCGAAGAGAACGACCAGACGCGCGCGCGCCGCGAGCACCTCGACAGTATCGGCGAACTCGTCGGCAACCCCTACCCCAACAAGTTTCGCCGCACGAACGTCGCCGGGAGCGCGGAAGGCGAAGACACGATCACCGCCATCGTCCGCGCGTTCAAAGGCCACGCGCCGCAGACCGAAGCGGGCGCGCGCCCTTCGCCCGAACAGCTCGAAGAGGCCAACGCGAAGTTGAAAGAGCCGGGCACGGTGCGCGTCTCCGGGCGCATCGCCACGCCGCCGCGCGTCATGGGCAAGGCCGCCTTCGTCCACCTCTCGGACGGCAGAGAGCGCCTCCAAATCTACGTCCGCAAGCAGGACGCCGTGGCCCTGAGCAACGACTCCGGCCAGCCCGTCGAAGAGCAGGAAAGCGGCTGGGCGCTCTTCCAACTCCTCGACCACGGCGACTTCGTCGGCGTCGAAGGCTTCCTCTTCATCACGAAGACGGGCGAGCTTTCCATCCACGTCGAAAAAATTCAGTTCCTCTCGAAGGCACTGCTCCCGATGCCCGACAAGCTCCACGGCATCAGCGACCCGGAGATACGCCAGCGCCGCCGCTACGCCGACCTCATCGCTTCGAGCCTGAAAATCGAGAAGGACGACGAACAAACGGAAGGCGCGGAAGCCACGGCGCGCGAGCTGACGACGCGCGAAGTCTTCGAGCGTCGCTCGAAGCTCATCACGCAGATGCGCCGCCACCTCGACGACCACGGCTACATCGAAGTCGAGACCCCCATGCTCTCGCCCATCGCCTCCGGCGCGGCGGCCCGCCCCTTCCGCACGCACCACAACGCGCTCGACATTGATTTATATCTCCGCATCGCGCCCGAACTCTACCTCAAGCGCCTCGTCGTCGGCGGCTTCGAGCGCGTCTATGAACTCAACCGCAACTTCCGCAACGAAGGCATCTCCACCCGCCACAACCCCGAATTCACCATGCTCGAATTCTACTGCGCCTACATGGACGCCGACGGCATGATGGACTTCTGCGAGGAGCTACTAAAGAAGACGATTCAGACTATTAATGGTAGTTTACAAGTCCGATTTGAAAATGAAGTAATTGACTTTAGTAAATTTGAGCGGCTGACGATGAAGGAAGCCATCGCAAGGCATTGGCCCAAGCGTGTTAGGAATCTGGGCGCGGATGAGATTAGCGCTTCTACTTTTGACAATCCCACGCAAGTTGAACGCGCCCACTGGTTTCTCCTTAAATTAAATGAAGGCAGGGATAAGCTTGTTGAATCCCATAGAGAGAGTGCAATAGAAGACTATCGCCAAAACAAATTTTCAGGACAGTCATATTATTCTCTCTTTAAAACAGAGGAAGACTTTTTGGAAAGCTATGATTTCAATACTGCGATACAGTGGTATGAAGAGGGAAGGAAAGATGAGCTTTGGGATCAGTCACAAAAGCGTGCCTCACGGTTAGAAAAAGAAGAAAGTATTACGGCTGAGGGAACCGCACGTCAGATTGTGGAGATGTTTGAAATGTTGGCTGAATCAAAGTTGATTCAGCCAACATTCATCATTGATTTCCCCAAACCCATATCACCGCTCTCGAAAGCCTCGCCCGACGACCCGACGATTGCGGAGCGGTTCGAGTTGTACATTGCGGGGATGGAGTGTGCGAACGGGTTCTCGGAGTTGAACGACCCGGTGGAGCAGTACCAGCGTTTCGAGGAGCAGACGCGGCAGCGGGAGCGGGGCGATGATGAAGCGATGCAGATGGATGAAGATTACGTGAAGGCGCTCTCCTACGGGATGCCGCCCGCCGCAGGGATAGGCATCGGCATTGACCGCCTGACGATGCTGCTGACCAACCGCCGCTCCATCCGCGACGTGATTCTCTTCCCGCACATGAGGCCGCAGCGTCACGCCGGGGAAGACGAAGCCCCGCCGGAAGGCGAGCCGGACGCCTGAAAAGTTCGCGCCGTGAGCCATCATAAAAGTTAAGAGGCGCGCGATTGAGTAAGCGCGCGCCTCTTAACTTTTGAAAACTACCCGGCCTGACTTCCGCTTAATCCTTCCGTCTCACTTCTGCGCGCCCGTCGAAGCCTTCTGCCGGAGGCGTTCCATGCGCTCGCGCGCCCATTCGGGGACGGCCCCCAGACGCTCGGCGGCGCGGACGTAGGCTTCGGTGGCCGAGAGCGATTCGGCCCACTTCCCTTCCTTCTCGCGGACGCGGCTCACGTCGAGCAGGAATTGCGGGCTCTCTTGTCCGAGCAGCGCGACGGCGCGCTCGAAGGCCGCGCCCGCCTGTTCCAGACGACCGAGATGCTCGTAGTAGCGACCGAGGTGATAGAAGGCGATGGGGTAACGCTCGCCCTCCTTCTCCGT
>DASTQX010000133.1:0-6830 GCA_035761505.1 Pyrinomonadaceae bacterium
GTTGGCCGCCGAGACTCTTTTGCGCGTGTTCGGTCGCGCCGGTTTTGTGGGGGGCACGAGCGGGCACGTTGTTGTTTGGAGCCACCGCGACTCAGGGATGAGTCGTTGTTGGGAGCGGGGCTCCGCCGTCCGTGGCGCGCGGGTATTGGGGCGGGGCGCGCGGGGGCTTCGGGACGGCTCGTGAGGGGGCGAGGACAGAATTAAATTTTCAAGGGCGGCGGGAGAGCGTCCGGCTTCTTCTTCGCGTGAAGGCTCTACCGTCCGGTCGCGCCGGGGCGTCGTGCGCGGGCGCAAAGTCTTTCGCGGACTCTCGCGGCCTCTCTAATGTCATATGAGTTTCTTCGGGAAAACATTTCACGGCGGAGATGTGCGCGCGGCGGGTGGTGCTAGAATGGCGGCGCATTCGGCTCCACTTTCTCAAGCCCCGACGGGAACCGACGATGAAGGGACAGAGCAATCTCACGCAGGCGGCCTTCGACTCTCTGCTGGCGTGGCTCGACGCGGACAGGGAGCAGGCCGGGATGAAGTACGAGCAGATACGGCGGCGGCTCATCAAGATTTTCACCTGCCGCGGTCGCGCGGACGCCGACGAGTTGGCGGACGAGACCATCAACCGCGTCACGCTCAAGGCGCAGGAGTTGTCGAAGGATTACGACGGCGACCCCTCGCTCTACTTCTACGGCGTCGCGCAGAAGGTCTTTCTGGAATCTTTGAGGAAGCGCCCCGCGCCCGCCTTCGTGCCGCCGCCGCCTCCGCCGACGGCATCGGAAACGGACGAGGACGAGGCGGAGTACGAGTGCCTTGAAAGCTGCGTCGGGCAACTCCCGCCGGAGAGCCGCGTGCTGGTCATCGAGTATTACCAGAACGACAGGCGGGCGAAGATTGACCACCGGAAGGAGTTGGCCGCGCGGCTCGGCATCGCGCCGAACGCGTTGCGCATCCGCGCCCACCGCATCCGCCTGACGCTCCAACGGTGCGTCGAAGCCTGCCTTGCGCAGAAGCTCCCGGCGTGAAACGCGCCGCGCCTTTTTCGCATACACTTGTAGAAGGGCCGTGGCGCGGAGAAGGGACGCGCCGCGCGAAGTTGATTTACACGAATGGCGACAAAAGCGGGCGATGACAACGAAATAAGGCGATTCCTGCTCGGAGGTCTGGACGAAGAGGCGCGGCAGGGCATCGAGCGGCGCTTGCTGGCCGACGAGGATTTCTACGAGGAATTGCTCTTCGTCGAAGAGGAGCTGACCGACCAATATCTCAACGAAGAGCTTTCGGCGGACGAGCGCCGCGACTTCGAGGGACACTTCCTCTCGACGCCGGAGCGCCGCCGGAAGCTCAGCTTTGCGAAGTCTCTGGGCAGGTACGTTGCCGAAAATTCAAAGGACGCGCGCGCCGAAGTCTCCGAGACTCGGACGCGTTTGACCGCCGCCGAGTTGATTAACGCGCCGACTCCGGGCGGGCGTGTCCTCGCCTTCCTGACGGGACATGGCCGCGCGTTGCGCGCGGGCGTGGCCTTCACGACGTTGGTCTTGATAGCGGGCGCGGTGTGGCTCGCGCGCGCGCCGTCGCCGCAGACTTTCGTCACGATTAACCTCTCGCCCGCCGCCGTCACGCGCGGCGAAGGCGGCCCGGCGACTCCGGTCAAACTCACGCCCGACGCCGACGCGCTGCGGATTCTGTTGACGCTGCCCGGCCCGTCTCAGTCTTCGCGCTTCCGCGTCGAGTTGGAGGATGAAGGCGGCGTGGGCGAGCGTTTCGAGGCGGAGAGGCAGGACGCGCAGACAGTCTCGGTGACGATCCCCGCGTCGCGGCTCAGGCGAGGGCGGTACGCGCTCAAGCTCTTCGAGACCGTGGCCGACGGCGCGGAGCGAAGAGTCTCAGGCAACTATCTCTTCAACGTCGAATAAGCCGCTCTCTCTTCAACGTCGAAGGGCCGCCTCCTCAGACGCGCGATGCGCGGCGGCTGCGGCGGCTTCGATAGAGCCACGCCGCGCCGAGGCACGCCGCCAGAAGAGCACCGCCCGCCGCGAACGACTTCCAGTAAATCGAGATGACGCCCGGCGGGGCGGGGCCGATTGAGCGCCGGTACTCGCCCTGCAAGGTGAAGGCCGCCCAGTAGTAGGGCGCGCGCCACTGCGGCTCCCGGCGGATGCTGTTCTGCGCGTCGCGGAGCGCGGCGGCGGGCGTCATCTCGCGCCTGAGGACGTTAGCGTAGAAGCGTTTCATCAACTCGGCGGTCGCCTCGTCGTCCACCTTCCACAGACTCGCCACGACGCTCGACGCGCCCGCGTACATGAAGCCGCGCGTGAGGCCGATGAGCCCTTCGCCGCGCACCTCTTTGCCGAGCGCCGTGCGGCACGCGCTCAGGACAACCAAATCAACCGGCGCGCGCAGGTGGTAGATGTCTTGCAGCTCGACGAAGCCTTCGAGCGGTCGGCCCTCGCGGTCTATGGTCGAGAGCAGGAGGCCGGACTTTTCGGGCTGCGCGGGGTCGAGGAAGCCGTGCGTGGCGAAGTGGAGGATGGCGAAGCCTTCGAGGTCTGTGCCGCGCAAAAGGCGCTCGCGCGTCGCGTCGTGGCCCGCCGCCACGAAAGACTCGCCCGCGCTCGCCACTTCGCGCAGGTTGGCTAACTCGCGCCCGGCGTAAAACAGACGCCCGACGCGCGCGGGGTCGAAGGCGTCGCGGCTGAGCTCGATGTCGCGCAGGGCTCGTCGCCGTTGCTCATCCGGCGGCGTCCGCGCCGAGGCGGTTTGAACTCCTTCGCTTTCGCCTTCGCTGTGCGCGTGATCGTTGGCGAAGACCGGGTCGCCGAAGGCCGCTAAGGTTTTGGAAGGCGCTCGACGCCGCGCCGTCTCCTGCCGCAACTGTCCGAGGACGGAGGCCGAAGGGGCGTTGACGATTTCGGAGTTCGAGACGAGCGGCTCGCCGTTCGCGGCGGGCGACGGCAGGAGTTGAAAGGGGATGTAGTTGAGCGCGCCGTCGGCGACGACGACGACGCGCCGCTTGCTCTTCAACTCGTCGGCGACGGGCGACAAGATGATCCGGCTCAATTCTTGGGCGGCTTCGTTCAACTCGCCCTCGGTCTGCGCGCCGGGCGGGCTCACCAACGCTTCATAAACTTTGCGCGCCGCCGCGTTGACGGACGCGCGCGCGGGCAACTCGCGGAACGTGAGGCGGTCGCGGGTGACGGCCCAGACGTAGCTCATCTCTTCGCCGAGGCTGTATTCGAGAAGCAGCGTCTGGTCGTCGGCGACAACCTCATCCTGAATCCGCCGCAAGTCCCAGGCGACGGGCCGCGCCAGTTGCTCGGAGGACGGGTGACTGGCGCGGATGCTCTCGTTGACCCGCCGGTATTCATCTTCGAGCCGCGCCAGTTCCGCGTCGAGGGCTTCGAGGTCTTGCCTCTCGTAGTCGCCGCTCAGGAGGCTCACCTTGTAGTTCGCTTTGACGCGGAGCGCCTGACGGAGCGACTTCTCGCGCGCCGCGACTTGCGGGTCGAGGCCGGGCAAGAGGCTCGTCTCGGTCGCGCGCAAAAGCTCGGCGAGAGAGCGCGCGCGCCCAAGCTCGCTCGTCTCGAAGGCGCGGGCGGCGAAGCCGCGTTCTGGTTCCGCCTCTTGGCGGCGCATGAGACATTCGACGTAGCTCTCGTAACGCTCGTGCACCGTGGCGGAGAAGGCCGCCGAGAGGTCGCTGCTCGCGGGCGCGGCGCGCAGATTCTCGGTCGCCTCGATGGACTGACGCAGGTAATCTTCCGCCGCGCGGTAGTCGCCCGCGGAAAGTTCCAGACGGCCCAGCGCGTAGAGGACGGCGGCCTGATTGACGCGGTCGGAGATTCGGTCGAAAGTTTCGAGCGCCTGTCTGAAGCTCTGCCGCGCGCGCTCCGCCTGTCCCTGCCGCTGATAGACCTGCCCCAGAAGCCCGCGCACCTGCGCCGACTCCTTCGGGTTCCCGGCCCGCTCGTAGATTTCGAGCGCGGATTGCAGATGACGGAGAGCTTCTTCGTGCTCGCCCGTCGCGCCATAGACCTTGCCGAGGTATTCGTAACAGAGTCCCGCGTTGATGTTGTCGGGGCCGAGCCCTTCGAGGGCTTCGCGGAGTTGCGCGAGGGCTTCCGGGTACTCCCCTAGAAGGTAGTGCGTGCTGCCGAGCGCCCAAGCGGTGATCGCGTCGTCGAAGCTCTCCGGTGTCCGGCGGTAGAACTCGCGCGCGCGGCGGTACTGCGTGAGCCCCTTGTCCGGCAGCCCCGTCTCGTTGAAAACGTCGGCCAGCCCGCTCGCAATCTGTCCCAGATGGTACGGGTCGCCCTGCTCGCCGATCAGTCCTTCGGCGCGCGTGAGGTGAGAGATGGCGCTCGACCACTCGCCTCTGCGCGACTCCATGAAGCCGAGCATGATGAGGATGTCGGCCTGCTCGCGCGGGTCGTCAAGCTCGCGCCAGATGCGGAGCGCCTGCTCGTAGCTCTCGGCGGCCTCGGCCAAATCGCTCCGGGCGAAGTGGCAGCGCGCGACCTGCGCGTGGGCGCGCGCGACGCCGACGGCGTTGCCCGAAGCCTGCCAGAGCGCGAGCGCCCGGCGCGCGGTTTCGAGCGCGAGGGTGTGGTTGCGCTGGTTCTGCTGCTGGCTCAGCTCAAGCAGCGCGGCGGCCTCCCGCGCGGCGGCGTCCGCGTCCTCCCCCCTCGCCCGCGCGGCGGGGCACAGCAGGAAGGCCGCGGACGCGAAGAGAAGGAGAAGGATGCGCAATACTTTCATGTGGCTCGTTGACCCGGAAGCCCTCTACTCGTCGGCGGAATGTCAGGAGGAGAAAGTCTCGCTGACGGGAGCCGTTTTCGCGTCGGCCTGCCGCGCCCTGTCCTCGCGCGGGCGCAGGTCGCGCGGGTAGTTCTTGATGGGCGTGCAGGAACAGTCTTCGCCCGTCAGGTCGCGCGGGTTGACTTTGCCCCTCGGCGGCGGCGGGTCGCTGAGCGTGTTGCCCGTGCTCGACGCGCCCTCCCGGTGATAGACGAGGCTCGCCATGTCTTCCAGCAGTTCGTCATCCGCGCCCGGCTGCCGCACGTCCGCCACGCGCGGGCGCAAGGCTTCGGGCTCGCGCTCGTTCTGGCGCGTCTGGCGCAGCGTCTCGACGAAATACCTTTCGAGGAAGGTGTGCCAGGTGGTCTCGTTGAATTTGTAGCGGCGGTAGCTCGCCATGACGGGGCTGTCGGAGGTCGGCTCGGCCCACGGGAAGAAGATTGATTGCCCGTGCGCGTACTGGTATGCGGGGCCGGCGAACTCGGCGCGGATGATGAAATTGTCGTCTCCGGGCCGCGGGTTGTCCGGCGACGGCGGCCTCTCCTTGACGAGCCGCTTCATCACCTCGACGCACGCCTCGCGGACGGTCTTCATCACGCCGAGCGGCGGGCCGCCCTCAAGCTCGTACTCTTCGCAACGGTTCGAGAGGCAGAGGCAGAAGTCGTAGAGGTCGGTGTAGCTCTCCTGCCAGAAGCTCTGCGCCTTCCAGTGCGCGAGAAGGATGAAGTCCCTGACGAGCGCGTTGGAGAGCCCTTCGACGAGCGCGCCCGAAAGCTCTCGGAGCGACTCCTGAAGCTCCGGCACCTTTTTGAGGTTGCAGAGGCAGAGGTCGAAGGAGTACCCGGCCAGCATGAAGTCCGCGCTGTTGTGCACGCAGTAGGAGAAAATCTTGCCGAGCATCTCTTTGACATCTATCTTCTTCCCGGTCTTACGCAAGTTTTCGAGGTCGTTGAAGACGCGGATCAGTATCTGCCGGTAGGGCCAACTGCCGACGAAGGCCGGGCCTTGCGACGCGAGCATGTAGTTGGCCGTGCCTTGCAGCTCGTAGGCCACTTCGAGCGAGCTGACCGAGCAACTGTGGAACCCGATCAGCTCGAACTCGGCTCCCCGCTTCGCCAAGTCACGCTTGAACGTGCTCAAGACTCCGCCGAGTTCGATGAGCGAGAGCGAGTGCTCGTCGCCGTGCTCGTCGTAGAGGAACACGTCGTTGCCGACGACCAGCCCGTGGCCGATGACGAAGAGCGCGTAGTGCCGGGCCGGGTAGTAGTCGGAGCAGAACTTGAGGAACTTCTCCAGAGACTTGCGCGGGCCGAGTTCTTCGGGCTCGCCGCCCTCTCCGGGCGCGGGCTCGTTCCTATCGGGCGGCGGCTCCGGCGGCGCGTAGCTGCGCCCCGGCGCGAGAGTCCCTTTCAGAGTCTCACCGATTCGTTCTTTGATTAACTTCCCGTGGCGATCCTTCTGGCCTCGCCAGAGCTTGTCGTCCATCAGCTTTCTGACGAAAGGGTCGTTGGAGGCAAAGCCGACGTTCGCTTTGTCGCCCGCCTTGAGCTTCTCGACGAGGTTCACGTCGAAGACGTGCGTCGGCGTGCCCTCGGTGTGCGGATCGAACTGCACGACGACGTTGGCTTCGGGGTGGAACCCGGCCTGCTTGATGGCCTTGAGTTGCGAGACGGTGCTTGGGGCGAGCGGGTTGTCGCTCGCGAAATAGAAGATGAGCGTCCATTCCTTCGTCTGGGGGGGCATCGTGGCGTCTCCTTCGGTGGATTGAGTCCGGGAATTGAGCCGGCGGCGAGTGGCGGCGAGCGCGGCCCGAAGCGCGCGGCGGCGGGCTGGCGTTGCCCGTCGCGAGAGGGTCGGGCGTGCCGGACGACAAGAGAACGACCTGAAGCAGCGACAGGCTAAGCCGACGCCGTTCGGGTGTCAACAGAAAACTTCCCCGCCGCCGACGCCCGGCGGGCGCGAGGCGCAAACGGGGCCACGCGACGCCGCCCGCGCCCGCTTCGCTGACGCCTCTCTAAAGATTATGCCGGGGCGCGCGGAAATGT
>DASTQX010000134.1:0-18132 GCA_035761505.1 Pyrinomonadaceae bacterium
GGCAGCACGACGTTGTACGGCAGAGGCGTGCCGACGAGCTTACTCTCGAACGGCACGGCCTCGACGCGCGACGGCGCGGGCGCGGGTCTCTGCGTCCCAGCCACGGGCGCAAAGGCGAGCGCCGCCAGTAGCCAGACCAAAACCATCACTTCTCTCGTTCGACGATTCATCAACCCTCCACAGCCTTCTTTGACTTCAATCAACGGTTCCTTCATCCAAGCTCAACCCGCCTCGCCCAACGCCGCGAGGCGCGCGGACTCTTCCGCCTGCTTGCGCCGGATTCCTTCGCGCCCGTCGTAGCGGATGAAGGCGGGCAGGGCGAGCGCGAGCAGCGCCGTCCCGACGACGCAGAGCACTCCGCCGGAGACGACCGCCGCGCGCTCGCCGAACAGCCGCGCGGCCACGCCCGCCTCCGCGTTGCCGAGCAGCGGCCCCGACGTGTAGCTCACCATCTCGATTCCGGCGAGGCGGCCTCGCAGGTGGTCGGGGATGGTCTGGTTCCAGATGACCGAGCGGAAGAGCCCGCTCACCATGTCGGCCCCGCCTGCGAGCACGAGGAACGCGAGCGCGACCCACAGATGGTTCGCCAGCCCGAAGCCGACGATGGCCGCGCCCCAGCACCCGGCGGCGACGGCGACGGCGAGGCCGTGCCGGTGGACGTGCTTCGTCCAGCCGGAGGTGAGCGTCGCCAAAAGCGACCCGACCGCCGGGGCCGAGTAGAGCAGCCCCACCGCCGCGCCGCCGAAGCCTTCGCCGATGGCCGGGAAGAGTGCCATCGGCATCCCGAAGAACATCGCGTTGATGTCAATCAGATACGTGCCCATCAACTCCGGGCGGCTGCGCGCGTAGCGCAAGCCCTCGACGACGGAGCGCACGCTCGGACGGTCGGCTTCGAGCGGCGGCGGCACGGCCCGCATCATCCACAGAGCGACGAGCGAGGCGGAGAACGTCAAAAAATCAACCGTGTAAGTCAGCGCCGGGCCGACCCACACGACCAGAAGACCGCCGAGCGCCGGGCCGCCGACCATGCCGACGTTCGCGCGCAGAGAGTTCAGCGCCGAGACCGCCGGGAGTTGTTCCGGCGGCACGAGACGCGGGGCCAGAGCGTCGAGCGAAGGGCGCTGCAACCCGCCGACCGCCGCGAACGCCGCCCCGCAGACGTAGAGCAGCCACACGCGCGGCTGCGAGAGCGACGAGTTCAGGATGAGCAGCCCCGTCCCCGCCGCCATCAGAAACTCCGTCATCAAGACCATCCGCCGCCGGTCAACGTAGTCGGCGAGCGCGCCGCCGACGAACGCCATCAAAAGAATCGGCACGAACTCGACGACGCCCATCATCCCGACGGCGAGGTTAGACTCCGTGAGCTGATAGACCTGCCACGGCAGCACCACAAAGCTCATCATCGAGCCGAAGAAAGAGATTGACTGGCCGACGAAGAGCAAACGGAAGTCGCGCGAAGTCCTTAGCGGCTCGAAGTCCACCGTCATCGCGCGCGCGGCCCGGCGAGCCCAGCCGCCGCTCGCGTGACGCGTGCCCGCCTCGGTCGCGGACACCGGGTCGGGCGTGAGGTGCGTCGCGGCCTGTGTCGGTTGTTCTTCGGCGGAATCGTCCGTCATCTCTCCGTGCGAAGTGGCCCGAACTCGATAAGCTCAAGTTAAGCGACGGCGGCGCGCTCTCTCGGCTCTCGAAAGAGAGCACGGCGTCGGGGCGTCGTCAGGTTTGCAACAGCGGAATGTTAACGCCCTTCACGCGCGCCGTCTCCGCGGCCTCCTCGTAGCCCGCGTCCACATGGCGGGCGACGCCGAGGCCGGGGTCGTTGGTGAGGACGCGGTTGAGACGGCGGGAGGCTTCCGCGCTCCCGTCGGCGACCGAGACTTGGCCCGCGTGGAGCGAGTAGCCGATGCCGACGCCGCCGCCGTGGTGGAAGGAGACCCAAGAGGCTCCGCTCGCCGTGTTCAAGAGGGCGTTGAGGATGGGCCAGTCGGCCACGGCATCCGAGCCGTCGCGCATCGCCTCGGTCTCGCGGAAGGGCGAGGCGACGGAGCCCGTGTCGAGGTGGTCGCGCCCGATGGCGACGGGCGCTTTGAGGTCGCCGCGCCTGACGAGTTCGTTGATGGCCTCGCCCATCTCGGCGCGCTCGCCGTAGCCGAGCCAGCAGATGCGCGCGGGCAATCCTTGAAACTGCACGCGGTCGCGCGCGAGCCGGAGCCAGCGATTCAAGGTCGCGTCTTCGGGGAAGAGTTCGAGCGCGAGGTCGTCGGTGCGGCGAATGTCTTCCGGGTCGCCCGACAGCGCCACCCAGCGGAAAGGCCCTTTGCCTTCGCAGAAGAGCGGGCGGATGTATTCGGGGACGAAGCCGGGAATCTCGAAGGCGTCTTGGCAGCCCGCGTCGAAGGCGAACTTGCGGATGTTGTTGCCGTAGTCGAAGGCGACCGCGCCCGCGCGCTGCAAATCGAGCATCGCCGAGACGTGCCGCGCCATCGAAGCCGTCGAGCGCTCGACGTACCCTCGCGGGTCGGAGCGCCGAAGCTCTTCCGCCTCTTCCAAGCTCAAGCCTTCCGGCACGTAGCCGTTCAAGGGGTCGTGCGCGCTCGTCTGGTCGGTCACGGCGTCCACGCGCACGCCGCGCCGGACGAGTTCAGGCAAGACCTCCGCGCAGTTGCCGACGAGGCCGACCGAGAGCGCGCGCTTCTGCTCCAAAGCGTCTTCGCAGACGCGCAAGGCTTCGTCCAAATCCAACGCGAGGCGGTCGCAGTAACGCTCGCGGACTCTCCGCTCGATGCGCGCGCGGTCAACGTCTATGCCGAGGAAGACCGCGCCGTTCAACACGGCGGCCAGAGGTTGCGCGCCGCCCATCCCGCCCAGCCCGCCGGAGACGACGAAGCGGCCCTCCAAACTCCCGCCGAAGTGCCGGTCGGCCATCGCGGCGAAGGTCTCGAACGTGCCCTGCACGATGCCTTGCGTCCCGATGTAAATCCACGAACCGGCGGTCATCTGCCCGTACATCATCAGACCTTTGCGTTCGAGTTCGTGGAACTGCTCCCAGTTGGCCCACGCGCCGACGAGGTTCGAGTTGGCGATGAGCACGCGCGGCGCGTAGTCGTGCGTGCGGAAGACGGCGACGGGCTTTCCCGATTGCACGAGCAGCGTCTCGTCGTTCTCTATCGCTTGCAGCTCGCGCACAATCGCGTCGAACGAGCGCCAGTCGCGCGCCGCCTTGCCGCGCCCGCCATAGACGACGAGGTCTTCGGGCCGCTCGGCCACCTCCGGGTCGAGGTTGTTCATCAGGCAGCGCAAAGCCGCCTCCTGATGCCAGCCCTTGCAGTTCAGTCTCGCGCCGCGCGGCGCGCGGATGCTCTCTCTTTGACTCACAGCGCGTTCACTCCGATAAGGGAAATTCAGATCGCCGTCTTGCGGTGCGCGAAGAGGCGCAGCAGCCCGTTGATGCCGAGGTGGACGAGCGCATAGACGATGAGCGCGATGACGACCGAGAGCGCCAGACGGTAGCCGCCCTCGGCGGTCGGCTCGGCCACGATGCCACGGAACGGCGCGTAGAAAGGGTCTGTGATGCTGTAGATGAACTGCGTGAAGCCTGCGCTGCGGCGGGCCGCGAGCAGCGCGAGGATGAGCCGGATGGCGAGCAGCCCGTAGATGACGTAGAAGATGTAATCCACGACCTGCGAGACGCGCGCCAGCGTCCGCCCGCGCTCGACCTCGCGTTCGGTCTCGACCACTTCGTCTATCGCCTTGCCGCGAAACTCCCCGGCGACGTTCTCCATCCGGCGTGCCTCCGAAGGCGTCGTGCGGTCGGCGCGGTCGGCAATCTCGGCGTTCACGTCCGCCTCGACCTCGGCCTTCACCGACTCGTGCTGCAACGCGCGGCGGTCTTCGTCGGCGGCCAGTTTGTTGTCTTCCATTCTTTCTCCTTGAACGAGGAACTGCCGCCTCGGCGCGGGCTCGGAATCAGTTGTACTGCGTGGGGACGAGTTCGGGTTTCCATTTTAGATTGTTTGGACTGACAATGAGAAGCCGCGCCCCGTTATTAACGTCCGAGTTGACGGCGGATGGCCGCCGGTTCCTGAAACCTTGCCCTGAGTCTTTACGCATCGAGAGGTGGAGAGCCTGAGAGTCTTAATCACCAACGTCAAGCTCGAAGCGCGGACGGGGACGGAGTTGTACGTCCGCGACCTCGCGTGCGGGCTTCTGGAGCGCGGTCACTCGCCCGTCGTCTATAGCCCCCGGCTCGGCGCGCTCGCCGCCGAGATTCGGCGCGAGACCGTGCCGGTCGTGGACGACCTCTCGAAACTCTCCGCGCCGCCCGACATCATCCACGGCCAGCACGCGAACGAAACTCTAACCGCCCTCCTGCACTTCGCGGGCGTGCCCGCCGTCTTCTTCTGTCACGACTGGTACTTCGCCGAAGACTTCCCGCCGCCCTTCCCGCGCCTCCTCCGCTACGTCGCCGTTGACGCGACGTGCCGCGACAAGCTCGTCTTCGAGCACGGCGTCCCGAACGAGCGCGTGCGGCTGCTCTATCAGTTCGTTGACCTCGAACGTTTCGAGCCGCGCCCGTCGCCTCTGCCCGCGCCGCCGCGCAGGGCGGTCGTCCTCTGCAACTACACGACCGAAGGCGAGCACCTCGCGGCGGCGCGGGCGGCATGCGCGCGTGCGGGGTTGACGCTCGACGTGTACGGCCAGCGCGTGGGCCGCCCGTGCGCCGAGCCGGAGAAACTTTTCCGCGACTACGAGATCGTCTTTGCGAAGGGGCGCGCGGCGCTCGAAGCGCTGGCCGTGGGCGCGTCGGTCGTCGTCTACTGGTGGCGGCGGCTCGGCCCCTTAGTGACGAGCGCCGAACTGGAACGCCTCCGCCGAGACAACTTCGGCATCCGCGCGATGGGCGAGCAGCTCACGCCGGAAGAGTTCGGGCGAGAGGTCGAGCGCGCCGTCTCACGGTACGACCCGGCGGACACCGCCGAAGTCTCGCGCCGCGTGCGCGAGACTTCGGGGCGCGAGCGCTCGATTGAGGAAGTCTGCGAAGTTTACGAGGAGGTCGTCGAGGAATACCGCCGCGACCCGCGACAGGACTTCGCCGCCGAGGCCCGCGCCGCCGCCGCGCACCTGCGCGCGATGTCCACGCTCTTCTGGAAGCAGCGCGAGACCATCTACGGCTCGACGCCCTTCCGCCTCACCGAGCGCGTCCTCCGCACGCCCGTCCTCGGCAGACTCACCCGCGCCGTCGCCCGCGTCGCCGCCGGTAAAGACAAACGATGAAAGTAAGGAGTCAGGAGTCGGAATCCAGAAGTCAGAAGAAAGCTTCTTCCTTCCGTCTCCTGGATTCTGACTCCTGACTCCTGCTTATCTTTTCTCCGCCTTCATCAACATGCCGTGCTTGGAGCGGAGGAGGTGTTCGGGGAAGAGTTCGACGGGGTGGCCGGGGGCGAGGCGCAGACGCCAGCGGCGGGCGAGCGTGGCGAGGAGGAGCACGCCTTCCATCTGGGCGAAGCCTTCACCGATGCAGCGGCGCGGGCCGCCGCCGAAGGGGAAGTAGGAGAAGGGCGGGCGCGCGGCTTTCGCTTCGGGCGTGAAGCGTTCGGGGTCGAAGCGTTCGGGGTCTGGGAAGTAGCGCGGGTCGCGGTGCATCGCGTACTGGCAGACCGTGACGAGCGAGCCCTTCGGGATGACGTAGTCGCCGACGTTGAAGTCCGTGACGGCGCGGCGGACGAGTCGCCACGTCGGCGGGTAGATGCGCATCGCCTCGGCGAGCACGCGCTCGGTGTAAGGGAGGCGCTTGAGGTCGGCGAACTCGGCGGGCCTTGAGTCGTTCAGCACCTCGTCCAACTCGGCGTGGAGCCGCGCCTCGGCCTCCGCGTGCTGCGAGAGCAGATACCAAGTCCACATCAAGGCGGTCGCCATCGTGTCGTAGCCCGCGATGAAGATGGTCAAAGCCTCGTCCCAGACCTGCCGGGGCGTCATCCTCTGAGCGCCCGCGCCGTCGTCTTCGGCGAGCAGAAGCATCGAGAGCAGGTCGCCCGCGTCCGCGCCGCTCCGCGTGCGCTCTGCGATGAGTTCGAGGACGACTTTTTGCAGTTGCTCTTTCCCTTGACGGAAACGGCGCATGCGCGGGAGCGGCGTCCGCTCAAGGAGCTTGGCGAAGGGCAGCTTAAAGGCTCGGTAGCGCGAGACCGCCGCCCGCATCGCCCGCCCGACCTCGTCGGCCTCGGACTCCACGTCGGCGCTGAAGAGCGTCTTGCCGACGATGCCGAGCGTGAGCCGCAGCATCTCGGCCCACACGTCCAAGACCTCGCCGTCGCGCCACCGCGCGGAGCAGCGCTCGGTGCTCGCGGCCATCTCCGAGGCGTAGGCGGCGAGCCTCTGGCGATGAAAAGCCTGCTGGTGGAGACGCCGCGCGCGACGGTGCGTCTCGCCCTCGCTCAGCAGCACGCCCTCGCCGAGGAAGCGCTTCGCGCGCCCGTTGTTGCCTCCGCCTTTGAGGAAACTCTCGTAGTGGTGGTTGAAGACTTCGCGCACGTAGTCCGGGTGGTTGACGAAGAAGACGCGCTCGAAGCCGACGCGGAACGTGCACACGTCGCCGTAGTCGCGCGCCAGATTGAGCATGAAGTCGAGCGGGGCGCGGCGGCTCGACTTGACCGCCCGCCCGAAGAACGGGTTGCCCTTCGGGCCGGGGACGTTGGCGGAGGTGTCGGGGCTCTTCATCGGGAAACGGGGCCGGGGCCGTGCGGAACTTTTCAGACGCGCGCGGGCCGCACGGCTTCGCGCCCGTTGCGCAGCCACTTGGCGCGCACGCGGGCCAACTCTTCGGGGTCGAAGAAGTGTCGCGCGTACTTCGAGCCGAGCAGCCCATCTACGTAGTCTTCGGGGAGCACGACGCGGCGCAGGAACTCTTCGTAGGCCGCCGCGTAGGGCTTCTCGGCCCCGACGTTGCTCGGCGCGAGCGTGACGCGCGGCACGCCGATTAGTTCGGCCAAACACTTCTCCTTTAAGCGGTCGTCGAGGTCGTGGCGCATCAGGAGGATTTCGTAAGGGCCGGAGTCTATCCGAAGGAAGCCCGCGCGCTGCGGGAAGGGATGCTCGTAAACGTCTATTCCGAGGACGGGCTTGAACTCTTCGTCGAACCAGTCAACGCCGCGCACGTGGACGAACCGCTCGTGGAACTCGTCCAGCAGGCGCTCGACGCCGAAGTGCTCGTGCGCGCTCCGGGTCTTCCAGAGGATGTCGAGCGTCTGGAAGTAGAAGGAGATGTTGCGCGCCACGGGGTCGCGCACCAGACTGACGACGCGCGCCCGTCGGCGCGGCTTGATGAGTTCTTCGGCGAGCGCGAGGCCGAGGTTTTCGAGGCCGTTCACGTCCTCAAGGATGTAGCTCATCCCGCGCCGCCGCATCCCCTCGCAGAGCCGCCGGATGTTGGCCTCCGACATCATGTGGATTTGGAAGACGGCCTGCCCCTCGACCGACTTCAACGCCTGGGTGACGGACGACGAGGCGACCTTGTGCGCGGTGTAAACCAGCACGGGCGGGACGGGGCTCGCGAGCGAGCGCCGGATGGCGCGCCGGAAATGAAACTTCCTGAGCCCCTTCTGCAAGGGCCGGGGGAGGAAGGGGAGCGCCGCCGGGGCGAGCTTCCGATACTGGGCGAGCCGGGAGAGTTTTTGCAGCACGTCGGGCATAAAAGGTCGGAGTCGGAGGGGCTTCGACCGGCCTTACTTCTCGCTGCCGGGCGCGCCCGTCCTGCCGGGCCAGAAGACTCTCAGCCAGCGACCGGGGGCGTTCTCCTGATTGACGATCTGTTCCAGTTCTCCGGTGTCGAGCCAGATGCCGTGGCACTTGTCGCAGCGGTCAATACGCACGTCCTCGTAGGTCATCTCGTGGAGCTTGCCGTCGCAGCGCGGGCACGGCATCGTCGCCTCTGCCTCGCCGCGCGCGCGCGCCTCTTCGAGCCTCGCTTCGCGCAGGCGGTCGAGCGCCTCCTTGTTCCGGCGGTTGAAGTAGTCTTCCTCCAAACCCTTTCGACGCTCATCCAAAATGTCGGCCACGGCCCTCTTCCTCCTCGGTGGTTTGTTTGTCCGGCACGCCCGGCGCGCTCGTCGGCGCGCACAAGTCTCTCTCGCGGGCGGCTTCGTTCGGTGCGTAAAGTAATAGCAGAAAACGAACGATTCGCGCCACTGGGCGGGGGAGGCTTGCGCGCTCCGGCGCAAGCGCCCTATGCTTCCGGCGACGTTGTCGGGATCAGATTTCAAGAACGCGAGGTGAGAGTCGCCCATGCCCATCAGCCCGCGCGCGCGCGTCCTGCTCATCGCGGTGCTCCTGTTCGCGTGTCTCGCCGCGCTCGTCTGGTATCTCAGCGCCGAGTACGGGACACGGCCCGTGACGCCCATCGCCCTGCCTTCGCCCGGCGCGTCGAGCGAAGGAGTCACGCCGCCGCCGCCGACGCCGTTGACGACGGAGACGCCCGCCGCCTCGCCCACGCCTGAAGCGACCTCGACGCCCGCCGCTTCGCCTTCTCCCTTCAACGAGCCGACGCCGCCGCCCGCACAGAGCATGCGCGGAGGCGACTCGACCAAGCCGACAGACCTTCCGGCGACCGGGCTGCTCATCCCGGTCGCGGGCGTGAGGCCGGAGCAGTTGCAGGACACCTTCAACGACGCGCGCTCCGAAGGGCGCAGGCACGACGCCATAGACATCATCGCGCCGCGCGGAACGCCCGTCGTCGCGGCGGCGGACGGTCGCCTGCTCCGCCTCTTCAGCAGCGACAAAGGCGGCCTCACCATCTACCAACTCGGCACGGACGAGCGCACCGTCTATTACTACGCGCACCTCGACCGCTACGCCGACGGCCTCGCCGAAGGCCGCATCCTCCGGCGCGGCGAAACCGTCGCCTACGTCGGCGACACCGGCAACGCCACGCCCGGCAACTACCATCTCCACTTCCAAATCTACCGCATCAGCGACCCCAAAAAATTCTGGACGGGCGACAACCTCAACCCCTACGAACTCCTGCGCGGGGGGCAGTAGGCGGCGAGAGACTTGAGGCCGGAGACTTGTGAAGAGCACGACTTTTAACGAGTCTCCAGCCGCAAGTCTCCAGCCTCAAGCCTCTGTACGCTTCTGGTGCGCGGCGTGCGAGAGGCGCGGCGAATTGTGGGGAAAACGTGGTCGGAACGGTAGTTGCCACAGGGGGAGGGCGGATTGTTGCGCGTATGCTCTTTGCGCCGCGCTCAAGTTAAAGACTGTCAGAGGAGCTTTGAAAGAATGAAGAGGTTTCTGCATCCCTTCGCGTCCGTCGTGCTTCTGGCGCTCGTCTTCGTGACCGCGTGCCAGCCTGTGCCGACCGGCAACGCGAACACGACCAACACGGCGACGACCAACACTTCATCATCGCCGACGCCGACGCCCGCCGCCGCGAACTCGACCGGCGCGGCGAACCTGCCGGTCACTCTGCCCGTGCTCGACGCGATGTTCACCGACGAGGCTTTCGCCGGGGAGTTGAAGTCGCGCCTCCAACTCACGGACGAGCAGGTCGAGCGCCTTCGCAAGATCGCGCGCGAGGAGACGGCCTCCTTGCGCGAGGGCGAGGGCGAAGACCACGAGGGCTCGACCGCCGAGGCGACGAAGCGCGCCGCCGAGAAGATTAAGGAAGTCGTCGGCGCGGAGAAGGCCGCGAGCTTCACCGCCTTCGTCGGCGAGCGTTGGGCGGGCGGCGCGGGCGCGCTCCCTTCAAAGCCGAACTCCGTCCCGACCGACACGCGCATCGTCGTCAACGCGCCCGCCTATCGAATGGACGTGTTCGAGAACGGCCAACTCGTCAAGACCTACCGCGTCGGCATCGGCTATCCGGAGTTCCCGCTCCCGCAAGGGCTTCGTAAGGCGTCCTCCATCATCTTCAACCCGACGTGGACGCCGCCCGACGAGCCGTGGGTCGAGGCTTCGGGCAAGGTCAAGGTCGGCGAGAAGGTCGAGGCCGGGAGTCCTCTGAATCCGCTCGGCCCGGTCAAGATTCCCATCGGCCTGCCCTCGCTCATCCACGGCGGCAAGTCGCCCGCCAAGCTCGGCACGTTCGCCTCGCACGGCTGCGTCGGGCTGACGAACGCGCAGGTCTTGGAAGTGGCGCAGGACATCGGTCGCCTCGGCGGGACGGAGATTAAGCCGGAAGAGATCGCCGCCTACGGGAAGAAGAAGACCGAGACGAAGAACGTCAAGCTCGGCAGAGACGTGCCGGTCGAGTTGCGCTACGAGACTATCGTCGTCGAGGACGGCAAGCTCCACATCTACCGGGACGTGTACGACCGTAACACCAACACCGAAGAGAACCTGCGCGCGGTGCTCGAAGCGCACGGCGTCTCGCTCTCCGACCTCTCGGAGCCAGAGCGCGTGCAAGTCCTGGAAGCACTCTCGGCGATGGCGCGCGACGCCAAAGGCAACCCGACCGACGGTGACGGCGCGGCCACGCCTTCGCCCACGCCCTCGAAGAAGGCCGACAAAAGGGAAGGCGACCGCGTGACCCGCACGGTCAAGGGGCAGAAGGAGGTCGTGATTGAAATCGCCGCCCTCCGCGGCAAGGGCTATCCCGCGCCCGTCAACCTCTCCGGCGGCCAGCAGCCGCAGCCGAAGAAGGCCGCCGCGCCGAAGAAGCGGGCCTGACGCGACCTCTAAGGGAGAGAAATGAAAACGGCGCTCGCCTCGAAAGCGAGCGCCGTTTTTATCGTGGCAACTGGACGACGCCGGAGGTTGTTGAGGTTTTTGATGAAGGGGCTGCTGTTTGAAATTCTGAAAGTCGAACGCTCGAAGCTGAAATCTCAGACAGCAGTTCCTTCATCCCTCGTTACTGCTCTTTAACCGGCGCGTCGGTCGAGTCCTTGACCAGTTCGATGGCGGCGAGGCAATCCTGCTTGTTGACGTAGCCCTCGCCGGAGTTGGCGATGTTGCGGTTGTTGGAGGCCAGCAGCCGCCAGCGCCACTCGCCGGAGGCGTCCTTGTAGATGTAGTAGGTCATGTGAGTTCTCCTGTCTTCGATGAGGGTTCGTGGGTCGCAAGGCTTCGGTCGCGGCCCGGCGCACGCGGGCCGCATTTCCCCCCGACGCTCGTTCGTGTCGAACTCTTAGAGATCGAAATCGCCGCGCCTCAAGGCTTCGGCGACGCGCTCGATGTCGGGCGTGAGCGGTCGGTCGTGCGTGAGGCGCGCGGCGTGCGCGCGGACGGCTTCGCGGGCGCGCGTGACGCCTCGTCCGAGGCGGGGCGAGTCGCGGTGTTCGAGCGCCTCGGCGGCGGCGAGCAGTTCGATTGAGACGACGTACTCGACGTTCTCGACGATTCGCCGCAGCTTGTTGGCCGCCGTCATCCCCATCGAGACGTGATCCTCTTTGCCGCCGTCGGTCGGGAGGTTGTCGGCGGAGGCCGGGTGCGCCAGCACCTTGCACTCGTTGAGCAGAGCGACCGCCGCGATCTGCGCCACCATGAAGCCGGAGGCAACGCCCGCCTGCGGCGTCAGGAAGGGAGGCAGACCGGCGTTGAGGTCGGGGTTCGTGAGGTGGTCGACGCGCCGCTCGCAGATGTTGCCGAGGTGGACGAGCGCGACCGCCGAATAATCGAAGGCGAGCGCGAGCGGAGCGCCGTGAAAGTTGCCGCCCGAAACTACTTCGTCCGTCTCGGCGAAGACGAGCGGGTTGTCGGTCGCGCCGCCCGTCTCGATCTCCGTGATTCCGCGCGCGTGCCTGAGCGCGTCGCGCACCGCGCCGTGCACCTGCGGCATGCAGCGCAGAGAATAAGCGTCCTGCACGCGCCGCTTGCCGCCCGCTTCGGGGTCGTTGAGTTCGCTCCCTTCGAGCAGACTTCGGAGCCGCGCGGCGACTTCGACCTGCCCGTGGTGCGGGCGCGCGAGGTGGATGCGCTCGTCGAAGGCGGCGGGCAAGCCGCGCAGGGCTTCGAGCGACATCGCGCCCGCCACGTCGGCCACGCGCGTCAGGCGCTCGGCGCGTTCGAGCGCGAGCCCGCCCACCGCCGTCAAAGCCTGCGTCCCGTTGAGGAGCGCCAAGCCCTCTTTCGCCTCAAGCCGCAGAGGCTCGATGCCCGCGCGTCGAAGGGCTTCCGCGCCCTCCATCCTCACGCCTTCAAAGAACGCCTCGCCCTCGCCCACGCAGCAGAGCGCGAGGTGCGCGAGCGGCGCGAGGTCTCCGCTCGCGCCGACCGAACCCTTTTCGGGGATGACGGGATGGACGCCGCGCTCGATCATCGAAATCAGCGTCTCGGCGACCAGAGGCCGCGCACCGCTCAAGCCTTTGGCGAGGACGTTGGCGCGCAGCAGCATCAGCGCCCGCGTCTCCGCTTCCGAGAGCGGCTGCCCAAGCCCGCACGAGTGGCTGCGCACGAGGTTGATTTGCAACTCGCGTAAAGCGTCGGGCGGGATGACGTGTTCCGAGAGTTTCCCGAAGCCCGTCGTCACGCCATAGACGACGCGCTCCTCCGCGATGATGCGCTCGACCGTGCGCCGCGAAGCCTCCATCCGCTTGCGCGCGCCCGCCGAGAGCGAGACACGTTCCGCGCCACGCGCCACCCGCCCGACCTCTTCGAGCGTGAGATTCTGACCTTCGAGTTCAAGCATAGATGAAGGAGTCAGGAGTCAGGAGCCGGGAGAAAAACTTTCCGCGTCGCACAGTCGGGATGAAAGCGTCAGGAGCAGTGACGCGAAGCCCACTGACTTCCGGCTCCTGACTCCTGACCCCTCATTTCAAACTTTCTCCCGTCACGTTCCGCTTGTGCGGGAACTGTGTGCGGTGGATGTCTTCGGGCGTCTGCGTGCGGTGGATGTCGGGGCGCTTCCACTCGCCGGTGGCGGAGCCCGTGCGCGGCGCGCGCGTGCGCTCGCGGGCCTTCTTGGCGCGGCGGACGGTGGCGGTGCGGCGGCGGTCGGCGGCGGCGCGCGTCCAGTCGGTCATGCTCTTGATGGGATGAAAGTCGCGCTCGGTCAAGACCTCTCCGGTCGCTTGTTGGAGGCGCATCGTGGCGAGCGCGAAGATCATCAGGCCCGCGTTGATGAAGACGCCGACGAGGATGACTATCTCGCCGGGGACGACGCCGATGGTCGCGCGGTCAATAAAGGCGTTGGTGTCGTAGGCCGCGACGGGGTGGATGTAAACTTTCAAGTTCCAACTCGCCGCCAGCAGCGCGAAAATCCAGAGGTAGTTGCGGCGCAAACGTCGGCCCACGGCCTCCCACTCGCTGATGGTGAAGTGCGGCGCGCGCAAGTCTTCGACGAGGTGCGCGACCCACGCGTCGTCGGTCGGAATCTCCGGCGCGAGCACCTGCGTGAAGAAGCCCGTCTCCAACACGCGCACGCGGCCCGACCAGATTTCGTAGTAACGATAGCGCCGCGCTTCCATGAAGAGGAAGAAGCAGACCAGAACCGTGTTGATGAGGATGACGAAGTGCGGGTTGGTCGGCGAACTGAAGGCGAAAGAGAGCGTCGCGCCCGTCGTCAGGACGGCCCAGTTCGTCGTCGTGTCCAGACGGTTGCGCCACGTGTTGGCGCGCGAGACTTCGCCCCGGTAGAAATGCACCATCGCCGTGTTGAACTCGGTCGGCGAGAGCTTGCGGTGCGGGCGCGGCGGCGCGGCGGCGGCGGCCTGTTCGGGCGAGATCGTCTGATGGATGGGGGCCGTCTCAGGCGCGTCGGCGGGCGGCGCGGGCCGCTGCTGCTGCTGTGCTTGAGTTCCGAGGCTTCGTTCCGTTGCGGCAAGCGTGGTGGTCACTCTGGGGCGCTCTGTCTTCATCGTCATCTCAGTCTGCGGCCAAAACCTCTCGCGGGCGACTGGGAGGAGAGTTCGCTTCCGCCGTTTCCCGATGATAGCACGCGCGCCGCTCGGCGGGACAGAAACGTTACCGCCTGCCGCGCCGCCACGCGTCCGGCAGCGTTTTTTCGATGAACCCAAACGACCCCGCGGGCATCAAAACGGGCTCGCTTGACACGCGCCGCCGGGCGCACCTATAGTCGTTTTTTGTCCGTAGCTTCTTGAAAACGCCCTTGAGGGACATGCAGGCGCAAGAGGACTTTGAAGGCGGCGGCGGGCCGGGCGCGGACGAGCGCTGGATGCGTCAAGCCATCCGCGCCGCGCGCGAGGCCGCCGCTCGCGGAGAAGTTCCGGTCGGCGCGGTCGTCGTCTCGGCGGGCGGCGAACTCCTCGCCGTGGCGGGCAACCGCACGCGCACGGATTGCGACCCGACGGCCCACGCCGAAGTGGTCGCGCTGCGCGAGGCCGCACGGCGCGCGGGCAACTACCGCTTGAGCGGCGCGGTCGTCTATTCGACGATTGAGCCCTGCGCGATGTGCGCCGGGGCGCTCGTGCAGGCGCGGGTCGCGCGACTCATCTACGGTGCGCCGGACGCGCGAGCCGGGGCGGTGCGCTCGGTCTTCCGCGTCTGCGACGAAAGCTCTTTGAATCACCGGATGGAACTGACGGCGGGCGTGCTCGAAGAAGAATGTCGCGCGCTGATGCAACAGTTCTTCCGGGAACGACGAGGAAGAAACGACGAACGCGGAACCACGAACGACGAATGAAAGATGGGCGTCCTTCGGTTCATCCTTCATCGCTCCTAACTTCATAGTTTCCCTTGCGGAGGGGTCGCATAGTGGTTTAGTGCACCGGTCTCGAAAACCTGTGACCCGGTGCCGGGCGGCGACTGAAGATCATTAAAATCCCCAGCATTTCGAGCGAAACGGCAAGTCACCCGGCTTGCCGTTTTTGCTTTTGTGACCAGATTGTGACCACCTTTCTGGTCTTGGGCTTTTGGGCGAGCGCGGCGACCGCCCGCGCCTTCCGCTCGTCGGTCGCATGCGTGTAACGCTTGGTCATCTCAAGGGTCGCGTGTCCCAAAAGCTCGGCGATGGTGAAGGCGTCAACGCCCGCGTCCGCCAGGCGACTGGCAAAGGTATGGCGCAGGTCGTGGAAGTGGAAGTTCGTGACCTTCGCGTCCTCACAGGCCTTGCCGAAGCCGTTCCGCAAGTTGCGCAGCCGCGTGCCGGTGCGGCGGCTTACGAAGACGAACTCGCTCTGTGACTTCTTCTGTCGCTGCTGAAGCACCGCGCGGGTTCGCTCGTTCAGAGGGACGATGCGGCTTCGTCCGGTCTTGGTGTTGATGACGTGGATGAAGTTCCTCGACCAGTCAACCTCAGACCAACGTAAGGAGAAGATTTCCCCGCGCCTCAGCCCGGTGTTGAGCGCGAAGATGACCACAGAGCGCAAAGGCTCGCGCTCCCCGATCTGCTTCATCAGCCGCGCCTCATCGTCGTCGGACAGGAACCTCACGCGCGCGTTGTCCTCCTTGAATCGTCGGACACGGCGGCAAGGGTTTTCGCCGATGTGCCCGGCGTCAACCGCCAGCGCGAGCACGCGCGACAGAACGGTCAGCTCCCGATTGACCGTCGCGGCGCTGCGTGGTTCGTCGTGCCGCGTCGGCGTCTCGCGCCTGACCTTCTTGAACCGCTCAACGTCCATCGGGCTGATCTCTGCGAGCCGCTTGCCCTTGAAGTGGGCTTTGATGGCTTTACAGATCAACTCGTCGTCGGGCCAGGACTTCTTGTTGGTCTTCGCCCAGGTCATGTACGTCTTGTCAATGAACTCGCTCAAGCGCGGCGTTGCCTGCTGGATGCTGCCGTAGGCCACACCGAAACACTCAAGCCGCTTGTTGGCCTCGGCCTGTTCGGCCTGCGCCTTTGTGCGCGCCTCTCTCAGAGAAGCGCGATGTCTGGTTTTGTGGATGTTGCAACGGAAGTCGTACCACCAGTAACTCCCTCGCTTTTTCACCGCCATTTCGGTTGCTCCTTCCGGTTGCAGCCGCTCGGAGCAGCGAGATGGTAGCACTCGCCATCGGATTGTTGAAGATGTAAGCAGCGCCGCACTTGGACATGCCCCCGCAGGCTCTCACAAAGGTCGTAAGATTGAGACCGCACACTTTTTGGCAGCGCGGTTAGTTGAGAAGAGCGCATGGTGTGACGACTACGCGCTTTCACATTTCTCGCCGCTTCCTTCTGTCCACTGCAAGACTTTGTCCAGCCTGAATCGGAGGCTCCCGCCGGCGCGCTCCACAGGGATGCCGGTCTTCCTCTCGTTGGCTACCCAATCGTAAACGGTGCGCGGCTTGACGCGGAGTAGCTCGGCCAGTTCTTTCAACGTGAGGAACACGGGCGAATCAGGCCGCGCGCTTGTTAGCTTGCTCATGATTTATCTCCTGCCAATTGATCTCAATAAGATGAACTTTGGTCGTCGCGCTCCTGACCGGGCAACTGCCGTGCTACATGCAGAAACGGCCTTGAAAAGGCCGCGAAGGGGGCCTGTGCCGTGTTTCGCGTCGCCGGCGGAATGCGGCCGCAGGCTCGGAGGTCTAAAAAAGGCGGCCGCGCGGAGGACTGAAGGGTAAGGCAGGCGGTTGAAAATCTACCGCGCGGTTGAATTTCAACCGGGCGGCGTATGAATGAGAGGTCGTCCCCGTGCGTGGCCCGGTGGTCTATGACGTGGTCCCGACTCCTTCCGGGCGCACCGTGTACGTCCAGGCTGCTTGGCGCGGTTGTGCCCGTGGAAGCTGTCGTGAGGCGTTAACCGGGCAGCGTAATGCGCCCTACTAGCTCTCTGCTGTGGCGGACGGTTCACCGGCGTGCCGGACTCGTTCGGAGAGTGAGATCCGCAGCGCGTCGGGCACGCCCAACTCCTCCTCCACGAAGCCGATGTTCCGCGCGGCCTCCCGCCACAAAACCAGCTTCTCTTTGGCTACAGCGTCCTCCACCTCGTCGGGCGATTTATTACGGCTGAACATGTCCACCTCGACCAGGAATCTGATGACCCAGTCGCGGGCCGACCAGACCGAGGCGAACGTCTCGCCGAGCAGCGCGTTCCCCAGCGCCACGGCGCGCTCCAACCGCTCGATCCTTTCGAGCTGGAAGACGCCCGACTCCGACAGGTCACTCGCAGCCTGCTCCACCAGCGCGCGGACTCCGTCAATCAACTCCCTAAACTCCCCGTTGTACGCGCTCGCGTCGGCCTCCTCATTCACCGAAATCATTCTCGCTTTACCCTCCGATAAAGCGAGCGCCCGTTTAATCTCCTCGATGCCCCGCACGAGCGGCGCGACCTGCTCGGAGACGACCCGCTCGTAGACGCCGCGCACCGCCTCGGCCGCCTCGTCCTGCCCGAGCGCGCGCACCCTATTAGCCCTGAGCCAGTCGTAGACGATAATCCGGATGACTTCCGACTCCGTCTTCCCCCAAGATTTAATCAACTTCCCGACCGTCACGTAGTCGTCGGCGAACAGTTTCGCGTTCGAGGATTCCTTCGCTAGCACGGGCCGCCTCCCGCCCTTTTTTCTGTCCGGGGTTCTGGGCTCTTTCATCGCTGATTCCTTCTTTGATTTATTCGTATAACGAGAGGGCTGTTTCACTCCCGCGCCGTCTGAGTGCAAGGCCCATACCGGGAAGGGGTTACGGCGGAATCCGGCCCCTGGAATTTCCGCCGATCAGACGGCGCTACCCCATGCCGGCAAAGGTGATAGCCCCTGCGTCAGACCAAAAAAGAGGCTTCGTCTGCCCGTAAATCTTTCAACCCGTTGGGCTAAAGGCGTGTGGTACACCGCGCGGTCTGAAAAACAGACGGGCAAACCCCTGAGTCTAAGTCGCTTAGGGCAGTCAACGCCAGTCTGACGCCACAATCCTGTCCGCTCAGAAACCGACAACGCTCCTCTGTCACGTGCATCGTCTTCGGTTCGGTATTTTCGTGTGAGCTGGATCGTAGGATTTTGCGGGTTTCGAGCACAGTCAGGGGAGGGGGCCTTGCGACGGAGATGTGGGTGGAGAATCGAGCGAGAGCGGCGTTAAAAGGGCGAGGTAGACGCGTGAAGGAGGCGCGCTTCATCCCGCCCCCTTCCCGAGATCATCTTGCCGGAACGCAGACCCCGCGGAGGCTAACGTCGCCGAATCTGCGGCTGATGATAGGTAGACGCCGGGCACTTTCGATGCGCCTGCGCCGCTCCCTTTCGACGCGTGGGAAGGCCGCCCGCACCGTCCCACGGGACTCCGTTTGGAGTCGGCCTGACTGCCGGTCATGGCCCGCGACGGGTGCCCTTTTGAGGCGGCCT
>DASTQX010000135.1:0-5260 GCA_035761505.1 Pyrinomonadaceae bacterium
AGATAACGCACCCGGACGAGCTGCCCGCAATCCACTCGCACGTGCGGCAGATGCTCGAAGGGCGCCTCCCGACCTGCCAGACCGAGAAGCGCTACATCCACAAGGACGGCCACGTCGTCTGGATCTACCTGAGCATCTCGCGCGTCGGCGGCAACCGGGCCGACGACTCGCGCCTCATCTTCCAGATTCAGGACATCACCGACCGCAAGCTGGCCGAGCAGCAACTCCACCACGACGCCTTCCACGACGCGCTCACGGGGCTCCCGAACCGCGCGCTCTTCATGGATCACCTCAAGCTCTCCATCGCGCGCTCGAAGCGCAGCGGCAAGCAGCTCTTCGCCGTCCTCTACCTCGACCTCGACCGCTTCAAGATCATCAACGACTCGCTCGGCCACACCATCGGCGACCAACTCCTCGTCGGCATCGCCGACCGGCTCAAGAAGAACCTCCGGCCCGGCGACACCGTGGCGCGGCTCGGCGGCGACGAGTTCACGATTCTGATCGAGGACATCGCCGACGAGAAGGAGTCCATACAGGTCGCCGAGCGCATCCAGAACGAGCTGTCAGTCCCCTTCATGCTCAACGGGCGCGAGGTCTTCACGACCGTCAGCATGGGCATCGCGCCGGGCTCGACCGGCTACGAGCGCGCCGAGGACATCCTCCGCGACGCCGACACGGCGATGTACCGCGCGAAGTCTCTGGGCAAGGCGCGCTATGAAATCTTCGACAAGGCGATGCACGCGCGCGCCATCAACCTCCTTCAGATGGAGACGGACATGCGCCGCGCTTTGGAGCGCAACGAGTTCCTGCTCCACTATCAGCCCATCGTCGCCTTGGAAGATTTCCGCCTGCGCGGCTTCGAGGCTCTGGTGCGCTGGCAGCACCCGGAGCGCGGCTTCATCTCGCCGATGGACTTTATCCCCGTCGCCGAAGAGACCGGCATGATTATGCCGCTCGGCGAGTGGGTCTTGCGCGAGGCGTGCCAGCAGATGCAGCGCTGGCAGAAGATTTTTCCGGTTGACCCGCCGCTCTTCATCAGCGTCAACTTGTCGAGCAAGCAGTTCAGCCAGAACGACCTCATCAACGCCGTCGCGGGCATCCTCAAAGAGACCGGCGTCGCGCCGCACACCGTCAAGCTCGAAATCACCGAGACGGTCGTCATGGAGAACATCGAGACGGCCACGCAGATGCTCCAACAACTCCGCTCGCTCGGCGTCCAGCTCTCGATTGACGACTTCGGGACGGGTTATTCGTCTTTGAGCTACCTCCACCGCTTCCCGATTGACACGCTCAAGATTGACCGCTCGTTCGTCACGCGGATGACCGAGAACACCGAGAACATGGAGATCGTCCGCACCATCGTCGTGCTCGCGCAGAACCTCGGCATGGACGTGGTGGCCGAGGGCGTCGAGACCAACGAGCAGTTAGTGCTGCTGCAAAAACTCCACTGCGAGAACGGGCAGGGCTACTTCTTCTCGAAGCCCGTCAACAGCGACGGCGCGCAGAAGATTATCGGCGAGACTTACGCCTCGCTCATCTCGCCCGCGCAGCAGGTCAACGCGCCGCAGCCCGGCAAGCGGGTGCTGGTGGCCTGAGAGGAAACGGATGTCCGCTCTCGAACAAAGACTGTCAGCCGAAGCAGAGGCCGCGCACGCGCAGAGGGCTCGACGCCTGCGCCCGCCGATGCATTGTTACTGGGGCACGACCGAAGCCTGCCCGCGCAACGGGAGGATTACGAGCCTCGGCGTTGAAAGCTGCTTCGTCAAGACGAAGGCCGAGGCGCAGGACGGGCAGTTGCTCTACGTCAACCTCTGGCTCCCGACCGAGCGCTGGCTGCTCGTGCGCGGCAAAGTCACCTACCGCATGCCGAAGGTCGGCTACGGGCTCTCCTTCGTCGAGTTGGCCGAGACCGAGCGCGAGATGCTGAGGACGCTGCTCGACTTCTTCGGCGAAGAGGCGGGCCCGCCGCCCGACGCCTGAGAAGCGCCGCCAGTCTTGATGTGCGCCCGGTTCGCCCGCGACCCCGAACTTTTTGAAATCTTTATTCGCCCGCCGTTTCGCACGCGGCCCGTCAGGGCCGCTCCCGCATCAACCACCTCGACCAGAATCGGTTTCACCGTCACCAAGAATGAAATTCACAAAGGCCCGCATCCTTCTGCTCGTCGTCTGCGTTCTGTGGCTGTCGGCGACCGGCGTCGGCGTCGGGCTCCTCTGGGACTACGAAAACACGCCGGGCACGGCCTCCGCCGCCCCGGCCCAGTGGCCCGAAGCGAGCCGCCTCCGGCGCTCCGCCGACGGCGCGACGCTCGTCCTGCTGGCTCACCCGCATTGCCCCTGCACGCGCGCCAGTCTCGGCGAACTGTCAAGACTCATGGCGCAAGCCGAGGGCCGCGTGACGGCCTACGTGCTCTTCGTCAAGCCGCGGGGCTTCGCCGTCGAGTGGGAGAAGACGGACTTGTGGTCGAGTGCCGAGGCGATTCCCGGCGTGCGGGTCGTGCGCGACGACGAGGGCGTCGAGGCCGGGCGCTTCCGCGCCGCGACCTCCGGGCAGGTCACGCTCTACGACCGCGAGGGGAGGCTGCTCTTCAGCGGCGGGATTACGAGCGCGCGCGGCCACGAAGGCGATAACGCGGGCCGGGCGGCCATCGTCTCGCTGCTCCACACGGACGAAGCGGGGCTCGACGAAACGCCCGTCTTCGGCTGCCCGCTCTTCGCCCAAAGCGACGAATGTCAGACCGGAAAGGAAGTTGGTCATGCGAGAGATGAACACTGACCCGAAGACCGCCGAGGCCATTCGGCGGCGGGCCGAGGAACTCTTTACCGAGCACCAGCAGGCCATCTTCAAACGCACCGACCGGATGTTCGCCGTCCTCATGGGCATCCAGTGGGTCGCGGGCATCGTGGCCGCCCTCCTCATCTCGCCGAAGACTTGGGCCGGGCCGAACAGCCAGACACACACGCACGTCTGGGTCGCGATATTCCTGGGCGGCATCGTCAGCGCCCTCCCCATCGCGCTCGCCGTCACGCGCCCCGGCCACGCCTCGACGCGCTACGTCATCGCAACCGCGCAGATGTTGATGTCGTCCATCCTCATTCACCTCACGGGCGGGCGCATCGAGACGCATTTTCACGTCTTCGGCTCGCTGGCCTTCCTCTCTTTTTACAGAGACCTCCGCGTCCTCATCCCGGCGACGGTGATCGTCGCCGCCGACCACTTCCTGCGCGGCGTCTTCTGGCCGCAATCGGTCTATGGCGTCTTCGCCGTGAGCAGTTGGCGCTGGTTGGAGCACGCGGGCTGGGTGCTCTTCGAGGACACGTTCCTCTACATCGCCATCAAGCGGAGCGCGAGCGAGATGTGGGACATCGCCGCGCGGACTTCCGAGATCGAGAGCCTGAACGAGGGTCTGGAATCCCACGTCGTCGAGCGCACCAACCAACTCGCGGCCACCAGTCAGGAGCTTGAAAAGGAGGTCGCCGAGCGCAGCCTGACGCAGGAGGCATTGCGTGCGAGCGAGGAACAACTCCGGCAGGCGCAGAAGATGGAGGCCGTCGGGAAACTGGCGGGCGGCGTGGCGCACGACTTCAACAACCTCCTGACGGCGATTATCTGCAACAGCGACCTCACGCTGCGGCGGCTCGAACATGAAGACCCCTTGCGCCGCAACGTCGAGGGCATCAAGAGCGCGGGCGAGCGCGCCGCCTCGCTCACGCGCCAGCTCCTCGCCTTCAGCCGCAAGCAGGTCTTGCAGCCGAAGGTGCTCAACCTCAACGACGTGGTCGTGGAGACCAACAAGATGCTGCGCCGCCTGATTGGCGAAGACATTGATTTACTGACCGTGCTCGAACCTTCGCTCGGTCAGGTCAAGGCCGACCCCGGACAGATAGATCAAGTGCTGATAAATCTTTGCGTCAACGCCCGCGACGCCATGCCCACGGGCGGCAAGATCATCATCGAGACGGCCAACATCTACATTGACGAAGAGTACGCGCGCCGCCACCTCTCCGTCCGTCCCGGCTGGTACGTTATGCTCGTCGTGACCGACACGGGCTGCGGCATGGACGCGCAGACGCAGGAGAGGATGTTCGAGCCCTTCTTCACCACGAAGGAAGTCGGCAAGGGGACGGGGCTCGGCCTCTCGACCGTCTATGGCATCGTCAAACAGTCGGGCGGCAACGTCTGGGTCTATAGCGAAATGGGACGGGGCACGACCTTCAAGATTTACCTGCCGCGCACCGATCAGGTCGCCGAGCAATTACAAGTGGACAACGCGCACGACGAATCTCCGATGGGCACGGAGACCGTGCTGCTCGTGGAAGACGAGGAGATGGTGCGCCGGATGGCTCACGAAATCCTCTTGATGAACGGCTATCAGGTCTTGGAGTCGAGCCACGGCGCGGAGGCGCTCGACAAGTGCAGGCAGCACGAAGGGCCGATTCACCTGATGCTGACCGACGTGGTGATGCCGCAGATGAGCGGTCGTGAGCTGGCCGAGCACGCCGCGCCTCTGCGTCCGGAGATGCGCGTGCTTTACATGTCCGGCTACACGGACGACGCCATCGTCCACCACGGGGTTCTGGACGAAGGCGTGGCCTTCATCGAGAAGCCGTTCACGCCGAACACGCTGGCGCACAAGGTACGCGCGGCCCTCGACGCGGGCGTCGCGGCGTCGAACTGATTTAAGCCTTGACGCGGAAAAGAAGACGCGGCCAACAGGGGATGTTGGCCGCGTCTTCTCTTTCGGCGGGTCGTCGGGTCGGGGGGATTTACCGCGCTTCGGACATCGCGGCGATGTAGCAGCCGTTGGCGGTCGTGGTCAGAGGGTCTTTCGCCATGCGGACATCGGCGATCTCGATGGGGAAGTCGCCTTCGGCGCGGAGCATGCTCTCGAACTTCTGGAGGAAACCGGTGGGCCGCGCCGTGCCGCCCGCGAGGACGACCTTCATCGGGCGGTCAACCTTCGGCAGTTGGCTCGAATGTTTGAACTCCATGCGGAGGCGGTCAATGAGCGCTTGGAGCACGTCCTCGTAGAAGATGTGCAGCGCGCGGGTCATGTCGTCTTTGGGCGGGCGCGAGAGGTCGAGGTTCTCTTCCTTGAAGAGGCGGACGCGCGTCGAGTTGCGCTCGCCGAGGACTTCGGCGACGTTGCGGTCAATGTAGTCGCCGCTCTTCGGCACGCTGAAGGTAATCATCGGCATGGACATGAACGAGACCGAGACGTTGCACATGCCGCCGCCGAAGCTGATGCCGATGCCGGTGAAG
>DASTQX010000136.1:0-1595 GCA_035761505.1 Pyrinomonadaceae bacterium
CGAGGAAGAGTACGGGGGGCCGCGGCGGACGATCTACCGGGACGGCTACCACATGGGCCGGGCCGGGGCCACGGCCGAGCACAATCCGCACACGGGTCGGGCGGCGCGTGCCGTCTGGGAGGCGGGGAGAAAGCGCGCCGAGCAGGACGCCGCGCAGGACGAGTCATAGACCGGCGACGGGAAGGGACGACGATGGATCACCACAACATGCCGGAGAGCAGAGACGACGCGCTCGACGTGCTGACGCACCTGATGCGCAAGATGGGGCTGAAGGAGTTCTACCAGCTCCTCGAAGAGATACACCGGCACAACCGGCACGGCGGGACGTCGGCAGACGAGGCCGAGCACGGGCTGGCGGGCGCGGGCGCGGCGGTCGCGGCGGGGCTGTTGGAGACGGCCGAGCGGGTGGCCGCCGAAGGCGCACTCTGGGAGCAGCGCAATCAGACCTACGCGGAGTTCGCGGCGCGCGAGGCGCTGGAGTTGTTCTGGGTCATCATCGCGGCGATGGTGCCGGACGCGCAGACGGGCGACCTCACGCCCGAGATGAGCGTGGGACTGACGGAGCAGGCGGAGAAGTCGGTCGCCCAATGGATCGAGTTGAACGCGCCCGACGCGGCGGCCGGGGTGCCGGGCGGTGAGACGGCCGAAGGGGAGGGCTAGTGGAAGACCTCGAAGAAGCGGCGAGCGAAGGGCGAGAATTCCTCAAGCTCATCACGGAAGTCTCACACGACGACATCGACGACGAAGATAAGTACGACGACGGTGCCATCGTCGCGTGGCTCGAAGAGATGGGCTACAAGTGGAACGGCCGGTCGTGGGTGGCCGTCAACGTCGCGGACTGAGCGGGGAGATTTTCGATGAACGCGGGGCTCGACCACATCAAACACGTAGCCGCCCGACTGGGCACACTGGCAACGGCACTGGCGACGAAGATCGCGCGGCCGGATGAGCACGCGGCGATGCTGAAGGGCGTGGCGCACGCGCTGGCGGCGCTGGCGATTCGACTCACGCCGGACGAGCGGCTCCAGGTCAGGGATGTTGAAGTCTTCCCGGCGTGGGACATGCACGCGGCGAGCCTGCTGTGCGACCGCGAGCTGGTCTACGCGCTCGGTCAGGTGACGCAGCGCGAGTTCTCAACCGCTTATATTTACCTGCGGGCCTTCCACCAGTGGAACGCGGTGGTGAAGAGCGCCGACGAGGAGCAAATGTTCCGCGAGTTCGCCCTCGCCTTAATCGTCGCCACCTTCTTCATCGAGACGAGGACGGACCGGCGGCCCGCGCTCGAAGAAGTTGCATACAAGGTGCTCGGCCACGACCCGGCGCTGCGGGAGGTGTTGCCCCCGCTGCGTGAAGCCTTCGAGCGGGCGATGCGGGTCTGAGGGCACAGTGATGGCCGCACAGACCTTCGCCGCGGAGACGCCGGCGAGAAGCTGCGCGTGCCCGACGCTCGACGCCGAGACCTGCCGGGCGGTGCGCTACGGCCACGGGCCGACCCCCGAGTACTTGAAAGTGCCGCCGTGCGATTGCGTCTGCCATACCGACTACGACGCGTCAACAGAGATCGAGTGTTGAAAGCAGTTACTTTGTCGGCCTCA
>DASTQX010000137.1:0-3906 GCA_035761505.1 Pyrinomonadaceae bacterium
CCACGGCGAGGCGGCCTTCGTAGTCGGCGAGATGCCGCACGGCCTCCGCGTGGTCGAGTTCGACCGCCGCCATCTTCCCCGCGCCCGTCACGCGCTGCATGAGACGGCTGCGATGAAAGATGACGCGCACGGCATCGGTCAGGCTCAGGACTCCCGCGACGTGCGCCGCCGCGACCTCGCCGACGCTATGCCCGACCAGCGCGTCGGGCTCGACGCCCCACGAGCGCCACAGCGCCGCGAGTCCCACTTGCAATGCGAACAGGCACGGTTGCGCCACTTCCGTCTCGGCGACGCGCGACTCCTCGGCGGTCAGTTCAGCCAGCAGCGACCATCCCGCCTCACGGCCAAACGCCTCGTCGCACATCTCCAGAGACTCGCGGAAGACCTTCTCGTCGCGCAATAACTGGCGGCCCATGCCCCACCACTGCGGCCCCTGCCCGCCGAAGATGAAGGCGAGGCGCGCGCGCCGCCCGTGGGCCTTGCTGCGCCCGGCGGCGATGGCCGGGTGTGTCGCGCCCTCAAGGAAGGACGACAGATGCCCGACGAGGTCTTCGCGTGTTTGACCAACGAGCGCCAGACGATGCTCGTGATGCGTGCGCCGCACGCCAGCCGTGTAGCAGATGTCCGAGAGGCGCAGGGACGCGCCGTCGGCGGAAAGAAATTGCCGGAGGGCTTGCGCCTGCGCGCGCAGGGCTTCGGCTGTGCGCGCCGACAGTGGAAGCAGTAGCGATGCCTGCTCGGCGTCAGTCAGTCCCGCTCGTTCGGTCTGCGGCTCCGCGCCCGTAAGCTCTTCGTCGGCGCTCGGCTCGGCCTCGTCCACGGCCCGCGCCGGCGCGGGGGCTTCGCCCACAATCAGGTGAGCATTCGTCCCGCCGAAGCCGAAAGAGTTGACGCCCGCCAGCCTCTCTGCTCCGGGCCACGGGGCGAGCGCCTGCTGGACTTGGAGCGGGAGTTGATCGAAGGGGATGTGTGGGTTGGGCTGCTCGTAGTGCAGGCTCGGCGCAAGCTCGCGGTGCTTGAGCATGAGCACGACTTTCATCAGCCCGGCGACACCGGCAGCCGCTTCGAGGTGTCCGATGTTGGTCTTGACCGAACCGACGGCGCACGCCGAGCCTTCGGCGCGGCCTTCGGCGAGCACCGCGCCGAGCGCCAACGCTTCAATCGGATCGCCGAGCGCCGTCCCCGTGCCGTGCGCCTCCACGTATTGGAGTTCGCCGGGCGACACCCCGGCCTCGCGGCACGCTTCACGAATCAGCGCCTCCTGCGCCCAACGGTTGGGGGCCGTGAGCCCGTTGCTGCGCCCGTCCTGATTGGTCGCGCCTCCTCTGATGACGGCTTGGATGTTGTCGCCGTCCGCGAGCGCGTCGGAGAGTCGTTTGAGCACGACGATGCCGCAGCCCTCGCCGCGCACGAGCCCGTCGGCGCGCGCGTCGAAGGTCTTGCACCTGCCGTCGCGGGCGAGCAGCCCGGCCTTCGCGTACCAGACCGTGCCTTCGGGCGAGAGCATGAGGTTGACGCCGCCCGCCAGTGCGAGCGTTGATTCACGATTCCAGAGGCTGCGGCAGGCCAGCAGTATCGCCACGAGTGACGAAGAGCAGGCGCTATCAATCGCCATGCTCGGCCCGCGAAAATCGAAGAAGTAGGAGAGACGGTTCGCCGCGATACAACGGGCGACGCCGGGGAAGGTGTAGAAGTTGACGAGGTCGGGTTCGGTCATCGGGGTATCGCCGTAATCGTTCCCCATGATGCCGACGAAGACGCCGGTCTGCGTGCCGCCCAAGTTCGCCGGAACCTGCCCGGCGTCCTCCAAAGCCTCCCACGAGACTTCGAGCAGGAGCCTCTGCTGCGGGTCGAGGTGCACCGCCTCGCGCGGTGAAATCTTGAAGAAGTGCGGGTCGAACTGGTCAACTTGTTCAAGGAATCCGCCCCATCGCGTGTTCATCTTGCCGGGAGCCTGAGCGTCTTCGTCGTAGAAGGCGTCAACGTCCCAGCGGTCGGCGGGAGTCTCGCGGACGGCATCCACGCCGCCGCGCAGCAACCGCCAGAAGGCCGAAGGGTTTTCGGCCCCCGGATAGCGACACGCCATCCCGATGATGGCTATCGGCTCTGACGCCGCAGCCGTCACGGAAGCATGAGTCGGTTGCTGAGAATTGTCCTTCATGCTCATCCCACTCCCACGGCGGTCAGACCCTCGCCCGCCAACTCCGACTGACCCTCGGACTCGATGCCGCGAGCGTTCGACCGCGCCAGTTGCAGAGGGACGAGGGAGAAGAGACGCCCCTCGACGAAGAGCCGCTCCAACTCCTCGCCCGCCCGCCGCTCTGTTTCTACCGGCAGCCCCGCCCACCCCTCGCCGCCGAGTCGCGCCAGCGCCAACACCAGCCACTCGCCTTCGGCCACGAACCCGCCCAACGTCTCGCCGCTGTGCAGCCACAAGTGGAGGCACGAAGCGGCGGCCAGCAATCGGCAATAGTCTTCGGCCTGACGGAACATCGCGGGCGAGCGTCCGTAATCGGCCCCCAATGCCTGCTCGACTTTGCGCTGCGCGGCGTCGGCCTCGTCGCGGCGGGCGACGAGTCGCTTGACCTGACGGGCGAGGAGGTCTAGCAAGGGGCGGCGCTCCGTGGCGGCGTCGAGGGCGCGGCGGCGGAGGGTTGCGAGCGCAGAGTCGAGGCCGTGAAGGATGTCGTCGCGCCCGCGCTCGTAGAGCGAGAAGGCCGTGGGGTCGAGGGGACGCAACGGGGCTCGAAGGTCGAAGATCGCTTCCAGCCTCGCCTCCATCTCCGGGTCAGGAGTGCCGTCGCGTCTGGCTCTCTCCCGCGCGAGGTCGCGCAGGTGCACGCCGACCGTGGTCAGAGTCAGAGCGGAGTTGAAGTGATACCTGACGACCATCTGGTCGCGGAGGACTTTCTGGAAGAGTCCATGCCAGTGACCTTCGCGCAAGTAATGCCGCGCCCCCAACACCTCCGCCGCACGCTCCACCAGCCCCTCCACCTCGCTCGTCACGAAGTACTTCACCGCCGCCGAGTACAACCGCATCTGCTCCGGCGTCTGATGCAGCGCACGCGCGCAGGCCGCCGTCAGAGAGTCGGCAATCAGGAGGTCAACGAAGCACTCGACGAGCGTGCGACGAGGGCGCGGCATCTCCCACACCGAGGAGCCGGAGAGGCGGCGGGCGCGGGCGAAGTCGAAGGCGCAGCGGAGGGCCGTGTCGGCGGCACCGAGCGAGAGAGCGGGGATGAGTGCGCGGGTCATCTGGAAGGCTTTGAGGGTCTGTTCGAGGGCTGTGCCTTCGCCGCCGATGCGCGCCTCGTCGGGGACGAAGCAATTCTCGAACTTGATGCCGCTGACGTGCGCGCCTCTGACGCCGAGGGTCTTGATGCGGTCGAGGTGGCGGAAGGAGCCGGGGTCGAGTGCGCTCTTCTCGACGAGGAAGAGCGAGAAGCCGCGCGGGCCGCCCTCGTCTCTCGTGCGCGCGACGGTGGTCAACGCGACGCAGCGCACGGCGTTGCCGATGAGCCACTTTTCGCCGGAGAGGAGATAGCCGCCGTCAACTTTGGCGGCCCGCAAATCGGTCGAGAGGAAGTCGCTGCCGTGCGCCCGCTCGTTGTAGGCGAGGATGATTTGCTTCTTCTCTTTAAGTAGTTGCGCGACCTTCCGCCGCTGCTGCTCCGAGCCGCCCGCCCACGTCGCGGCGGAACCGAGGAGCGAGAGGATGCTATAGGCGAAACCGACGGTGAAGTCGCGGCGCGAAGTGACGCGGAGCAGTGCGACGAGTTGCTCGAAGGAGCGGAGCCGCCCGCCCCACTGCTCCGGGACGTAGAACTCCGGCAGCCCCCACGCGTCGAGACGCGCGCAGGCCGCCGCCGGGTACTCGTCGCGTTCATCGAGGGCGACGGCCTCGGC
>DASTQX010000138.1:0-18956 GCA_035761505.1 Pyrinomonadaceae bacterium
GTGTGTCAACGAAGGTTGGCCCGCCGCCGAGGCTTTAGTTTGTCGGGTCGCCGTCCTTACTTTGGCGCGTAAGTCGGGGCGAACCTCAACGGCCACGAAAACTATAAATCAACGCGAAGCCCTCTGTCAATCACTATTTTGCATTGTTTAAATTGAGACATATTAACGATTTGAAGTCGTTCCAGGATTTACCCGCGAGATTTCCAGAACTTTCCGGAGCCTCTTTCACCGACGCCGATGCGGGCCGGAAGAGGCCCAATCTTCCACAGAGAACGAGGGCGGATTCGAGTCTCTTTCATCCCGGCGAAGGCCAAAAGAACGTCCGAGGGTTTCTTGCTAGACTCAATCGGCGGACGTTACGATGCTGGCCTATGAGAATCGCACGCAGAGTCATCCTGTCGGCCTTAATCGTCCTCCTCGTCGCGGCGGCGTGGGTGTGGTGGAACCGTCCCGTGAGGGTTGACATGGCGGCCTACGTCCCCGCCGACTCGGTCGTGTACCTCGAAGCCAACAGCCTGCCGGAACTCCTGAGCGGCATCACCTCGACCGGTGCGTGGCGCGAACTCGCGCCCGCCGCCGGCGTCAACCGGCACTTGGGGAGCGTCGGCTGGGCGAGTCGCTTCGTCACGCTGACGGGGCTCGGCCCAAGCGAAACGGTCGTCTTCTCACGCGCGCAGGTCGCCGTCACGGTGCAGGGCTTCGAGGCGGCTGAAGAGTCGGACACGGAGCTTAAATTTTCTCCGCGCGCGGCGCTCGTCGCCGAGACGCACACGGGCGAGGGGCGGGCGCGCGCCGCGTTGGAGAAGCTGGTCGGCGACTTCGCGCGCCGCTCGTTCGGCTCGCCGAGCGTGGAGCGGAAGGAGGTTGACGGCTTCAGCTTCATGACGTGGGCCGCGCCGTCGGGCGGGCGGCGAAAGATCGTGACGGCGGTCGAGGGGAGCGTGGCCGTCGTGGGGAACGACGAGGCGGCGGTGCGCGCGTGTCTGGAAGTGCGGCGCGGCGCGCGACCGAGCCTCGCGGGGAACGAGCAGTTGGAGCAGATGCGCTCGCGGCTCGGAGCGGGCGGCGCGCTCGCGTTCGGCTTCGCCCCGGCGGGGAGCGCGGCGAAGATGTTCGAGGTCTTCGCGCCGCTGTTCGTCGCGGGCGTCTCGGACAAGGCGGAGGTGCAGGGCTTTCTGGCAACGTTCCTCCCGCAGCTCGTCAACCAGCTCATGGGGAGCGCCGGTTGGAGCGCGCGCGTCGTCGAAGGGAGAATCGAAGACCACTATTTTCTACGCCTGCCGGAAGGAGTGCCCGAACGCCTGAGTTCGCCTTTCGAGGCTTCGGGCGAGCAGGCAGTAGCCGCGCCGCAACTCTTCCCGCGCGACGTTTATCAGGTTTCCCGTTACCGCTTCCGCGACCCGGAGGCCGCGTGGCGCGGGCTGAACGCGATCATCTCGTCGAGGGTTGATGCTTATCGCGCCTCCATTATCTCGCTCGCGCTGGAAGCTCTGCTGAAGCCTTACGGCGTCGAACGCCCGCGCGAGTTCCTGCGCGCCGCCGGGCCGGAGGTCATCACGGCGCGTCTGGAAAGCACGAGTGAGAATAAAGTTCTGGTGGTCGGCGTGCGAGATCGTGCGGCGCTGCGCCGAGAGGTCGCAGAGAGGCTCGGAAGGGGCGCGCGCGCCGAGCGCGTCGGGGATGAAGAGTTGTTGATTTCGAGCGACGCGGAGCAGGGCGCGGCGAGTTTCGTCGGAGACTATCTGCTCGTCGGCGACGAGGAGGACTTGCGGCGCTGTCTCGCGGCGCGTCTCGAAGAGCGCGCGGGGGATGATGAAGGGGCTGCTGACGGAACGTCCGGCGGCTTCTTCAAGGAGCCGACGTTCGCCGTGACGCGGACGCGCGACGCGGGGGCGGCGCGCACGTTCGTCTCGCTCTTCGGCGGCGCGCGCAAAGATGCGTCGCGGCAGGAGGCGCTCGAAAAGGCTCTGGCGCGTCACGCGCTGAGCGTGAGCGAGACTCGCCTGACGCCCGAAGGCTTCGAGAAGAAGACGCGCTCGGCCTTCGGTCAGTTCGGCGAACTCGGTGCGATGCTCGCGCCGGGCAACTAGACGGATGCGGTTCGTTTGAGAGAATCGGTCGTGACTCGCGCGGAGTCAGTCGTTGAGGGACGCGGGGTCGAACGGGTGTGCGGAGAGGACGGCGCGGATGTTGACCTGCCCGAAGAGGGTTTCGAGAAAAGCCTCGAAGCGGTGGAGCATGGTCTGGAGTTCGGACTCGCTGAGGGCAGACTCGACATCCTCGACGAAGCGCTCGAAGGCGTCCCAGTCCTTGTACATCAGAAACCGGAGGCTCCCCGCTGAGAAGGCCGCGAGCTGTTCGAGCAGCATCGCCTTCGGGTACGGCCCGGCCTCGTCGCCCGTCCGCCGCACCTGTTCGAGCAGACGCCACAGGTCGCGCCGCAAGGTGAGCGACTGTTCGAGCCGCGTGCTGAACGACGTGAAGAGCCGCGAGCCTTCGAGGCCGGGCTCGACGCTCTGCGCGAGCGCGACGACCGACTGTTGGAAACAGTCGCGCAGGAGGCCGTGCGCGTTCTCGATCTTGGCATAGACCTGCTGCGGGTGCGCGAGCGCGCAGAGGCCGACCAGCTCGTGCTCATAGACCTTGCGCAGCTCCATGCGGATGGCGTAGGCCGTGCCGTCGAGCGCGTCGAGGATGTGCTTGCCCGCGCCTTCGACGTGGAGCGCGCGATTTTCGAGGAGGTCGAGCAGTCCCCTCGTCTCGTCGTGGACGAGCGCGAAGACGGGGAGGAGTTGTTTGAGGTGCCCGTCCTTCCGGAGCGAAAGCTCGACGAAGCGGAGGTGTTCGAGCGCGCGCATGAAGGTCGAGAAGAGGTTGAGCACGTCTTCGCCGAGTTCGTCGGGCGTGAGGCCGCCCGTGAGCGCGAGGAGAGGAGGCGGCAGGCCGTCGGGCGTGCGCGCGCACACCGCCGCCGAGAGACGGCGCGCGGCCTCGCTCCGTTCGAGTTCGCGCGCGAGCATGCTGCGCAAACCCGACCAGCCGCCGAAGCGGACGGACGGCGCTCCGAGCAGACCGTCGCCGAGGAGACAGGCGTCGTTGAGGACTTCGTTCAGCGCGGGGAGCGACGCGCCCAAGCCGTCTGGCGAAAAGTCACCGGCTCCGAGTTGCAAGGCCGCGACGGGCGCGGCGGCCTCGTTCGCTTCGTAGATGCCGGGCGCGGGTTCGTGCTGCGCGAGCTTCCCGGCGAGGCCGAGGCAGCGGAGCAGGACGGCGCGCGTAACGGCGACTTCGCAGGTGAAGTCGCGTTTGAGGATCGAGGCGCGCTCGGCTTCGTTGAGCGGGAGGTTTTCGAGGTCGAAGAAGCTTCGGAGGGCGCGCAGCCAAAGGCCCAGCTCAAGCGTCGGCGTCGCGTATTCACCCGCGTTCGGATTGTGTGCGTTGTCCATTGCGACCTTGAGCAAACCCCTTTTCGTCCGCGCCTTTTCGCCGACGATTCTAAACACGAAACGCGCCGTCAGGCAAAAAGAATCGGCGCGGATGTGGATGATGAAGGAAACGCTGATTTAAATCGAGTGCCGCCGGAGGTCTGAAGAAGCCTTGAGAGAAGAATCGGAACTGCTCGTCGCCACGCACAACGAGGGGAAGACGCGCGAACTGGTCGAACTGCTCGCGGGCACGCCTCTGAAGCTGCGCGGCCTTTCGGAGTTGCCGTGGATTGAAGAGGCCGAGGAGACCGGCGCGACCTTCGCGGAGAACGCCGTGCTGAAGGCGCGGCACTACGGCTCTCTGAGCGGGCTGCGGACTTTGGCCGACGACTCCGGCCTTGCGGTGGACGCGCTCGGCGGCGAGCCCGGCATCTACTCGGCGCGTTACGGCGGGCGCGAAATCTCTTACGCCGAGCGGATGGCGCTTCTCCTCGAAGCGCTCGACGCGACCGGGGACAGAGAGCGGCGGGCGCGCTTCGTCTGCGTCATCGCGCTCGCAGACCCGCGCACCGGCGAGGTCGAAACCTTCGAGGGCGTCTGCGAGGGCCGCATCGCGGACGCGCCGCGAGGCACGGGCGGCTTCGGCTACGACCCCTTGTTCGTCCCCGAAGGTTTTACACAGAGCTTCGGCGAGCTGCCTTCGGAGATTAAGCAACGCTTGAGCCACCGCGCGCGCGCGCTATCGAAGGCGCGTCAATTCCTGCTTCGCGGAGAGAGATAAAGCCGCGTTTCTTCGAGTCGGGGAACTTCCCTTCCGCCCCGTCTCCATTTTTTAATGACCCGCGCCCGGCCTCTTCGTGTAAACTCGCAATCCTTCCATGACACGGCGACCCGAACCCACGCGCGAAGGCGTGATTGCGGAGTATCACGAGTTGCTGGCGGCGGACGAGAGTCTGACGGCGGAGTTTTTCGCGCGCCTCAAAAATCTGATGGCCGCGCGTCGTCTGGTTTACGGCGCGCGGCACGTCGGCGTCGCGCTGCGCCCGTACATGCTCACGCGCGGCCAGTACGACCGTCTGACTCACGCGGCGCGGACGGTCGCCGGGGCGTTCGAGAAGATCGAGGCGGCGCTCCTCTCCGACGAAGCGCTCCTTGAGAGAGTCGGGCTGACCGACAAAGAGCGCAGGCTCGCGCTCGTCAACCCCGGCTTCCGGAGTGCCGCCGTGACGACGCGGCTCGACGCCTTCGCCTACGGCGAAGAGGTCAGGTTCGTCGAGTACAACGCCGAGAACCCTTCGAGCCTCCCAGACCAGACCGAACTCAATCAAGTGCTCTTCGAGGTGCGCGCCCTCCGCCGCATCGCCGAACGCTACCGCCTCACGCAGCCCGACCCTTGCGCGAGTCTCCTGCGCGCGCTGCTCAAAACTTATGAAGAGTGGGGCGGCACTGGCAGCCCGAACGTCGCCATCGTTGATTGGGCGGACTTGCCGACCGAGAACGAGTTCATTCTCGTCCGCAACTACTTCGCCTCGCGCGGCGTCCCGACCATCATCTGCACACCCGACGAGCTTGAGTACGAACGAGGCGCTTTGCGCTGCGGAGACTTCCGCGTCAATCTCATCTACAAGCGCGTCATCATCCACGAACTCCTCGAACGCTACGACGAGACGCACCCGCTCGTGCGCGCCTACGTGGACGGGCGCGTCTGCCTCGTCAACCCCTTCCGCTGCAAGATCGTCCACAAGAAGGCCGCCTTCGAGTTCCTGACCGACGACGTGTACGCGGGTTGGTTCACGGACGACGAGCGGAAAGTCCTGCGCGCCTGCGTCCCGTGGACGCGTCGCTTCGAGGAGCGGCGCACGGAGTTCCGAGGGCGTTCAATCGAACTCGTCGAGTTCGTCCGCGAGAACCGCGCGGGCTTCGTCCTCAAGCCGAACGACGACTACGGAGGGCACGGCGTCTTCATCGGGAATCGCACGGACGAAAGCGAGTGGGACGCCTGCATTACGAAGGCGCTCGCCGCCGATTACGTCGTGCAGGAGTTGATCGAGCTGCACACGGAAGAGTTTCCCGTCTTCGACGACGAGCGCTGGGCGCTTCAGCCGATGTACGTGGATGTGAACCCCTTCCTCTTTCGCGGCGAGATGGACGGGGCGCTGGTTCGCCTCTCGACTTCGCCCGTCGTCAATGTCACTTCGGGCGGCGGCGAGACGGGCTTCTTCGTGCTCGAAGAGATGCTTTAACCGCCCGGCATGCCAAAGCTCACGACCATTCTCATCATCTCGGCCATCGTCGCGGGCGCGGCCATCGTCTGCGTCTATGCCTACTGGTGGGCGGCCTCGCGTTACAAACTCAAGACGGTCGAGCCGCGCCCCTTGCGCGCGCACCGCGAGACGCTTTGGAGCGACCCCGGCGAGGTCGAGCGGCTCGACTTCCGCTCCGGCCCCGGCGGCGAAGGCGGAGCGCCCGCGCCGCCCTTCACGTTCGTCGCCGAGCACTCGACCGGCTCGAACCCCTGCCTCTCGGTGCGCGACGCGAAGGGTCGCACGTGGCGCATCAAGTGGGGCGACGAGGTGCGCTCCGAGACTTTCGCCGTGCGCGTGGCGTGGGCTGCGGGCTTCCACGTCGAGTCGGCCTACTTCGTCTCGGAAGGTCGAATCGAAGGGCTGAAGGAGTTGGGGCGCGCCCGCGAGTGCGTGGGCGAGGATTGCTGCTTCCGCGACGCGCGGTTCGAGCGCGACGAGAGCGGCGTCCGCAAGCTCTTCGATGAACACGGCTGGAGTTGGGACGAGAACCCCTTCGAGGGGACGCGCGAGTTGAACGGCTTGAAGGTCTTGATGATGCTCGTCTCGAACTGGGACAACAAGGACGTGCGGGACGTGGCGCGCGGCTCGAACACCGCCGTCTTCGAGCACCGGCTCGCGGACGGAACCATCGAGGCGCGTTATCTCATCATTGACTGGGGCGCGACGATGGGTCGCTGGGGCACGCCCCTCACGCGGACGAAGTGGGATTGCGAGGGCTACGCTTCACAGAACGCGGAATTTATCTCAGGCGTCGAGAACGGCGTCGTGCGTTGGGGCTACACGGGGCAGCGGACGGAAGAGGCGACGGAAGGAATCAAAGTCGAGGACGTGCGCTGGCTCCACCGCTACGTTGGTCGCATCACCGACGAGCAACTCCGCGAAGGCTTGCTCGCGAGCGGCGCGACCGCGCAGGAGGCCGAATGTTTTACGAAGGCCGTCAGGGAGCGCATCAATCAACTCGGTCGCGTCGCCGGAGAGGGCGACGAGTTCCGCCCCGCCGAATCTCCTTGAGCGCCGCGCGTCGCGCGCCGTCAGACTTCCTTCGACATCTCGGCCAACTCGCTCCCGACGCCCGGACTCTCTTCGGCGGCGTAGTCCTTCGGGTCGAACTCGTGCAGGAACCAGTCGAGCAAAGGGCGGTGTCCGCGCGCATCGTACCAGCCATAGACGAGCATCTCTTCGACGGCTTGCTCCTTCGTCCAACCACAGTCGGCCACGCGGAAGACGCCGATGCAGACGCCCGTGCGATGACGCCCGCCCATGCAGTGCGTGTAGATGGCCCCTTCCGTCTCAGCCGTGCGGATGTGCCGCAGCCACTCCTTGATGCGGCGCGGCGGCGGCGCTTCGCGGTCGCCGAAGGGGACGTGAATCCATTCGGTCATCCCCGCGTCGAAGGCGCGCTGCTGCTCGTCCGCGCCCGTGCGGTCGGTGAGGCTGCACACCCTCCGCACGCCGAGCTTACCGGCGAGAGCCCTGTACCCGTCCGCCTTCGGGAAAGCGCCCCTGTACAGAGAGTCTGTCACTCGCGCGAAGTTGCGTATCGGGACGCCGAACTCGTTCCGGTAGGTGCTCGACTTCGCCCACTGGATAATCCACACGACCGAACCCTCCCAACCCTCGAACGAAGTCCGACGATTATACGCGACAAGCCTTCCCCCGCCTCAACCTCAACCCGCGCTCGTCCTTCAAATCTTCCGCGCCTCCCGACAACCCTTCCTTTACGTCCCCTCGCTACTTCGGTTATCCTTCCGCCGTCGAAAAGAAAACCGCCTTCAAACTCTTCATCTCCTTTTTCAGATGCAGAGACGGCGGCAAGCCGCTGGTTTGAGACTTCAAAGGCAATTTTCACGGGGCGTAGCACAGTCTGGTAGTGCGCTCGGTTTGGGACCGAGAGGTCGCAGGTTCAAATCCTGCCGCCCCGATTCTCCTTAATCCTTCCTCCGAGGGATTCCCGTCACTCTCGAAATCTCAGGACTTTGCCGAGGTGGTCGCCTTGCTTCGGCTGGGCGCGACTTCGGAGGCGTCCGCGACGGAAAATGGCGTCGCCCGCGTGTCTTATTTAACATCTGTCGCGCCCCCGTCGCGGCGCGAGCCCCTTCGGAGGCCGAAATATTTACTTTTTTCGCAATAAAACGCTAAAAATTGCCATTTTTTCGAGACGCGGGGCCGCCCTGTGTGATATATGTGCTGCTGAGAGCTTTTCACATTTTTCCCGGTTCAGAGGAGGTACTCACACCAGCCCATGGCGACGAAAGAAGGCAAGAAACGCATGTCACAGTCCGAAGTGGTCAACCACTTCGCCGAGAAATTCGAGTTGAAGCGCGCGCAAGTGAAGGAGATTTTCGAGGAGTTGGCGAATCTGGCGGGCGGCGAAGTCAAATCGAGCGGCGAGTTCGTGCTGCCCGGCTTCGGCAAACTCGTCCTCTCGGAGCGCAAGGCCCGCGAAGGCCGCAACCCGCAGACGGGCGAAACTATCCAGATTCCGGCCAAAACCACGCTCAAATTCCGTTTGAGCAAAGGAATGAAAGATACTGTGGTTCCCAAGAAGGGCTAGACCTTCGCACGCACGTCATCTTTATCAACCGACCGCGAAATCCCGCCTGCGGGTTCGGACGCAAACAGTGTCGCTCCGTCAAACCCGCAGGCGAGATTTTTTCCGGCGGAGCCTACCTTCCCTCTAAGTTCTTCACAATCACCGACTTACCCTCGAAGCTCGCACGCCTTCCGCCCTTCCGCACGACCTTCCTCCCCGCCCCGAAAATTTTTCTAGCCAAGCCCTCAAATTTTGTGTAGAATCCCCGTTTTCCGGACTCCTACAAATTCTCGCTGGGTGGGGCTGTGAAGACGAGCCGGGGTTGTTCTCTGTAAGATTTCTGGAGATTGTAATCATTTCGCATCCTAGGAATAGTCGGTTGCATCTAAATTACCAGTACTGAAAGAGCCTTCTGAAACATTTATCCGAAGGCCGCAAAAATAAGGAGCTGAAGACAGTGATTGCTATCGAGACCTATCCGCTCTCCGAGCGACTCAAGATGATTGACCACATTCAGGCGCGTCGCTACTCGAAGCTGGCCGGGCCTTCCCTCGACATCGCCACGGAAGGCATCATCCGCCACCTCCGCGCGTGCGACCGCATGGACGTGAACCCCGATGTCGCGGCTGTCCGCGAGATCATTGACGACGCCCTCAACGGTCGCCGGGTGTTCGCCGAAACTTTCAACAACGCCGCCTAGAACCGATTCGCCTACTCGTAAGTCGCGCCCGTTGCGCGCGTGAAGACCGCCAGCCTCAGACGAGGTGGGCGGTCTTTTTGTTGCGCGGAACGTTTGGTCGTCACGCCTCAGTCAGCGAGTTTGACGCAGATGGAACTGCATGAGGGCGAGCAGGCTCAGAGCGTCCGTGATTTCGCCCGCCAGAGCCATCCGGAGCGCCTCCCGAATCTTCACCCGCCGCACTTTGATCTGTTCTGTCCCTTCGGGGCGCTGCTCGCCCTGCGTGAGTCCGGTGGCGAGATACCAGACGGCGGATTCGTCCGTCGCCGAGTTCGAGAGATGCGCCTCGCCCAACTTCTCCCAGTGCCGCGCGCGCAAGCCCGTCTCTTCTTCCAGTTCCCTGCGCGCCGCGTCCAGAGTGTCTTCGCCTTCGGGGCAGCCGCCTTCGGGAATCTCCCACGAATAACTGTCGAGCGTGTAGCGATACTGGCCGACGAGATATAGCTCGTCATCCTCGACCGCCAACACGCCGACCGCGACGTTCTTGAAATGGACGACGCCGTAGATGCCCGGCTCGCCGTCGGGGCGCACCACCGCGTCCTCGCGCACGCGAATCCACGCGTTCTCATAGACCTCCCTCGAAGAGGTCTTCCGCCAAGGGTTTTCGGTCTCGTCGGACGGCATGGCTCACGCGCTCACTTCGGGGACGGTGCGGATGTCCTCCTGCTCTTCGGCGAGCGTCGAGTCCGGCGTCGTCGCCGTCATGCGCCCGTCCGAGTGGCGGAGGATGTCGAGCAACGCCATCGCGATGGCGACGATGACGGGGCCGAGGACGAGCCCGAGCACGCCGAAGACCTGTAAGCCTCCGAGGACGGAGAAGAAGATGAGGAGTTCGTGCAGGCGCGTCTTCTCGCCGACCAGCTTGGGCCGGAGGAAGTTGTCTATCGAGCCGATGACGAGCACGCCGATGAGCGTCAGGGCGATGGCCTGTCCGACGTGGCCCGTGAGCGCGAGATAGATAGCCGCCGGCCCCCAGACGACGAAGGCTCCGGCCATCGGAATCATCGAGAAGAAGATCATCACCACGCCCCACAGAAGCGGCGAGGGCAGGCCGAGCACCCAGAAGGCGAGGCCGCCGAGCGTCCCCTGAATGGTGGCGATGACGAGCACGCCATAGACGCTCGCGCTGATGACCTCGCGCGTCCGCTCAAGTATCTCCCTCGACTTGCCTTCTTCGAGCGGCAGCATCGAGCGCAGCGTCGCGCGCATCCGCTCGCCGTCGCGGAACATGTAGTACATGGTGAAGATGACGAAGAAGACCTCGACCACGACCCCGACCGCGCCGCCGACGAAGCCGAGCGTGCGCCCCGCGATCATGCTCCCGAAACTCTTCACGCGCTCCGCGAAGAACTCGCCGGAGCGCAACTGCTCGACATCCACGTACTGACCGAGCCAGTTGAGCGCACGCCCCATGATCGGCGACTGTGGGTCGAGGAAGCTCTGGAGGTTGCCTTGCAGACTCTCGGCGAAGCCCTTCAACTCCCTGACGATGGCGAAGGTGAGGAGCGTCAGTGGCACCAAGATGGCGACGATCACGATGAGGCACGAAAGCACCGCCGCCCAGCCGGGCCTCTTCACGCGCTTGAGGATGCGCGTGTGCACCGGGTAGAAGACAATCACGAGGACGACCGCCCAGAGCAGGACTTCGATGAAGGGCTTGAGCATCTGCCAGCAGAGGTAGAGCGCAAACACGGTCGCCGCCAGCAACGCGACCCAGCGCACCTGCCGGTGCCTCGGTATCCCCGACTCATTCATAATTTTCACAGCAGGCGCGACCCGCCCGGAGGTTCTATTCGGCCTCGATAATTTAAGGCCGTCCGGGGTCTTGAGCCCCGCATAAAGCGCGGTTGACGGAAGCGGTCAGCCACATGGTAACATCCCTCGGCTTCAACACGCCCCCGTAGCTCAGTGGATAGAGCATTCGCCTTCTAAGTGAAGGGCCGCTGGTTCGAGTCCAGCCGGGGGCATTGGCTCTTACATTGTGCCGGCCTTTTCTCCTTCGCGCGGACTTGTCAGAGGTCGTGGTGCTTCGCTAGTATAGGTCTTCGGCTGACGACTCGTCATCAGTTTTTACGGCGGCTATAGTTCAGTAGGTTAGAACGCTTGATTGTGGATCAAGAGGTCGTGGGTTCGAGCCCCACTAGCCGCCCCAAAAATTCTCTTGCCTTATCTTGCGGCCACCTCGTCGGGTGGCCGCGAGTGTTTTGGGGGCGCGGCCTCCGTCGAGCTTCCCTCACCGGGCGGCGGCTGAATATACTTTGCACCGCCGTTTTGTTAGCATGCTTCTCCACTCCCTGCCCGCAGCCTTAAAGGCGAACGCTGTTTAGTCTCTGGAGCAATATGTCACGCATGAAGGTCAAGACCCGCTTCGGTCTCCGTCAACTCCGCGCCGTGGTCGTGTTGTTGTTTTTGCTCGCGTCGGCCTCGGCCCCGTCGCAGGCGCGGCAGCGCGCGTCGGGCGGCGGAATCGAGGGCGCGATTCTGGACGCGGGGGGCGGGGCGGTCGCTGGCGCGCAGGTGCAGTTGTTCGGCCCGCAGCACATGCTGCTGAAGACGACCGAGAGCGACGCGGCGGGCCATTTCAGGTTCGAGAACGTCGCGCCCGGCGCGCTCGTCCTGCACATCTCGCGGAGGGACTTCGCGAGCCGCGACGCGGCGGTGCGGGTGGTCGCGGGCGAGACGGCGAAGGTCGAAGTGCGGCTGGAGGTCGGGACGTTCGCCGAAGAGGTCACAGTGACGGCGGAGACGGGACTCGCCGAGGCGAAGAGAAGAGTGCCGCAGCAGGTCAACATCATCCCGGAGGACGAGATTCGGCAGCGTGCCACCGCCGTGCTCGCGCAGGTGGCCGACGAGGAGGAGGGCGTCTCGCTCCAACGCACGAGCCCGACCGTCGGGGCCGTTTTGGTGCGCGGTCTGACCGAGGTCGGCGTCTATGTGGACGGCGTGCGCTACACCAACTCGACGCAGCGCGGCGGTATCAACACCTTCTTCAACTTGAACGAGCCTTCAAATCTCCGCTCGGTCGAACTGCTGCGCGGGCCGAACACGGCGCAGTACGGCTCGGACTCGCTCGGCGGCACCGTGCAACTCGTCTCGCGCCAGCCTGAGTTCGGCTACGCCAAGCCGGAGACGCACGGCGAGTTCAACACCTTCTTTACGAGCGCCGACGCATCGTTCGGCGGCAACGCGCTCGTGACCTACGGCACGGAGCGTTTCGGCATCCTGATGAACACGTTCGGGCGGCGCGTCAACACGCTGCGACCGGGCGGCGGCTTCGACACGCACTCGGCGGTGACGCGCTTCCTCGGCCTGCGCTCGGACGTGCTCGGCACGCGGCTGCCCGACACGGCCTTCACGCAGTACGGCGGCACGCTCCACCTCTCTTTCGCGCCGACCGACGACCAGAAGCTCAGCTTCCGTTATCAACGCAGCCAGCAGGACGGCGGCAAGCGTTATGACCAGTTGCTTGGCGGCGACGGAAACCTCGTGGCCGACCTGCGCAACCTGATGCTCGACTTCTTCTACGGTCGCTACTTCAAACAGGGCGCGGGGTTCTTCGACAGCTTCTCGGCGACCGTCTCTTACAACAGCCAGCGCGAAGAGCGCGTCAATCAGGGCGGGCAGGGCAACCCGCTCGCCGCGATTACGCACGACAAGGAGCGGACGACCTCCGTCGGCCTCAGCTTCTTCCTCGACAAGCAGTTCTCAGCCGGACACAACTTCCTCTTCGGCGGCGACATCTACCGCGACCACGTGGACGCGCCCTCGTTTACCTTCCAGCCCGACGCCGCCAACTCGCCTACGGGGACGGTCACGCTGACGCGCCCGCGCGTGCCGCACGGCTCACGCTTCATCCTCGCCGGGATTTTCGTGCAGGACTCCTTCGACGCCGTGCGCGACCGGCTGCGCTTGAGCGGCGCTTTGCGCTACAACGTCGGCTCGTACCGCTCGCGCGCCGCGAACAGCCCGCTCGTCGGCGACCAGCCCCTTTTCCCCGACGACTCTCTGCGCGTCGCCGACTTTTCGGGGCGCATCGGCGCGGTGGCGACCATCACTAACGGCCTCAACCTCGCCTTCAACTACAGCCGTGGCTTCCGCGCGCCGAACATCACGGCCCTCGGCTCGACGGGCCTCGTGGGCGTCGGCTTTCAGGTGGCGACTTCGGACGTGGTCGGCCTCGGCGCGACCATCGGCAGCACGGCGGACGCCAACGCCGTCTCGACCGGCGTCGAAGTGTCGCCCCTGAGTTCCGAGACGAGCGACAACTTCGACCTCAGCCTCCGCTTCCGGCGCGGGCGTTTGGACACGAGCCTGACCGGCTTCGTCATTGATTACTCGAACACCATCGTCCGTCAGACGCTCATCCTGCCGCCGGGCGCGGTCGGCCTCTCCCTCGGCAGCCAAATAATCGAGAGCCAGAGCACGAACGGCGCGGTCTTCGTCCCGCTCTCGACTTCGCCCGTGCTTGTACAAGCGAACTTCAGTGAGACGCGCCTGAAGGGCGTCGAATACACGCTCGAATACCGCTTCACGGACGCTTTGACGTTCGGCGGCAACTACACGTACATCCACGCCGCCGACCGCGCGACGGGCGAGCCGCCGAACCTCGGCGGCGGCGGGCTCCCACCACAGTTGAGCCACCTGCGCCTGCGTTATCAAAGGCCCGGCGGGCGCTTCTGGATCGAAGGCTACGCGACGCTCGCGGGCCGACAGGACAGGCTCTCGTCGCTCGACATCTCCGACCGGAGGACGGGCGGAGCGCGCACGCGAGCCCAAATCCAGAACTTCTTCCGCCGCGGCGCGTGCGTGCGCGGGCTCACGACGCCCGGCGCGGACGGCCAATGCGGCTCCGCCGGCGGCGTCCTCATCGCCACGGGCGAGACGCTCGCCCAAGTGCAGAACCGCTTGCTCCCCATCGGCGCGACCGTCAACGGCGTCCTCGTCGTCGACAACCAGACAGCCGTCCCGCTCTTCAAGGCCATCCCCGGCTACGGCCTCGTCAACCTGCGCGGCGGCTTCCGCCTCGACGAGCGACAAGACATCTCCATAGATTTCGAGAACATCGCCGACAAAAATTACAGAGCCCCCGGCTGGGGCATTGACGGCCCCGGACGCAGCATCACCGCCCGCTACGGCTACCGCTTTTGATAGAGAGCGCGGCCCGCCGCCGCATCGTCCCGGCGCATTAAAGTAGGCGGCGACCGATGAGTCGAGTCACCGACTCCTTCATCAAAGCCCTGCGCCGCAATCGAATTGTCATCAGAACGCAATCACGCGCGCCGCGACGTTGGATTATGATGGCGTCGGCGTTGCGGACTTGAGAGCAGCGCCGCCCCGTTTCGAGGTTTCGGTCGAACGTCATACTCCCGGCAGCCAACCCACCGCACCTGCCTTCGACAAGACTTGAGCCACATTTCAACTCGAACGCCACTCGCTCGGCATGCCGCGCGGGCGCGTCGCAATACGCACGGAGAAGCAGACATGCTCAGAATGGGTCGAGGCCCGAAAACCGAACCGGCGAAGGACGAACGCCAGCCCCTCCCGAACAACGCCGCGCAGGCGAACCCGCCGACGCCGCCACAGCAGACTTTCGCGCGACCGCCCGCGACCCCCGCGCCAGCGTCGTCGCCGCCGCAGCCCGCCACCACGCCGCAGGCCGAGCGCCCCGCGCCCGCGCGCGCTCTGACCGAGAGCGACGCCCTCGCGCGCGACATCAAGGAAGGCATCGTCGGCGGCTTCGTCGGCAAGAACGCCGACCTCACGGGCGAAGCGAATTTCAAGGGGATGCTGCGCATTGACGGGCGCTTCAGCGGCACGATTAACTCCGAGGACGGCACGCTGATCGTCAGCGCGGGCGGAATCGTCGAGGCAAACGTCGAGGTGGCGACGGCGCGCATCAACGGCACGGTCAACGGCGACATCAAGGCCACGCGCCGCGTCGAGTTCGGGCGCAGCGCGCAAGTCCGGGGCGACATCCAGACGCCCTCGCTCGTCATCGAAGACGGCGCGATCTTCGAGGGCAGTTGCCGGATGAGCACGGCAGCCGCGCCGTCGAAAGTCGAAGCCACGGTCGAGGCCAAAGCACGCCCGGCGCGGCAGAACGGCGGCGCTCAGACGATGCCGCTCCCGCCCGTCGAAGGGGCCGAGCCGTCGTCCACGAGCGCGAGCAAGACGGCGGTCTGAAGCCGACTTTCTAAGGCCCGCGACGCGCTCGCGTCGAAGGGTCTGGAAATATTTTTCTTTTGATGTTAGTCTGCCTTCGTCGTCATGGTCGCGCTCCCCGAAGCGTCGGCCACTCGCTTTCGACTTGCCCTTCATCGCACCGTCTTAAATTAAACGAGATGCCCCGGCGCACCGACTTTCGACGAAAGCCTTCCGCAGGTCTGCACCCGGCGGAGGGCTCCGACGCTCCGCACGGCCTCATCTCAGAAGTCTTAATTTTCTCTCCCCAGAGGAACCCCCATGAGACTCAGCTCCCGACTTTTGCTGTCCACTCTCCTCCTGTTCGTGCTCTCCACGCACGCGATTTCGCAGAAGAGATACTGCCCCGTCCCGCCGCCTTCGCCGTTTAAGCATAGCGGGCGCATCGTCACCAGCTTCGACCGCGCGGCGGGCGGGATGCGCACCACGCTCGAACACCCGCGCTCGCTCGGCAAGGGCGCGGAAGAGATTTACCTCGTGGCCTCCTTCGTCCACCGCGACCCGCGCCGCGCGGCGACGCCGACCATCGAGCTAGCGCTGGTCTCATCCTCGCCCATCACGCGCTACCGCGACGCGCACAGCCTCGTCTTCTTCTGCGACGGCCAGCAGCAAGCCTTCAACCAGAAGGTCAGCTACAAGGCGCAGCCGGGCGCGGGCGGCGTGACGCTCGAAGCGACGCGAATCAACCTCTCTTACGCCGACGCGGTTTCGCTCACGCGCTCGCGCAAAGTCTCCGCGCGGCTCGGCGTGACCGAAGTCGCTTTCACCAACAATCACCTCGAAGCGCTGCGCGAGCTGGTGAGCCTGATGGCCCCTTCGTCGGGCCGCTGGGGCGCTGAAGAATAGAGCGCGTTCGGCGGCGTCGCATCAAGTCAAAAAAGCCGGGAGGCGGTTGCGTGACCGCCTCCCGGCTTTTATTGTCGAACCCGTCTGGTCGTTTAAAGTCCGCCTAGCGCGTGTAACCGTGCGGGAAGTAGATGTCGCCTTCGGGCAGTTCGGCGACGACGCGGACGCGATGGAAGCCCTTCTCCGGGTGCGTCGAGAGGAAAGTCAAAGCGAACAGTCTTGAAAGCAGCGTCTCGATCTCGCCGAGGAACGGCTTGACGCTCACCGGCGCGCCCGACCCTTGAAAGAAGGCCCGCCCGCCCGTCTCCTGCGAAAGCCGGTTGAGCGAGCCCTGCCCGTTGCCGATGAGCGCGCGGTTGCCCCACACGGTCGGGGCGAAGATGGAATAGACGGCGACGCCGCGCCGCTGCGCCTCGTTGATGGCGCGCTGCAAGTCGAGCGACAGGCTCGGCAAGGAACTCTCCGCGCCGCGCGAGATGTCCACGCCGTCGCTGACGAGCACGGCGGCGCGTCGGCCCACGGGCTGCGACTCGAAGCGCTTGATGGCCTCACGCGTCTGGACGAAAGGGTTGTAGGGCGCGACCGCCGTCGAAGAGGCCGGGATGCGCAGCGCCTTCGCCGCGCGTTCGAGGTCGGTCGTCCACTTCTGCCGCACCTGAAGCGAACCGCCCCGCAGGTAGCCGACCATCACGCGCGAGCCGGGCGGGAGCCTGCGGATGAACTCGGCGAAGTCCCTGATCTCGCTGCTCACGGACGAGACGAGGTCGTCCTGAATGAGCACGGCGAGCGTCAGCGGCGAGCGCGCCGCGCCGCGCGTCGTCAGAATCTCCTGCTGCTCGCCGTCCTCATAGACGGCCAACCCCGCGAGGTATTGCAGCTCGGTCTGTGGCGGCTTGTCCGGCAGGCGCACGGTCACAGGAATCGTCACCGTGCTCACCGGGCCGCGCCTCGTGCCGTCGCGCCCGTTCGACTCGCTGCGCCGCTGCGCGAGGGGGCTCGCCCACGGCCCGCAGACGAGTGCGACCAGCACCAACACCATTATCTTTGGGGACAAGGTTTTCATCGGCTCACACACGTTTCGATGCCGCTCGATTTGCTGCTCTGTTATTATAACTTGTCGCCAACCGGAGCGCAGCACATTTCAGCCGCGCCGGGGATTCGAGAGCCGGGAGATGTCCGAACAGACCAACAGAATGACCGCCGGGGAGAAGCTCACGGCGAAGCTCTTGAGCGTCGCCCCGTGGCTCGCCTTTCTGCTCGTCTCGCTCCCTCTGCCCCTCTACTTCCTGCTCCGCTCCTTCGCCGAGACGACGCAGGCGGGCGAGTACGTCATCTTCGCCCTGACCTCGCTCGCCGCAGGCTCTTTCGTCGGCCTGTTCGTCGTCCTCGCGCTCCTCCTCTATCGAAGGAGTTGGGAGCGAAGGCTCAAAGACAGGCTCGCTTCCGACGGCGTGACGGCCAGCGAGCTTTCGCACTTCATGTCCGAGCTGACCGCCGAACAGCGGCGCGCGCTCAAGGAGATGGAAGCGCAGAGCCCGCTCCTCGCCGACGCCTACCGCGAGACTCTGGCCGCGCGCGTCACCGTCGCCCGCGTCCTTTCGCGCGCGAGGCGCGACACCGAAGCCGTCCACCGCCGCCTCCGCAACGCCGCCACTCTGCCCCCGGCCAACCGTGCGGAACTAGAGCGCAACCTCCAAAGAGACCGCGAGCGCCTTGAGCGCGTCGCGCGCGAGGCGTTCGAGCACCACGCCGCCGTCGAGGCCCGCCTCCAAACCATCGAAGCGATGGCCAGTCGTGACACGAGCGAGGCCGAAATCGAACGCGCCCTCCTTCGCCTCGGCTCCGTCCGCGAGCATGAGCCCCTCGGCCTCACCAACGCGCGCCGCGAGCGCGAGGCCCGCGAGCAGGTCGAGCAGGAACTCAGAGACCTCCTCCCGCCGCAGACCAAACAAACCTCCACAAGCGGCGGCGGCGAGTCCTCTACCTGAGGCGAGTCACGACGCCCTCCAACATTAACCACCCCGGCGAAACGCTTTCCGCCTTTTGAATCCTCCGCACGCCTCACAGGTTGCTCTCAGACGGCTTCTCAGACCTCTTTCAATCCGAACTCAGACGCTCGTCCAGATCGGCCAGCCTGTAAACTCCCGTCTCGACTCTTTCGGCGAAACCTTCCGCGACCAGCGCGTGATTGCCGAGCCCTGCGTCCGGCCTCGAAAGCCCCGTCACCTTCGCCAACTCCCCGCGCAGAGTCATTCCCGCGCCCTTCAGGAACGCCCGCGCGACTTCGCGCAGAGCCTCCTCGCGCTTCATCTTCAACGACAACTCCTCCGCGAAGCGGCCCTCGCTCAAAGTCCAGATGTATGTGAACCACGGTTCGTAGAGCACCTCCTGCGGAATCACCTTCAACGTCCTCTGCAACTCGTCGAGCGCCTTCGTAAAACGCGCGCGGTCTTTAATCCCCGCCCCCTCTCGAAGGTCGCCAGTCGCCATCTCCCACTCGCGCCGCAAGACCTTCAAGACCGCGCGCGCGTCCGCCGAGAGCGCCCGCGCCTCCGCGCGCCGCGCCACGCCCCACAGCGCGTTGAAGGCGGGCACGAGCCGGGGCGTGATGAAAGTCGCCTTCCCCTTCGAGAGCTTCCCGTAATAAACGCGCCCGCGCCGCATCACCTCATCCTTGAGCCGCCATGTGAGGCTGCTCTCCGGGTCTTTCTGCACGTTGCGCGGCATGTGCGCGTCGCGCCGCCCGCAGACCGCGACGTACAGAGAAGGGCCGGGTCGCCGCGCGTCCGTCATCGCCGCGCAGAAGCCGACGGCCTCGACCAGCCGCTCGGCCCCCAGAGCGTCCTCGACGCGCGCCTCCGGTTCCCGCCGCCACATTCGGTCGCGGTAGGCTTCGACCTCCGCCG
>DASTQX010000139.1:0-17389 GCA_035761505.1 Pyrinomonadaceae bacterium
CGGGCAGGAGCGCACCGAGGCCGAGTACGCCACGCTCTACGAGCGCGCGGGCTTCCGGCTCACGCGCGTCGTCCGGACGGAATCGCTCATGGGCGTCGTCGAAGGCGTGAAAATCAAATGACCGTCAAAGTGCTTCGGGAATGTTGTAGCGTGCTTGACAAAACGTCCCATCTGTGGCACGCTGCCGAACGTCACGGGATGTTATAACGTCATCGTCCGCAGGTCGGGACGCTCGGTTCGCAAACATGAAAACGGGTTCGAGTCCCGCCCGCGTACAAGGAGGTGAGACAGCTCACCTCCTTTGTTTTCTTCCGGCGCGATTAAGTGACCAACCGCCGCCGCCGTTTCGCGGAGAAGCTCCGAAGGCGTGATAGAGTGAGCCGCGAACGGCTCAAGCATTCCGAACGAACGGGCGGTCAGCAGCCTTTTCATCATCGCCGCCCCGGCGCAAACGTAGTCCTCATCTGATTCAAACCTCGACGAAGAGCACCGATGTCAGACTCGACCGACAAACTTGAAGCCGCCCCCGGCGGGGGGCTCGCGGGCGAAACCCCCGGCCTCCTCACTTCGGTCTGGCAGGCGGTGCGCGGCACGCACGTCAACTACGACTACACCGAAGGTTCAATCGGGCGTGCCATCATGCTGCTCTCGATCCCGATGGTTCTGGAGATGGTGATGGAGAGCGTCTTCGCCGTCGTGGACGTGTTCTTCGTCGCGCGCCTCGGCTCGGACGCCGTCGCCACCGTCGGCCTCACCGAGTCCATGCTGACTCTGATCTACACGCTCGCCATCGGGCTCGGCATCGGCGCGACGGCGATGGTCGCGCGCCGCACTGGCGAGCACGACGCCGAGGGCGCTTCGCGCGCCGCCGCGCAGACGCTCATCCTCGGCCTCATCGTCTCGGCGGTGCTCGCCGTCGCGGGCGTCCTGCTCGCGCCGAGCCTCTTGGCCCTGATGGGCGCGTCGCCCGGCGTCATCGAGCAGGGAACCAACTACACGCGCGTGATGCTCGGCGGCAACGCCTCGGTCGTCATGCTCTTCCTCGTCAACGCCGTCTTCCGCGGCGCGGGCGACGCCGCGATTGCGATGCGCGTGCTGTGGCTCGCCAACGCCATCAACATCCTGCTCGGCCCCTGCCTCATCTTCGGCCTCGGCCCGTTCCCCGAACTCGGCGTCACCGGCGCGGCGGTCGCCACCACCATCGGGCGCGGGACGGGCGCGCTCTACGCGCTCTCGCGCCTGCTGCGGCCCGGCGGGCGCGTCCACCTCGCGCGCCGCCACCTGCGCGTCGAACTCGACGTGATGAAGCGCATCGTCCGCCTCTCGTCCTCGGCGGCTTTTCAGGTCTTCATCGGGATGGCGAGCTGGATCGGGCTCATCCGCATCCTCTCCGGCTTCGGCAGCGACGCGCTCGCCGGTTACACCATCGGCATTCGCATCATCATGTTCGCGCTGCTGCCTTCGTGGGGGATGTCGAACGCCGCGGCGACGATGGTCGGGCAGGCGCTCGGCGCGCGCAAGCCCGAGCGGGCCGAGCGCGCGGTGTGGCTCGCGGGCTTCTACAACATGTGCTTCCTCGGCGTCATCGGGCTCGCCTTCGTGCTCTTCGCGGAGCCCATCGTCAGGCTCTTCACCCCTGAGCCGGGCGTGCAGGGCTACGGCATAGACGCGCTGCGCCTCATCGCCTGCGGCTTCCTCTTCTACGCCTACGGCATGGTCATCACGCAATCCTTCAACGGCGCGGGCGACACGCGCACCCCGACCATCATCAACCTCTTCGTCTTCTGGCTCTGGGAGATACCGCTCGCCTACGTGCTGGCCTTGACGTTCGGCCTCGGCCCGCACGGCGTCTTCATCGCCGTCACCGTCTCCTTCTCGATGCTGGCCGTCGTCAGCGCCGCCGTCTTCCGCAAAGGCCACTGGAAGACCCGGATGGTCTGAAGCACAAAATTCCTGATTCTCAAGGCGAATTGCCGAGCGTCTCCCGCTCGCGCGGGAACTGAAGAATTGCGTCCGCAACTCTCACGGGATTGACAATTTTCGCAATCTGTGCGAACTTTCACAAGCGGCGTTTCGTCAGACCTCGCGGGCGTTAATTTTCGGGCGGTCTGCCCTTTTCGACGGAGGCTTGGAATGGTTGCCACTGCCAATAAAACCGTGCCCGGTCGTGCCCCTCTCGCGCCCGGCCCGCGCGGGAACTTCCTCTTCGGGGTGGGGCCGGAGGCGGTTCGACACCCGATTCGCTTCTACATGCAGACGCGGCGCGAGTACGGCGATGTCGTCCGGCTGCGCGGCCTGCCCACGCTCTACTGGCATCTCGTCTCGCACCCCACGGGCATCGAGCACGTGCTCCAGACTCGGCAGCAGAATTACGTGAAGGGGAGTCTCTTCAGCAAGCCGCTCAGCCTGCTCGTCGGCGAGGGGCTTCTGACGAGCGAGGGCGACTTCTGGCGTCGGCAGCGAAGGCTCGCGCAGCCCGCCTTCCACCGGCAGCGCATCGCGGCGCTCGGCGGGACGATGACCTCGGCGGTCGAGGAGATGTCGAGGCGCTGGCGCGGCTTCGAGCGTTCGGGCGAGCCTTTCGACATCGCGGCGGAGATGACCCGCCTGACCTTGCAGATCGCGGGGCGGACTCTGTTCGGCGTTGACCTCGGCGGCGAAGCGGGCAAGGTCGGGAGCGCGCTGCGCGTCGCCTTCGAGCACCTCAACTACCGCATGTCGTACCCGTGGGCACTGCCGGAAGCTCTGCCGACGCGGCGCAACCGGCGGTTCCTGAAGGCGCGGCGAGTGCTCGACGAGGTGGTCTATCGCATCATCCGCGAGCGCCGTGGGAGAGGCGCGGACACGGGCGATTTGCTCTCGATGCTTCTGCTGGCGCGCGACGAGGAGACGGGCGAGGGGATGAGCGACGAGCAGTTGCGCGACGAGGTGATGACGATTCTCATCGCGGGGCATGAGACGGGCGCGGCGGCGCTCGCGTGGGCCTGGTACTTGCTGGCCGAGCATCCGGAAGTCGAGCACAAGCTGCACGAAGAGTTGCGAAGCGTTCTCGGCGGGCGCACGCCGACCGTCGGAGACCTGCCCTCTCTGACTTACACGCGGATGATCTTCGACGAGGTGTTGCGGCTCTACCCGCCCGCTTGGGCTTTGCCGCGACAGGCGATTGAGGAGGACGAGATCGGGGGCTGGCGCATCCCGGCCAAATCCTTCCTCGTCCTGAGCCAGTACGTGACGCAGCGCCACCCGGACTTCTGGGACGAGCCGGAACGGTTCGACCCCGAACGCTTCACGCCGGAGCGCGCGGCGGCGCGACCGCGCTTCGCGTACTTCCCGTTCGGCGGGGGCGCGCGCCAGTGCATCGGGAGCAACTTCGCTCTGATGGAGGCGCAGTTGGCCGTCGCCACACTGGCCCAGCACTTCCGCCCGCGTCTTTTGCCGGGACACGCGGTCGAGCCCGACCCGACGTTCACCCTCCGACCGGACGGAGGCGTGCCGGTCACGTTGCGTTGAGATTTTAACGAAGGAGTTTAAGGCGCGTGTTCGACAAGCTGGTGGAGCAGAAAATCAGGGAGGCGATGTCGGCGGGTGAGTTTGAGGGGCTGGAAGGCGAGGGGCGGCCCATTGACCTCGAAGCCTACTTCGCAACGCCGGAGGAGTTGCGCGCCGGGTTCGCCGTCTTGAAGAACGCGGGCGTGGCCCCGGAAGAGGTGCAGCTCTTGCAGGAGATTGACGCGCTGAAGCGGGAGTTGGAACGCTGCCGGGACGACGCGGCGCGGGCGGTGTTGGAGAAGCGCATCCACGACAAGTCGCTGAGCTTCCGGCTGCTGATGGATCGGCGAAGACAAAAGTGACGCTCACTCCCCTCACGGGGGAGGTCGAGGCGGTTAAAGACGGAATCGCGGCGAGGGGCGACGGCTCCCCTCGCCGCTTTTTTTTCGAGGGACGGGGGCGGAGGCTTTCGTCCTCAACGTCTCGGAAAAGTGACGAAAAACGGGCGAAAAGGTATCCTTTGACCCGGCTCGGCCTCGCCGCTTCGCGCCGCCGGGAATTTTTCTGAAACCTTCCGTGGGGCCGGGCCACTTACTGGCGGTGTTAGATACGGAAGCGGCTGGCAATGAACCGAATGGTCAATCTAGAGGCAACGGGACAGCCGGGCGCGTACACTGGAACCTTGATGAACAGCACAGAGGAACTGGTGGCGCGCGTCCGGCACGGCGACGAGGAGGCTTTCCGCCTCATCTTCGACCGGTACGCGCGCCCGCTCATCAGCTTCATCTACGACATGGTCGGCTCGCGCGAACTGGCCGAGGATTTGACGCAGGAGACTTTCGTGCGGGCCTACAAGAGCCTCGGCGGCCTGCGGGACGAGTCGAAGCTCTCGACTTGGCTCTTCGGCATCGCCAAGAACGTCGCGCGCGAGTCGCTGCGCACGCGGGTGCGCGAGAAGGGGCACGTCCACGTGGACGACGAGGCCGAGGTCTTCGAGTTGCACGACGGCCAGCGCAGCCCGGCGGGACAGTTGCTCGATAAAGAGCTGAGCGATGTTATCCAGAACGCCCTGCTGCGCTTGGACGAGGACAAGCGGCTCGTCTTCACGCTCAAGATTTTCCAGCAGCGGAGCTACGAAGAGATTGCGGAGATCACGGGATTCTCCATCGGCAAGTTGAAAACAGATTTGCACCGGGCGCGCGCCGAGATGCGCCGCCGCATCGGCCCTTACGTTGGGGGTGAGCAGTAATGAAATGCGAAGAGTGCCTGCCGTTATTGGAAGAGTTCGCCGACGGCGAGGTTGACAGGCAGACCGGCGATTCGATGAGCGCGCACATGGCGGCCTGCGCGGAGTGCGCCGAAGCCTTCGAGGCTCTGCGGGCCGAGCAGGAGATGTACCTCCGCTATGACCGCGAACTGGAAGTCTCGCCCGCGATGTGGGAGGCCGTCCGCGAGCGCATCGCCGTCGCCGCGCCGGTGCGGCGCGAGCCCAAAAGGCTGCCGCTGCTCGTGAGGCTGCGCGAACAACTCGCCCTCGCGGTCGCCGCCTTGAGCGTGCGCCCGGCGCTCGCCTCTTCGATGGCGCTCGTCTTGGTCGGCGTCGCCGCCGGAGTGCTCTGGCTCGCGCAGACGCCGCGCCCCGAAAATCGAGACACGATAGCCCAAGCGACTCCGAAGCAAAACACCTCGACGGACACGGGACGCGGCGAGCCCAACACGACCGCGACGCCCGACCGCGACGCCGAGCGCCACGACAACGGAAACGACGTGAACGTCGAGCAGCCCGCCGAGATTCGGACGGTCATAGAAGTCGCGTCAGCCGCGCCGTCATCAGCCACCGTGTTGAGAGCCTCCGCCGCCCCGGCATCTTCGGCGGCTCGCCGGACGCCCGGCGCGGGCGGGACGGGCGAACTGGTCGTCATCAGCGACGCGCACCTCCAACGCCCCGGCGACGAAGACCCTCTGCTCGCCGCGCAGCCCCGCGCGCTCCTCGACGACGACGTGCTGGCGATTAACGCGCGGCTCCTCGACCCGGAAGAGAAGGGCGTCGCGCGCCACGTCGAACAGGCGCAGATGCTCCTGCGCTCTTTCCGCAACGCGCGCTACGCGGAGGGCGACACCAGCATCGCTTACGAGAAGAATCTTTCGCGGCGGCTGTTGGACGAGAACATGTCGCTCCAACTCGAAGCCGAGTCCGCCGGGAACAAGACGACCAAGCAGGTCTTGAGTTCTCTGGAGCCCTTCCTTTTGGACATCTCGAACCTGCGCGACGAGCCCTCGCGCGAAGAAGTGCGCTCCATCAAGGAGCGTATGCAGAAGAAGGAGATCATCGCGTCGTTGCAGGTCTATTGAAGGGCGGCACGCGCTGAAGAAGTCTCGATCACCCCTGTAGAGTAAGGAATAAAAATCATGCTTCAATTAATCTCTCGACGGAATCAAATCCGCACTCCGGGCCTCGCGGCGGGCCTCGTGATGGCCCTCGCCCTCTTCCTCGCCGGAGCGTCCCCCGCCTCGGCGCAGTTGTTCACGCCGGAGCGCGACATGCTCAACCGGCTCGTGCAGGGCGCGAGCGGCAACGACCCGGCGACGCGCGCCTTCACGCAGGGGCGCGACCTCATCAACGAAGAGAAGTGGGACGGCGCGGCGGCGACCTTCAGCAAGTTCATACAGGACTACCCCGCCGACAAGAACAACGACGCGGCGCTCTACTGGCTCGCCTACGCCTACGAGAAGCAGAACAAGCTGGCCGATGCCGAAGCCTCCTTGCAGCGCCTCATCGAGCGCTACCCCACTTCAAACTGGGCGAAAGACGGGATGAAGTCTCTCGTCAAGCTCAAGTCGAAGACCGACCCGCAGGGCGTCAACGTGCCGCAGGACGCCGACGCCGAGCTAAAGATCATCGCCCTCCAGAGCCTCTGCCAGTCCGACCGCGCGCGCTGCGCGACGCTCGTCTCCGACGTGCTCCGCTCCAACTCGCAGACCTCGCTCCGCGTCCGCGAGGCCGCCGTCACGCTGCTCGGCAGGTACGGCGGCCCCGAAGCGGTGCCGACGCTCATCCAGCTCGCGCGCAACGAGTCGAACGAGAAGCTACGGATGCGCGCCATCACGGCGCTCGGACGCACGAACGACGACCGCGGCCTCGACGTGCTGCGTGAGCTGGCGATGAACGCCGCCTACGCCGACGAGAGCCCGACCGACTCGGCCATCCACGCGCTCGCCGACCACGAGAACCCGCGCGCCACGAACATCCTCGGCGACATGGTCATCAACAGCCGGAACCTTCAGGCCCGCCAGCACGCCGTCGCGCTGCTCAGCCGCCGCGCGGGCGAACCGGCGGTGGACGAACTGCTCCGGCTCTACGACGCCGTGCAGGACGTGGAGATTCGCAAGTACATCGTCGCCGGTTTCGGCAACCGCAAGTCGCCGCGCGCCGGGGCCAAGCTCGCCGAGATCGCCCGCACGGCGACCGACGTTGAGTTGCGCAAGCAGGCCATCCACGCCATCCCCAGCCGCGACGACCCGCAGAGCCTCGACGTGCTCCTTGCGCTCTACGACAGCGAGAGCAACGTGGAACTCAAGAACTACCTCCTCGAATCCTTCAGCCGCTATCAGGACAAGCGCGCGCTCCAGAAGTTGATGCAGGTCGCGCGCAACTCCTCGGAGCCTCTGGAGCGGAGGAAGCGGGCCATCAACGCCCTGAGCCGCAGCAAAGACCCCGAAGTCCGGCAGTTCCTCGAAGACATGCTCAAGTAGCACGCCGCCGGACGCATCGAGAGTGACTGGCCGTCGCCCCTCGCACGGCGGCCAGTCACACCGGACGAAAAAAGACCGCAGTTAGTTGCTCAGGAACAACCGTCCGCGAGGACGGGCGGGAAGAGTGTTGCCCGAAGTCCGGCTCGCGCGCGCGGTCGGGCGGCGGTTGAAGGGAGTGTGATTCGATGCTCGCATTGCTGACGTTCTTCTGGCTGATGCTGGTTCCGCCCGCCGCCGTGTGGGAGCAGGATCAGAGATTCATTCCGGTCGAGGGCGCGACGCTTCAGGCCAAGCAGGAAGCGGCCATCAGCCGCGCGGCCTCTTCGCGGACGGAGCGCTTCTGGACGGCCTACGCCTTCGACGTGCGGCCCGGCGTCGCCGTGGACTTCGAGTTCGTGAGCGAGGACGGCAACCGCTTCTACATCGGCGAGAGCACGATGTTTCATTTCGACGGCGTCGCCTTTAACAACGACTTCGGCGGCTTCTCCTCTTCCGGCTCCTCCATCGAGACGCGCGACCTCGGAGTCTTCCTCTTGCGCGACCCTGCGCGGCGCGGCGAGGTCGTGCGCGTCGAGATTTACAACCTCGCGCGGCGGCGCGAGTACGGGGGCTTCCCCGTCTACTGGCTCGGTCGCGCGTCGAACGAGGAGAGCCTGACTCTCCTGCGCGGCCTCGTCGAGTCGAGCCGGACGGGCGACGTGGGCGAGGCGGCGACGCGCGCCATCGCGCTGCACGACGACCGCCGCGTGCCCGAAGTGCTCGTCGCTCTGGCGCGCGGGACGAACTCCGTGGGCGTGCGCTCGCGTGCGGCGCGCGCGCTCGGCTACCCGCCCGTCGCGGCGGCGACGCGCGAGTTTCTCGCCTCGGTGGCGCGCGACGAGCGCGAGAGCGTGGACATCCGCCGCTCTGCCATCTCGGCCTACGGGCGCGCGCGCGACCCACAGGCGCTCGACTTCCTTCTGCGCCTCTTCGACTCCCTGACGCACCGCGACCTCAAACGGAGCGTGCTCTCCGCCGCCGCGCCGAACGAGAACAAGAGCGCGGTCGTCAACTTCCTCATCCGCGTGGCGAATCAGGAGAGCGACACTGAGTTGCGCAAGCGGGCCGTCGCGCACCTCGGCGAGATGGCGGGCGAGCAGGCGTTGGGGACGCTCAACGAGACGGCGGGCCGCGTGGACGCCGACACCGAGTTGCAGAAGCAAGCCGTCTCGGCCATCAGTCGCCGCCCCGCCGCGGAGTCCGTCCCGCTTCTCATCAAGGTCGCGCAGACGCACCCCAAACCCGAAGTCCGCAAACAAGCCCTCGTCCTCCTGGGCCGCACCGGCGACCCCTCGGCCATCAACTATCTCAAGAGCGTCCTGACGAAGTAACGACCGGCGAGCCCGGAAGGCGCGCAAAGACCAGAGCCGTGGGCGGCGCAGACTCCGTTTTGCGTCGCCCACGGCTCTTGTCTTCAGCCCTCGCGGCGACGCTTCATCACCCGCACGGTTTTCCTGCTACACTTGAAACACAGTTGAGTTCAATCGAGGCGGACGTGAGGGGCGAGGAATGAGCGTCTTGAAGATTACGGAGTTCCCTGAGAGGGTTCTCAAACAGGTCGGCGAGCCGGTCGAGGAGTTCGGCGCGGAGTTGGAGCGGCTCGTCTCGGACATGTTCGAGACGATGTACGCCGAAGAGGGCGTGGGGCTCGCCGCGCCGCAGGTGGGGCTCTCCCTGCGGCTCTTCGTGATGGATTGCGAGGGGCTCCGGCTGGTCGCCGCCAACCCCGAAATCCTCTCGGCTGAGGGCGAGCAAGAGGGCGAAGAGGGCTGCCTCTCGGTCGGCAAAGTTCACGCTCCGCTCAAGCGTGCGATGCGCGTCCGGCTGCGCGCGCAGGACGTGCGCGGGGAAGTGTTCGAGGAAGAGGCCGAAGGGCTCGCCGCCCGCTGCTTTCTCCACGAGACTGACCACTGCGACGGCGTCCTCTTCATTGACCGCCTCACCCCGCTCCGCCGCGACATGGTGAAGCGCCGGTTTCAGAAGTTGAGAAAGTGGCGGTGAAAATTTTCGGTTCCGGGCATCTCGAATTTGAGTTTCGAGGTTCGGGAGGCCGACGAGTTGAAAAGGGGAACGCGAGCCTGTACCATTTCGCGCGTCAGATGAATACCGTCGCCCGCCAGAAACAAGAGCCCCAGCCGCCGCTCGCACACCAACTCGGCCCGCACTTTCAGGCGCTCGCGCAGTTCGGCTCGACCGAAGCGCTCAAGGCTTCGGCGCTCTACGCGCGCCTGCGCGAAGAGATCGAGTCGGTCTTGGAGGGCGTCGTCGTCGAGGATTTCACTCCGCCGCCGACGCGCGCCGAGGCGCGAGCCGCGCAAACCGTCCGCGCCACCGCCTGGAACATCGAGCGGGGCTTGCGTCTCGACGAGATCATCCGGACGCTCCGAGAGCATCCCGTCCTCAGCCAGAGCGACGTGCTGCTGCTGACCGAACTCGATTACGGCATGGCGCGTTCCGGCAACCGCTTCGTCGCGCGCGAGATCGCCGAGGCTCTGGGGATGAGCTACGCGTTCGCGCCGAGCTACATCAACTTGAGCAAGGGCGCGGGGCTCGAAAGCCACGCCGAGGGCGAGAACGCCGAGGCGCTGCACGGCAACGCCATCCTTTCGCGCCACCCGTTGCGGCGCGCGTGGTCGGTCGCCCTGCCGAACGGCAAAGACAAGATGCGCGGCAGAGAGAAGCGTCTGGGGAGCCAGCGCGCCGTCGTCGCCGAAGTCGAGCACCCTACGGCGGGCGCGTTCCGCGCCGTGAGCGTCCACCTCGACGCCCATTCGAGCCAGCAGCACCGCCGCCGGCAGATGTCGGTCGTGCTCGACTTCCTCGACACCCTCAAGCCCGCGCTGCCCGTCCTCATCGGCGGCGACTGGAACACGACGACCTACAATTCGAGCCGCGCGCTCTACGCCGTCATAGGCTTCTTCCGCCGCGTGGCGATGGGGCCGAGCTACTTCATCCGCAACCACTACCTCTACCCCGAACGCTGGTTCGAGCGAAGGCTCTTCCGCGAGCTTGAGCGGCGCGGCTACAGCATCCGCGAGCTGAACGAGATGGGCGCGGGCACGCTCCACTACGACGTGGCCGACCTCGCCGCTTACAAGAATCTCGCGGAGTGGGTTCCGCAGTGGTGCTTCTGGTTTCTCCAATGGTCTCTGCGCGAGCACGGCGGGCGCTGCGCGCTCAAGCTCGACTGGTTCGCGGGCCGCGACTTAGAGCCCGACCCAAGACAGCCGCCGAAGGTCGTCAGCCGTCTCGAAGACTCGACGGTCGCGCTCTCCGACCACGACCCCATCGTGCTCGACTTCGTTCCGCTCCCCGCCGACTGAAAAGGCGCGGGGCGCTCACAAGCCTCCAGAGGCCAGGCGTTGCGAATCTTCAGACCCTTCGAGACTCCGCGAGACGGCGCGCGTGTGTTGAGCGCGGGGCGCGTCTCGCGCCGCCGCCTGCCTCTGAATTTCAAGGAAGAGGACTTGCCGCTCTTCGCGCACGAGCTAGAGCGAGAGATACCGCCGACTCTGTTACTCGAACTCGAAGGCGTGGGCGTGAACGCGGAAGGGATGCTCTTTAAGGGCGGGCGGATTCTGCCTGAGTCTTTCTCCTCGCCCGTCATCATGGGGCAGTTCATGGCGCGGCGGCGGAGCGTCCTCAAAGCCCTCGCCGTCAACCGCCTCCGGCGCGCGCAAAGGAGAGTCGAGCGGGATTGTCTCTGGGTCGTTGACGATTGGAGCTACGGTTATTTTCACTGGCTCGCCGACGCCCTATGCAGGCTCTACGCCGCGCGCGACGAGGCCGAGAGCTTAGTCCTTCTTCTGCCTCGTCAGTATCGTCGGCTTGAGTACGTCCGCTCGTCGCTCAAGGCTTTCCGCACGGGCGGCGTCGAGTACGTCGGCGACGGCGAGTTGGTCTTCCCCCGCAGGCTCTTCATGCCCACGCACGTCGCGCCTTCGGGGAATTACAACGAGGAGATTGTGCGGGGCTTGAGTGAGTTGCTCGTCGGATTCTACGGCGAGGGTCAGGGCTCTAACTTCGGCGAGCGCATCTACCTCAGCCGGGGCCGCGCGCCGAAGCGGAAGGTGACGAACGAGGACGAACTGCTCGGCACTTTGCGTGAGTTCGACTTCCGCGTCGTGCATTTCGAGGAGCACCCCTTCGACGAGCAGGTGCGAATCGCGGCGGGCGCGCGCTGTCTCGTCTCGAACCACGGCGCGGGCCTCACCAACATGATGTTTATGAAGCCCGGAGGCCGCGTCCTCGAACTGCGCCGCCGCGACGAGAGCGAGCGCAACTGGTTCTTCAACCTCGCCTCGGCTACCGGGCTCGGATACTTCTACCAACTCTGCGACCCCGAACACCCCGGCGAAGACCCGCACACCGCCAACCTCGTCGCTGACCCGCAACTCTTCAGAGAGAACGTCCGTTCGATGCTCGCCGACTGAAGTCGGTTAATCTTCGTCGTCCGCCGAGAACGCGCGGTAGGCGGCGGCGGCGGCGAGTCCTCCGGCGAGATACCACGCGACGGTCATGGCTTGGGTGGCGGGGGCGCGCTCGGTGGGCTGGCGTCCGAGGCCGAGGGGTTCGGGGAGGAAGACCGCGCCGAGCCCGGCGGCGAGGCCGAGCAGAGCGCCGTTGCGGAGGGCGTCCGCGCGGTCGCCCGCGCCGACGAGGCTGTAGAAGAGCGAGTTGGAAACGATGTCGCCGACGAGCGCCGCCTCATGCAGGGGCGTCGGCGGCTCAACGTCCACGGCCCGCATCGTCTTGGCGATGGCGCGCATCCCCACCACGTCCATGCGGGGCGCGTCCTTGATGAACCGCCGCGCCGTCTCGTGTATCAGCGTGAGCGCGCACGCGCCCACCAGTCCGCTCCCTAGTGCCTTCAGCATCCAGACCTCCTTGAAGACCGTCAATCGTGAATCGTGATTGAGTAATGCCTGACTCGAACTGTAAACCGTATCGTAGTGAAAGAACAACTCCTTCGATTGACGATTGACGATTGACGATTCACGGCTTTGTGCCTTGTTCGAGCAGGAACCAGTAGAAGCCCCACGGGGAGAGGGCGAGCTGGTAGGGCCGCTCGGTGATTTCGGGGAAGCGCGTCTTGCCGAGCATCTCGACGGGGACGGCCCCTTCAAGGCCCGCGAGGTCAAGCTCGACCGGCTGCGCGAACTGCGAGAGGTTGAAGACGCAGAGCACGGTCTCGCCCTCGCCCTCGCGGAGGAAGGCGAAGATTTTGCGGTTGCGCGGCTTGACGAAGCGCATCCCGCCGCGCCCGAAGACGTGATGCGCCTTGCGCAGGTTAATCATCTGGCGCATCCAGTTGAGAAGGCTTGTGTCGTAGCGCAACTGCGCCTCGACGTTCACCGAGTTGTAGCCATAGACGGGATTGTTGATGACGGGAAAGTAGAGCTTCTCGAAGTCGGCCTTCGAGAAACCGGCGTTGCGGTCGGAAGACCACTGCATCGGCGTGCGGACGCCGTCGCGGTCGCCGAGGTAGATGTTGTCGCCCATCCCGATCTCGTCGCCGTAGTAGAGGAAGGGGCTGCCGGGCAAGGATAAGAGCAGGCCGTGCAGCAGCTCGATGCGGCGGCGGCTGTTGTCCATGAGCGGCGCGAGCCTCCGGCGGATGCCGACGTTGAGGCGCATCCTTCGGTCTTTCGCGTACTCGTTATAGAGATAGTCGCGCTCCTCGTCCGTCACCATCTCTAAGGTCAGCTCGTCGTGGTTGCGGAGGAACATGCCCCACTGGCAGCCTTCGGGGATGTCGGGCGTGCGTTCCAGAATCTCGACGATGGGGCGGCGGTCTTCCTGTCTGAGGGCCATGAAGAGGCGCGGCATGATGGGGAAGTGATAGCCCATCTGGAACTCGTCGCCGTCGCCGAAATACTCGACCACGTCTTCGGGCCACTGGTTCGCCTCGGCCAGCAGGAGCGCCGAAGGGAAGCGCTCGGCGACGTGCGCGCGCATCCTTCGGAGGAAGGCGTGCGTTTCGGGGAGGTTCTCGCAGTTCGTCCCCTCGCGCTCGTAGAGGTAGGGCACGGCGTCCACGCGGAAGCCGTCAATGCCGAGGCCGAGCCAGAAGTCCACGGCGTCGAGCATCGCCTGCTGGACTTCCGGGTTGTCGTAGTTCAAGTCGGGCTGGTGGCTGAAGAAGCGATGCCAGTAGAAGGCTCCGGCCTGCTCGTCCCAAGTCCAGTTCGAGTGCTCGGTGTCGGTGAAGATGATGCGCGCCTCTTTGTATCTTTCGGGCGTGTCGCTCCACACGTACCAGTCGCGCTTCGGCGAGTCGGGCGAGCTTCGCGCCTCCTGAAACCACGGGTGCGCGTCGGAAGTGTGATTGACGACGAGGTCGGTGATGACCCTCAAGCCGCGCGCGTGCGCCTCTTCGAGGAAGTGCTTGAAGTCTTCGAGCGTCCCGTATTCGGGGAGCAGTTCGTAGTAGTCGGCGATGTCGTAGCCGCCGTCGCGCAGAGGCGAGGCGTACATCGGGAGCAGCCACAGACAGTCCACGCCGAGCCACTGTAAGTAGTCGAGTTTTTCGGTGAGGCCGCCGAAGTCGCCGATGCCGTCGGCGTTCGAGTCGTAGAAGCCGCGCACGTAAACCTCGTAGAAGACCGCGTCCTTGTACCACAGAGGATCGTCGCGGAGTTGATTCAACTCTGTCATCCAAAAGGCCCCCTCGCCGTCTGCTGTCAGTTGCTTTTGCACAGCAAGATAGCGGCAACGCGGCGGCGAACGCAAGGGGAAAGAAGAGGCGGGAAAGGGGTCAAAGGGGAAGAGGGTCTGAGAAGGAAAGCCGCCTCCGGCCCTGTCTTCTCCTTTGTCCCTCTTTCCCTCTTCCCCTTTTCCCCTTTCCTCTTTAATCGGCGCGGTGGCGCGGAAAATACTCTTTACGCCTCCACGGTTGTCATTTACAATTCAGGCCGCGCGTGACCTCCTTGCGGCCCGGCCTGACCTCTTAAGGCCCGGCAAGACCATCACACATTTAAGGCCCATGTCCCGCGTCAGCCAGTCCCCAGAAGCGTCGGACAGAAAGTGCCAGCCCGTCGAAGGCGGCGCTCGAAGAATCCGGCCCCCCCTCATCGCGTGCGCCGTCGCCCTCTGCGCGCTCGCCGCGCAAGGGTTCCTCTCCACCCGCTCCGACTCACTACTCCGGGCCGCTCCCTCAGACTACTCGCCGCAGACCCCGCCGCCGAGCGGACAGGACAGAGACTCCAAGCGAGAGCCGGAGCTGAGGATCGAGGCCAGCAGCTCTTCCATCAACGTCTGCCCCGACACGGAGCCTCGGACGCGCGTCTCGCTCCGCGCGCGCGGCGTGAGCGCCGACTGTCAGCCGCGCTACACATGGCGCGTCACGGGCGGGCGCGTCGAGGGCTCCGGCGCGGATGTCGTCTGGAACCTCGCGGGCGCTCCGCCGGGCCGTGAATCTTACGAAGCCACCGTCACGGTCGAGACGGGCGCGGCGTGCGGCGCGCGCCGCCGCGCTGCGGCGACGTGGCGCGTCGTCTCCGGGAGATGCCCGTCGCGCGTCACCAGTTGGAGTTACGCGGCACGCCGGGGCGGGCCGCCAGCCGCCGCGCCCGGCCTCTGCCCGAACATCTCGCTCTGCTGCCGCGCCACGGCGAGGCCCGGCCAAAGCGACGTGCCCTTCAGCGTCGAGGTCAGGGGCGGGACGCCCGGAGCCACGCCGAATTTCAGTTGGACGGTCTGGGGCGGCCAGCTCACGGGCGGGCAGGGAACCAACGCGGTCTCCGTGCGCGCGGGCGACGCGGCGGGGCGGAACATTCTGGCGAAGGTCGAGGTCGGCGGCTACGGCACGGCGGCCCCGTGCAGCGCAACGTGCGTCACGGAGTTGGTCGCGGTCTTAGCGCCGCTCAGGGTTCTGGTCAGAGACAGCAAGTCCGGTCGCCCCGTCAAAGGCGCGCAGGTGAGCGTCCTCGGCGAGGACGGCGAGAGGGTCTTCCCGACCGACGACGGCGGCAGCTTCGAGCGCGGAGGCTTCCCGCCGCGCGAGTACCTCGTGAGGGTCAGCGCCCCCGACTTCGACCAGCAGGAGAGGCGCGTCAACCTGGGCGAGCCTTACGGCGGTCAGGTCGTCTTCTCGCTCGTTCCCGTCCACCGGCAGCCGCCGCCGACTCCCACGCCCGTCGTCGAGGCCGCCGCCGTCCCTTCTCCGAGCCCCGAAGGTACGTCCCCGACGCCCGAACCTTACGTCCCTCCGCCCCCGATTGAATACTCCTGCACGGGCTGCTGCCTCTTCGGCCTCAACCGGCAAGACTGTCGGCTCGTCGCGCTCGTCGGCCTCGCCCTCCTCGGCGTCGGGGCGTTGAGCGTCGGGGCGGCGTGGAGTCTTTCGGGCCTCAACGGCGCGCTCGGCAACGTCTTGTCCGGCGACGAAGTCCACTGCACCGTCTTCGCCCCGTTCGAGGCTCCGCCCGGCGACTGTTTCCTCGTCCAAGCCTTCGCGCACCTCGCGAGTCAGGCCGGGCTGCTCGCCGACCGCGCCGACGACGCCGACCCGGACGCCAGACAGCGCGGGACGAAGAGGCTGGAAGAGAAGATCGAGCGCGGGAAGAGGTTGAGCTTCGCGCTTCAGATGCCGGGGCTGGAAGTTGACGCGCCGACCCAATCGCTCGTCTGGTGCGGCGAGGTTGATTCGGTGGCCTTCAACGTCACGGTTCCCGAAGACTTCAAGCCGCGCAACCTCATCGCCACGGTCACGGTCGCTTACGAGAGCGTCCCCGTCGGCCACGTCTCCTTCAAGTTCAAAGTCGCGCCCGTGTCCGCGCCGGTCGCCGCACAAGTCCCCGCGCCCGTGCCCGCCGCCGACGCCGCGCCGTGCCCGCCGCCCGCGCCGAGCGAGGCCCCGAAGCAGACGTTCGTCCGTTACCGCAAGGCGTTCATCTCCTACGCCTCGGAAGACCGCGCCGAGGTCTTGAAGCGCGTGCAGATGCTGGCGTCGGTCAAAATCGAATTCTTTCAGGACGTGCTCGACCTTGAGCCGGGAGACCGCTGGGAACGGATGCTCTACAAGCACATTGACGAGAGCGACGTGGTCTATCTCTTCTGGTCGAGCGCGGCGAAGAGGTCTGAGTGGGTGGGGCGCGAGATCGAGTACGCCATCCAGCGACGGCAGGCGAGCGCAGACGACGGAGACGGCAAGCCCGCCATCGTGCCCGTCATCATCGAGGGGCCGCCACTCGTCCCGCCGCCCAAGCAACTCGAAGAGTTTCACTTCAACGACAAGATCGTGTACTTCATCAAGCAGGAAGAGGCGGCCCGCCGTCTCCGCCGCCGCTCCAAGAAGGCGAGCGCGGAGGCCGGTCAGAATTAATTCATCTGCGCCCGCGTCTCACTCTGGTTCCTCTACACCTCCGACATCCCGTCGGGAAAAAAGAACGCAAGTTCTCCGGCGGCACACATTCTAAGGTCAAAGCGGATGAGTCTCCCCGATAGACTCTCAGGCTCTGTCCGAGTGGAGGTGTGTGTGATGAAGAGAGAGAACGTGTTGTGGAGGGGCTGGCGACCGTTGTGCGCGGCGCTCGTGCTCCTCGCCGTCGTCGCCGCGTTGAGCGCCGAGAGCGGCGGCAGTGTTAATCGTATCCGGGCCTCGCACGAGAAGAAGACGGAACCCTCGCCGCCGAAAACGTCGCAGATCAATCTGAGCAAGGCCATCGAAGTGAAGCTCCCGGCGAACCTGCCCGCGCTCAAGCCCGCCGCGTTCAGGACGGCGGACGGTAAGGAAGGCTGGGTCGTGAAGATACCGGGCGACCGGCCTCTGGCGACACCGGCCTACGCGAACGGTCGCCTGTTCGTCGGCGGCGGCTACGGCTCGCACGAGTTCTACGCCTTCGACGCGCGGACGGGCGCGCTCGCGTGGCAGACGAAGACTTCGGACGACGGGCCTTCGGCGGCGGTGGCCGAGGACGGCTACGTTGCCTTCAACACCGAGAGCTGCACGCTCATCGTCGTTGACGAGAAGACCGGCAAGCTCGTCTGGCAGGAGTGGCTCGGCGACCCCTTGATGAGCCAGCCCGCCATCTCGAAGGGCCGCGTCTTCATGGCCTACCCGTCGAACGGGCGGAAGGTCGGGGCGACCCTCAACCAGCAAATCCCG
>DASTQX010000140.1:0-21822 GCA_035761505.1 Pyrinomonadaceae bacterium
CGCGACGACGTGCGGCGGGATGAAACTCGGTCTGCGGGCGCTCGTTCAGCCTGCGACGCAGGAGCATGCGCGCGTGCTGAATGCGCTTGCGCACGTTGTCGTTCGAGAGGTCAAGGCGGACGGCGATGTCTGCGTAGGAGACGCCGTAAAAAAAGTGCAGCTTGAACGGATGGCTGAGGTTCGGCGGGAGGTCTTCGATAAGACGCTGGAGGCGGAGACGCATCTCGCGCCCGATGACCATCTCTTCGGGCGTCGCGATCCGGTGCGCGAGCGACACGTAGTCCGCAGCCGTCATCGCCTCGATGTTCTCAAGGCCGCGCGTCTGCCGCCTGCGCTCCCTTTGAATATCCACGCAGAGGTTATGGGTCAGGCGGGCCAGCCACGCCCTGAGATTATTAATCTTGTCGGCGTGTTCCGGCAGCCGTCCCCACGCCTTAATCATCGCCCGGCTGAGCGCGTCTTCCGCGTCGGCGCGCATGCCCTCCATCTGCCGCAGGCAGATCGAAAACAAGTAGTCCCGGTGAAGACTCCACACCTCCCAGAAGACTTCCCAATCACCGGCGGCGACACAACGAAGCAACTCCTGCGTCTCTTCCGGCCTGTGAACTATCGGGGCGTCGTCAAGGCAGGCAAAGTCCGCGGAAGATTTTGGGTGTACAGACACGGCAACTCTCCCTGTGTCTTGTTGGCCGGCCCGGTACTGCCGCTTCTTTTATGTCACTGAGGAGTTAGCGGAGGAGAGACAGGTTCGTCTCCGCTAAGCTCCCGTTCGAGGGAGCTTTCAGACAGTTAAAAGATGCTGGGCCGTGAGGGTTACTTGCAGACTAAGCAGGCACCCAAGGAGTGGAGGTGTGTAAACGCTCTGCGCGGCACGCGATCCTGATCCTTACCCGCACAGACACTTTCCCTACACGCTATGAGGTGTGGCATGTCTGTAAAGCGAATTTGAATGAAGTCTCAGATGGATCACTCGCACGTACAGATGGCAGTGCCTTCGCCCTTCTTCCGGCATTCTCTTGCCTTGAAATAGAGCTGCCGCAAAGGCGGCTGCCCCGGCGCGCTCTATTCCGAAGGCCAGCGATATTCTCCTCACTCTTTAACAGAGACGTTTATAAATTTTAGTTGTGAATTATTCGAGCGGGACAACTCGGTCGGGTGGAAGTCGGGCAGATGTCATTGCCGGCCCCGGCGGCGCGTGTCGGACACGTCCGCGGCGTATGCCGGAAACCAGCGAGTGACAGTGAGGCGGATGCTACTACGGCGAGAAGCCCAAGCGTTATGCTCCTCGGAAGCGTCAAGGGCAGGAATAATGCCGAAGCGTTTGGGCGTCGGAAGGTATTCTGAGGTGCGCTACCTGCTGTCGGGGCCGGACAGGCAGCAGCCGGAGAGCGCGAGGAGCTACGCGCCGGTGCTCGTCATGCTTCGTCTCTCACTCGGGCGGCAACTCCGGCTCGCAGGCGGCGACGCTGGTGATTCGTGCGCTGGCGCTCGGCGAGGTAGGGCTGCGCGACTGGTGGCGCGTGATGCGGCGCGAGGTGCTTTCGGGGTTGGCGTTAGGCTTGATTCTAGGCGCAATCGTATTCTTACGCGTCGCGCTCTGGTCGGCCTTCTTCCAAGCTTACGGCGAGCACTGGTTCGGGGTGGGCTTGACGGTCGGGCTGACGCTGGTCGGCATCGTGCTCTGGGGGACGCTCGTCGGCTCGATGCTGCCTTTCGTGCTGCGCCGCTTCGGCCTCGATCCGGCCACGTCTTCCGCTCCGTTCGTGGCGACGCTGGTGGATGTCACCGGCCTCGTCATTTATTTCAGCGTGGCAATCGTCATCCTACGCGGCACGTTATTGTAAGAGCGCCTTCCAGTGTAGTTTCCTGCGAAGCTGATGGTTGGTTACCCTCGCCCCCATGGTCGCTCGTCGACTTGGTCTCATCCGAACCTGTCGGGCCGGGTTGTACGCATGAGTGAAACGATATGATGGCAGAGACTTGACGGCTTCACGCCGTCGTTGCCGCCGTCGGCCTCCCGAAAATCATAACGACGCGGTCGGCTCCCTTGTTACAATCTCGCCCGCATGACGACAGGCATACTCTCCATTTTTGCGCTGGCGTTTCTCGCGCCGGTCATCTGCCGCTTCGCGCGAGGGCACACGGGCTGGCTGCTGGCGCTGCTCCCGGCGACGCTCACCATCTACTTCGCCACGCGCATCGGTCTCGTCGCGCACGGCGAGCGAATCACCGAGCGGCTCGCGTGGGTGCCGAGCCTCGGCGTCGAACTCACGTTCTACCTCGACGGCTTGAGCCTGCTTTTCGCCCTGCTCATTTGCGGCATCGGCGCGCTCGTCCTGATCTACGCGGGCGCGTACCTTAAAGGTCGCGAACAGCTCGGACGTTTCTACCTCTACCTCCTGCTCTTCATGGGCGCGATGCTCGGACTTGTGCTCGCCGGGAATCTTTTGCTCCTGTTCGTCTTCTGGGAACTGACGAGCATCAGCTCGTTCCTCCTCATCGGCTTCGAGCACAAGAAGGCGGAGGCGCGCCGCGCCGCCTTGCAAGCGCTGCTGATAACCGGCGGCGGCGGGCTCGCGCTCCTCGCCGGACTCGTGCTGCTCGGACAGATCAGCGGCGGTTATGACGTGCCGGAACTGCTCGCGGGCGGCGACGCGGTGCGCGCTTCGACTCTCTACCTTCCAGCGCTGCTGCTCGTCCTCGCGGGCGCGTTCACGAAGTCGGCGCAGTTCCCGTTCCACTTCTGGCTGCCCGGCGCGATGCAGGCTCCGACGCCCGTCTCGGCCTATTTGCACTCGGCGACGATGGTCAAGGCGGGCGTGTATCTGCTCGCGCGCCTCGCGTCCGTGCTCGGCGGCACGGACGAGTGGTTCTACATCGTCACAAGTGTCGGCGCGGCGACGATGGTCGCGGGCGGCGTGCTCGCCTTCTTTCAAACCGATCTGAAGTTGATACTCGCCTACTCGACCGTCAGCGCGCTGGGCACGCTCGTGATGCTCGAAGGTTTGAGCACGGATCACGCGGCGCGCGCGATGGTCGTCTTCCTCTTCGCGCACGCGCTCTACAAGGGCGCGCTCTTCATGGTCGCGGGTGCGATTGACCACGAGACGGGGACGCGCGACGTGACTCGACTCGGCGGCTTGCGCCGCGTGATGCCGGTGACGGCTGTCGCGGCGGTCATCGCCGGCGTTTCGCTCGCCGGTTTCGGCCCCGTCTTCAGCTTCATCGGCAAGGAACTCCTGAACGAAGCCGTGCTGCTCGCGGAGGGCACGGCGCGCGGCGTGCTCGTGCCCTTCACGATTCTGGGGAGCGCGCTCTTCGTCGCGGTCGCGTGCGCCGCCGCGTTGCGCCCATTCTTCGGCGAGTTGAAAGAGACACCGAAGGGAGCGCATGAAGCTCCGGCGGCGATGTGGTTGGGGCCGGTCATACTCGCCGCGCTGGGGCTGGTCGTCGGACTCGCGCCCGCGCTCGTCGCAGGTTCGCTCGTCGCACCTGCGGTGGCGAGCGTGCTGGGTCGGAGTGAACCCGTCGAACTCGCCTTGTGGCACGGCTTCAACGCGGCGCTGTTGATGAGCGTCATCGCCGCCGTTGCGGGCGCGCTGCTGTTTCGTTTCCGTGAACGCTTGCGCGGCGGTACGGCGTGGTCGCGGAACCTCTTCGCGTTTCCGGCGCGCGGTTACGAGTTGTCGCTCACGTGGCTCCACCGGGCGGCAGCGATGGCGACGCGCGTGTTGCAGAGCGGCTACCTGCGTTCCTACCTGACGATCATCGTGCTCACGACCGTCGGGCTGGTGGGCTACACGCTCCTGACGCGCGCTTACACGCCGCTCAACTTCGCCGCCGCGCGCGAGGTTCGCTTCTACGAGGTGGGTGTCGCGGCGTTGATTTTGCTCGCGGCGCTCGTCGCGGTGCGTTCGCGGACGCGCCTCGGCGCGGTCGCGTCCTTAGGCGTCGTCGGTTACTGCGTCGCGCTCATCTTCATCCTGTTCGGCGCACCCGACCTCGCGTTGACGCAGTTCCTCATCGAGACGCTGACCGTCATCCTGCTCGTGCTCGTCCTCCATCGCCTGCCGCCGCTCGCGTTAATCGCGCGGGCACCGGCGAGGGCGCGCGATCTGGTCGTCGCGCTCCTCTTCGGCGGGACGATGACCGCGCTCGTGCTCGTCGCGTGGGGCGTCCCGTTTCAGCAGCAGGCGTCGAACTTCTATGCCGAACGCAGCTACACCGAGGCGCACGGGCGCAACATCGTCAACGTCATCCTCGTTGACTTTCGCGGTCTCGACACGCTCGGCGAGATTACCGTCTTGTCGGTCGCCGCAATCGGCGTCTATGCCCTCTTAAAACTTCGCCCGCCAGAGGCGAAGAGGGGCGCGGCGGTGGTGAACGACCTGAGCGCGCGTCGGAGAGAGTCGTCGCCGGACGGCGAACTGGCGGAAGTGGTCGCGCGCGCGCCGGAGGGGGAGGTGAGCTGAGATGTCAATAATCCTGCGCACGGCGACGCGCTACTTGATGCCGCTCCTGCTGCTCTTCTCGGTCTTTCTGCTTCTGCGCGGGCACAACAAACCGGGCGGCGGCTTCATCGGCGGGCTTGTCGCGGCGGCGGCGTTCTCGCTCTACGCCGTCGCCTACAGCGTCGGCGAAGCGCGCGCGCTCGTCCGCCTTCGCCCGCAGACGTTGATCGGCGTGGGGCTGCTCGTCGCGCTCACGAGCGGCGTCGTGCCACTCTTCGCGGGGCGGTCGTTTCTGACCGGGATGTGGGGCGGCGCGCGTCTGCCCGTCGTCGGCGAAATCTATCTGGGCACGCCCGTCTTCTTCGACATCGGCGTGTATCTGGTCGTCATCGGCATCTCGTTGATGGACGTCTTTACGCTCGCCGAAGAGACGGCGGAGACGGCGGACGTGCCTGAGCCGCGCGCCGGAGGAGAGACGGGATGATCGTTGTTCTGGCGTTCGTCATCGGCGGGCTCTACGCCGCCGGGCTCTACATGATGCTCAGGCGCAGCATCACGAAACTCATCATCGGCTTGGGCCTACTGAGTCACGCGGCGAATCTGCTGCTCTTCACCGCAGGCGGGCTGGTGCGCGCCCGCCCGCCACTCATCCCTGACAATAGCGAAACAATCCAGCCGCCGTTCGCCGACCCCGTGCCGCAGGCTCTGGTGTTGACGGCAATCGTCATCAGCTTCGGCGTGACGGCGTTCGCGCTCGCGCTGATTCATCGCGCAAACCGCGTCATCGGAACGGACGACATGGATCAGATGAAGGCGACTGACGTATGAGTGAGGATAAGCGCCTGAAGGAGATGAACGCATGAAGAGGATGGACGCATGAAGCTGCTGCCCGTGCTGCCTGTTTTGATTCCGCTCCTGACGGCGGCCCTCGCGCTTTTGCAGTGGCGTCACCGCGTCGCGCAACGTCGCTTGAGCGTGGCGGGCGCAATCGCTTTGTTCGTCGCCGCCGTGTGGCTGTTCGCGGTCGTGCAGCGCGAGGGCGTGCAAGTCGTACAGTCGGGCGGCTGGCAAGCGCCGTTCGGCATCTCGTTCGTGGCCGACACGTTCAGTTCGCTGATGGTGCTGTTCGCGGCGACGACGAACCTGTGCGTCGTCATCTACTCGCTGACGAGCATTGACGCGCGGCGCGAAGCCTTCGGCTATCACCTGTTATTACACGTCATGCTGATGGGCGTCTGCGGCGCGTTCCTCACCGGCGACATCTTCAACCTGTACGTGTGGTTCGAGCTGATGCTGATGGCGTCGTTCGTGCTTCTGGCGCTCGGCGGCGAGCGGCGGCAGATGGAGGGGGCGATCAAGTACGTGACGATCAACCTCGTCTCGTCGGCGCTCTTCCTCGCGGCGGTCGGGCTGCTCTACGCGGCGACGGGGACGCTCAACATGGCTGACCTCGCGCTCAAGGCGCAGCACGTCAACCCAGCCGGGATGCGGACGGTCATCGCGCTGCTGTTCTTCGTCGCCTTCGGCGTCAAGGCCGCGCTCTTCCCGCTCTACTTCTGGCTGCCCGCGTCTTATCACACGCCGCCCGTCGTCATCAGCGCGATCTTCGCCGGGCTGCTGACGAAGGTCGGCGTCTATTCGCTCGCGCGGGTCTTTACGCTCATCTTCCGCAACGACGCAGGGTACATGCAGCCGCTGCTGCTGTGGGTCGCCGCGCTGACGATGATCGCCGGAGGCTTGGGGGCCATCGTGCAACGCGACTTGCGGCGGATGCTCTCGTTCCTCATCATCAGCCACATCGGAGTCGCCGCGATGGGACTCGGCATCTTCACCGAGCGCGCTTTCGCCGGGATGATCTTCTATCTCATCGAAGACATCGTCGTGCTGACGAACCTGTTTTTGATCGCGGGCGGCGTCCGGCTGCTCTGCGGCACATACGATTTGACGCAGACCGGCGGCATCTACCGTCGCCATCCGAGCTTCGGTTTCCTCTTCCTCATCCCGGCGCTGTCGCTCTCCGGCATTCCGCCCTTCTCCGGTTTCTTCGCCAAGCTCGCGCTCATCCAAGCCGGACTCGAAGCGGGGCGATACGCGGTCGTCGGTGTCTCGCTCGCCGTGAGTCTCCTGACGCTCTACGCGATGGCGCGCGTCTGGATGCTGGCGTTCTGGCGCGAGCAACCCGCCACGACGCCGACGAACCTCGCCGCCCCGCTGGCGACTCTGGCCGCTCCGCTCACGACTCCGATACCAACTATCTCCCCGCGCCGCGCGAGACGCGCGCTCATCCCCATCGCGGCGCTCTCGGCGCTCACCATCGCGCTCGGCTTGGGGGCAGAGTTTGTGTTCCGCCAGAGTTTGATTGCCGCCGGCGTGTTGGCTGAGCCGCGCCTCTACGTCGAAGCGGTGTTGGGAGGCGAGAGATGAACCCCTTCTTGCTGAATATCTTGCTTGCGCTCGCGTGGGAGGCGATGAACGGCGAGTTCACGTTCGAGAACTTCGCCGTCGGCTTCGCGCTCGGCTTCGTCATCCTCTTCTTCGCGCAGCGCGTCACGGGCGAGACCGTTTACGCGCGCCGCGTCTGGCGCGTCCTCGGTCTGCTCGTCTTCTTCGTCAAGGAACTCATCATCGCCAACGTGCGCGTCGCCTACGACGTGCTGACGCCCGGCTACCAGATGCGACCCGGCGTGCTCGCCGTGCCTTTGGACGCCGAGACCGACGAAGAGATCATGCTGCTCGCCAGCCTGACATCGCTCACGCCGGGGACGCTCAACTTGGATGTCTCAGCCGACCGGCGCACGCTCTACATTCACGCGATGTACGCCGACGACCCCGCAGCCGTGAAGCGTTCGATTAAGGAAGGCTTCGAGCGGCGCGTGCTCGGTGTGCTGCGGTGACGGGGCGTGCCGGCCAGTTGAGCGAAGCGGAGATAAACAGATGAACCTGAGCGACGGAGTGTTCGACGTGTTCGTCGTCAACTTTCTTTACCTGATGCTGATGGCGGCATTGCTGCTCGCCTTCGTGCGGCTCGCCGTCGGCCCCTCGATGCCCGACCGCGTCGTCGCGCTCGACCTGATCGCCAATCTCGTCGTCGCCACGACGGCGCTTTACGCCATCACCACGAACCAGCAGGTTCTCCTCGATGTCGCCATCGGCATCGCGCTGATTACGTTTTTGGGGACGGTCGCGTTCGCGCAGTACATCGAACGGAGGGCGCGTGATGATTGAAGTCGTCGCACACTGGCGCGAGTGGTTGGTCTTGGGTCTGCTGAGCGCCGGAGCGCTCTTTCTCTTGTTGGCGGCGGTCGGCGTCTTTCGCCTGCCGGACGTTTACACGCGGATGCAGGCGGCGACGAAAGCGGCGACGCTCGGCGCGGGCTGTACTCTCTTGGCGGTCGCCGTCTATTTCGACGACTTCGGCGTGACCGTGCGCGCGCTGCTCGTCGTCGCGTTCATCTTTCTGACCGCGCCCGTCGCCGCGCACATGATCGGGCGCGCAGCTTACATCATCGGCGTCCCGTTCTGGCACGGCACGAAACTCGACGAGATGGCCGCGCGCGAAGGTGACAGCCGCCGGGCAGCGAGCGACGAAGGTAAGCGATGAGTATTTTCATCCCTGAATTTACCTCTTGAAAATATCCGGCGCGCGAATGATTTAACTCCCGGCTGCGCTCGTGGTCGAATCAACTCTGAATGGCCGTAAGAGTAATTACCATGTGGCGATGAGCCGCAGGTAGCGCGCCGCCAGCAGCAGGTACACCCCGTAAGCGGTCAACCCCACGGCGGCAGCGATCAAAACCCACGGCCCTAAGGGCCGAGCTTCGAGCGCGCGGAGAATGTCGCCGAACCCGCGCGCTTCGACCTCCTCCACGTACCACCCGGCGTAGGCGAGAAACGCGCCCATAATGAGAAACCCGACTCCGCGCCCCGCATAGCCCGCGACGCCGCACGCTAACGTCGCCCTCTCGACGCGCCGGCTCATGCGTTCGCGTTCGAGGTCCATCGTGAACCGGCGGCTCATCGCTTTGTAGAAATAGAAGACGGCGACGCCGATAATGACGAGCCCGACGAGAAGCGTCAGCCACCCGTCAAGCGGCCTCCACACAAGCAACAGCGTCGCCCATCCGCGCGAGGCTGGCGGCCCGCCGGAACTCAAGACCGCCAGCCCCAGCACCAGTCTGAGCGCCGCCAGCGTGATGCCGACGTGCGCGAGTCCGCTCAGGGCAAAACCCACGCGCCTGAGGATGCGGATGGACGGCTTTGGCGGCGCGCCGTCAGTCGGCTCGACGAAGACCTGCACGGAGCGGCGGAGGACGAAGCCGCAGAGTCCGATGGCGACGAGGGCGACGCCCAGCCGCCCGAACGGTTGCGCGACGATCAGGTTGAGCGCGCCGCGCGTCCCCCTCACGCGCCCGCCGACGTTGACCGCCGCCGCCGACGCCGTGCCGCCGACGATCACATAAAGTAACCCCTCAGCCGCGTAGCCGAGCCTTGCCAGACGAGAGACCCACGGGCGGGCGGCGAGCCGGGCAAAGGCGTCCCATTGCCCCCGCGCCAGTCGGTTCCCCTCGTCAGGCACGGCCTTCGTCACCAGTCCGTTTCCCACCCCGGTTCTCACCCTCCGACACGCCGCCCCCGACCATCCGGCACGAGCGCCACGCTCGCCGCGAGTTCAATGCTGAAGTGGTCTTCAAGTGTTTCACCGGCGCTCATCACTCAGTTCAAAATCCGTAGAGAAATGGGTTTGCGATTTTATTGATTTTCGACGCCTGCCGAACGTGACGACTCTCTGGCTTCACCTAGAGACGTTTCCCTGTCTTCACGATTGATCGCGGGCGCGGCGTCCCATTGCTCCTTCGGCACTACGACGGGCCGGGGCGGGTCAGCTATGTAATGCGGGCTCATGAGTTGTACCCCGTACTCGTTAAAGACATCCTGTATGTCGAGATGCAATTTACTCCTGCGATGATCCGTCCGATTTCGCTTCGACTTAATATTCCGACTAATCACGCGCGGGTCGGTGAACACCGCGCCGATGGCGTTGCCGATGCGAATCGCTCCGGCTGCCGCGCGCCCTCCGCTCCCCCGCCGCTCGTTAGAACGGGTTGCGGGTGAGGCGGCTCGCCCGGCGCGCGCAACCTGTGTTTCGCATCCAGCACGACTTCCGTCGCGTTCGTTAAATCCTGAAGGTACATCTCCTCCATCTCGCGCGCGAAATGCTCGTCTTCGACCACACAGTCCAACTCGCAGTTGCCGAACCAGCTCGCGATGTTGAGGCGCGGGCGCTCCCGCCGACCCGGAGCGCCGTCAGCCCGTCGGCCAAAGCGGAGACGCCGTAGAGCAACACGAGCGTCAAGAGGGTCAGGCCCGGCAGGGCGAAGGCCGTGACGCCGAACAGCACGGCGAGAATGTCTCTGATGAGTAAGACCCATCACTTACCTGCGAAAGCGTCGGCAACGGGGAGAGCAGCCATGACTCTTGCTCCGTTCCGTCCTGCGCTGCTCATGCCGTTTCTCCTTGAATGAAACGTTTAGGTTCCTCTGGCCGCCGTTCGCCTTCGCTTGCCTTTGACGGGTCGCGGCTCGCCGAGCGGCAGGTCGACCATGATGGGCGCGTGGTCGGAGATGCGATCCGTGAGGGCGTCGTTCAGACTCTTGAGCGTGCGCCCGAAGTGCGGGGCGAAGCGGTGCGGCTGCTCCTCGTCGCCGGGGTCGGTGAGCGCGGGCGGGCGGACGAAAATCCAGTCGAGCTTGAACTTCCCGACGAAGGCGACGGTGCGCTCCACCTCGTAGGTCGTGATGAACCCTTTGTCGCCCCGCTGGTTCGAGTTCGCCAGCGTGTCGTTCTTGTCGCCGACCGAGCGCCCGCGCTCGCCCCGAAAATCGAAGGCATTTCTGTCCTCGAAGCGGAAGTCCTTCAGCTTGTCGAAGAATCCGGCCTCAGGGTTGGAGGCGACGAGCGGGATGCTGCGCACGGTCGGGTCGGCCTGCTTGCGGTAGGTGTTCAAGCCTCCGAGCAGGAGCGTCGGCAGCTTGATGCCGGTCAGGAGGCCGAGTCCCTTCTTGATCCAAAAACTACGGCTTCCGAGTCGCTTCTTCAACTCACGCCCGACGGAGGTCGGCGTCGAGTCCTGCGTCGAGGTGTTCATGTCTCCGGCCACCACGACGGGCGCGTTCACGCCTTTGAGCCGCGCGAGCAACTCTTCGAGTTGCTTGCGACGCCCTTCGGGCTTGGTCTTGGATTCGAGGTGCGTGGCGACGACGACCATCCGACCGCCGGGCAGGCGCGCGTCCGTGATCTCAGCCGTCAGCATCATGCGCCCCCCGCGCCGCACTTCCCGCCGCACCTTCTCCTGAAAGACCAACTCGCCCGCCTTGCGCTTGCCCGCTTCGAGCGGCCTGACGCTTTTCAGCTCGTCTTTGTACCAATCGTGCGGCTGGTGCTCGAACGGTTCGAGCCGGACGTTCTCTAAAGAGAAGCGGCTGAGGATAGCACTGCCGTGCAGCCCACGGTAGCGCGCTCTGTCAACTCTGATTTCGGCGGCGAGCCCGGCCCGGTCTTCCGGCGGCAGCTCTTCAAACTGTTCGCGGCCCAACGCAATCGGATCAACCTCCACGAACTCGACGCCGTAGGCGTAGTTCATCTGAAGCGCCGATGCTAAATCCTCGGCCACGTTGCGATAGCCCGTGCGCCTCATCCCGAAGTCCACTTCGTTGAGCACGACGATGTCGGCCTGCTTCAGAAGCTGAACCTGTTGCAGGATGAGGTTCCGCTTCTCGCCCCCGCGCGGGTAGAGGGTCGAGTCCATCAGTCTGGCGAAGCCCGCGGCGTCGGTGAAGGCGAGCCGGATGGCGTCGTACTCCAGCCCGCGCTCGATGTTCCACTGGACGACCCGAACCACACGGCCTAGTCTCGCCGTGTTCGGAAAGAGAGGCTTGACGCCGCGCTCGGACGCGGCGTTACTGACGAACGGCGTCGTCAACAGACGATCCAGCTTGGTCTGCAAAGCGGCGGGCGGGGTTTCCTGTTCGTAAAGTTGGACGAGTTCGTCGTAGGTCAGCAACTCCGGCGCAAGATGCTGCGCGCGCACCCCTCCGGCATTTAACGAACACGCGAACGAAGCGAGCAGCAGGAGCATGAGCCGCAAGGCGCGGCATCTCCAAGCAGACCCCCAGCCTGCGGGCTTCCGTTGATTTAGCCGTTGTTCTGTCATGTGCACTCGATTGTCGCCTCCGAGGTAGTGCGCCGGCTTGACGATTCGCCGGGCCTGTTGTTCTCCGGGTGCGGCAGACCAACTTTCCGGTCGGCCAAAGCACTCTCGATCCTTCTGGAAACGGATTCGGTAAATTACCCGAACCCGCCACGGACAGTCTTTTCTCTTCTTGACTTTTATTTTCTAATCTTGACTTTAATTTGTGAAGACCTTGACTCGCCTGTCACTGGCCGGTAGACTCACCGCACCAAATTAACTGTTTACTGCGGAAACTTTAATCCTTCTACGTGGGCCTCGGTTCCCCGACCCTGTCGCTTGCGCTGTAGCCTTAACCTTTCTACGGCAAACACCATCAACCATGCGGGCGGCAACCGTGTGCAGCCCGCGCCGCGGCCTTGAGCAAAGGGTGGTGTATGAGCACGAAAGATGCTGACAGGAAGACCGTCTCGTCGGGCAGGGTCGGGGAATCCTCAGCCGAGGACGTAGATAGTCGGCACGCGGTCGCACCCCGTAGGATTTCGGTCTCCGGCAAGGACGGGACGCCCTCGCCGTTGTTCCCGACAGTCGAGGCCGCGACGACCGAAGCAGAAGTAGTCTGGCCCGGCCTGCTCATCGAACATCATCACCTAAAGCCTTTAGAATTCCCCGAAAGCACAGCCGACAGTCACCTCGTCGCCATGCACTTCCGTCCGGCGAAAGTGGAATGGTCTCTCGGCAGCCACCCGCAGACCATTCGCATGAGGCGCGGCAGCCTCGACATTGTTCCGCGCGGCACACTCCTTGGGGGTTCCAGTCAGGACGAGACGGAATTCCTGATGCTGGCGCTCGACCCGTGCGTCGTCGAACGCGTGGCGGGCGAAGCGGGGGAGGCAACTCGTGTCGTCGTGGGCCTACACCTCGGCATCCGCGACCCGCAGATCGAATACATCTGTCTGGCGCTCAAGGCGGAACTCGACGCGGGCTATCCCTCTGGCCGGTTGTACGGCGACGCGCTCGCCGCAGGGTTGGCGGCCCGCCTGCTCGGCAAGTATTCGGCGCACGCTCCGGCCACCAAATACCACAACACCAATCTCCCCGCCTACAAGCTGCGGCGAGTGACCGAGTACATCAACGACAATCTGACTGAAAATTTAACGCTGGCCGAGCTGGCGACCGTCGCGGGGATGAACCCTCACTCCTTCTCCCGTGCCTTCAAACAGTCGACCGGCGTGCCGCCGCACAGGTACGTTAGCAACTGCCGGGTGGAGAGGGCTAAAGCGTTGCTGGCGGACGACGAATTGCCTCTCGTCGAGGTGGGTCTGAGCGTCGGCTTCCAGACTCAGAGCCACTTCACCACGCTCTTTCACCGGCTGACGGGCTTGACGCCGAAAGCCTTCCGCGACGGAATGTAGTCGAAGCACGGCGCGTGCGTGCCGCAATCCCCCGCGCCCGATAGAACCCCTCCGACTCGCAGCCTTATCCAAACAGGAATCGTCCCCGTCCGGGTCGTCCGGGAGGCCCGCGCAAAAAAAGTCAAGATTAGAAAATAAAAGTCAAGAAGAGAAAAGACTGACCGGCGGGATTCAGCTAGTTTGCTGAAAGACGGTCGGCGGAAGCATGCAACAACAGACGGAGGCGGCGATAAGCGCCGACCACCGTCTCGCCCCACGCCGAGTAAAGACCGGGCTCTCCCCCGGCAGGCCGCAAGCCGCACGTCCCGCACAGGCGTTGGCTCTTGCCACGGCGTCAAAAGGTTTTGGTTGAAAGGCTGCCAGTACCGGGGAGAGCTAAAGATGAACGAGGCGTTGAATAAGGGAAGCGACGGGTCACGTCTCGTTTTGCCGGTCGGCGCGCGCGACCACGCGCAAGGCTCAGCGGCGGCGGGTGTGACGCTGCTGGAATACGGCGATTTCGAGTGCGAGCATTGCGCCGAAGCCTTCCCAGTGGTGAAGGAGGTCAACCGTTGGCTGCGCGGCGCGTTGCGCTACGTGTTCCGCCACTTCCCGGTCGCTGAAAGACACCCGAACGCGCGGCGGGCGGCGGAGGCGGCGGAAGCCGCCGGGGCGCAGGGACGCTTCTGGGAGATGCATGACCTCTTATGCGAGCGCAGCCCCGCCCTCGGCGATGCTCACCTGAGCGGCTACGCGCGGGAGTTGGGCCTCGACCTGAAACGCTTCGAGCGCGAGCTATGCGAGCACGCGCACGCGGGGAAGGTGCAGGAGGATTTGAAGAGCGGCGTTCGGAGCGGGGTCAGCGGAACCCCGACCTTCTTCATCAACGGCGTGCGCTATACAGGTGCCACCGACCTTGACGGCCTGCTCGCGGCGATTGAGGAGGCCGGTTACCGGGCGGTAAGCTGCGATGAATAGCCGTCTATGACTAGCCGTCAAAGCGGCATCCATCGTCATACTTCACCGCCGTGATACCCACGACCGCAGGGCGCTGCCGTCTGCGCGACGTTGTAAGGAGGAAAACATGCAAGCAGTAAGATTCGTCGGCGTCGGCAAACACGCCGAGATCGCCGATGTCGCTAAACCGTCACCCGGCCCCGGACAGGTCTTGATAAAGATCGGCGGCGCGGGCGTGTGCCACTCCGACCTGCACGTGATGGAGGAGGACTTGGGCTTCGAGCCGCCGTTCACGCTCGGCCACGAGAACGCCGGGTGGGTGGCCGGGCTTGGTGAAGGCGTCACGGGTTTCAAGGAGGGCGACGCGGTGGCGGTTTACGGCCCGTGGGGCTGTGGCCGCTGCCACTCGTGCCAGCTCTCTGCGGAGAACTACTGCGAGAACTGGGCCGAGCTGGGCACCTTCGGCGGCGGGCTCGGCTCCGACGGCGGGATGGCCGAATACATGCTCGTCCCCTCGGCCCGGCTCCTCGTGCAGCTCGGCGACTTGAGCCCGGCCAAGGCCGCGCCTCTCAGCGACGCCGCGCTTACGCCGTATCACGCCATCAAGCGCGCCCTGCCGCAACTCAACGCCGATTCGACGGTCGTCGTGATGGGCGTCGGCGGACTGGGGCACATGGCGATTCAACTGCTGAGAGTGCTCGCCCCCGTGCGCATCGTCGCCGCCGACGTGGACGAGAAGAAGCTGGAGCAGGCGAAGTCGCTCGGCGCGGATGACGTGGTCAACAACCGGAACGCCGATGAAGCCGCCGAGCGGATACGGAACATCACCGGCACGCGCGGCGCTGGTCTGGTGCTCGATTGTGTAGGCGTGCAACCGACCGTCGAATTAGGCGCGCGGCTGCTGGGGCGCAACTGCGTTTGGACTATCGTCGGCCTCGGCGGCGGCCATCACGACTTTCACCACGGCAGCACGCCTTACGGCTGCACCGTGAGCATCCCGTACTGGGGCTCGCGCGTCGAGCTGATGGAGGTGATCGCAATGGCGCGCGACGGGCGCATCCACGCCGAGACGACCGAGTTCCCGTTGGAGCAGGCCGTCGAGGTCTATGACAAGCTCAAGGCCGGGCAAATCGTGGGTCGCGCCGTGCTGATACCGGGTGGCGCATAGCCATTCTCGGTGACGGAAAATTCAACCTGAGGGGAGTGAGCACATGGCAGAAAATGACGACAGCAAACAGAGAGGCGAGCATGACCGCACGCTGACCACGCGGCAGGGACACCCGGTCGCCGACAACCAGTCGCAGCGCACGGTCGGGAGCCGTGGGCCGGCGACTCTGGAGAACTATCACTTCCTTGAGAAGATTTCTCACTTCGACCGCGAGCGCATCCCTGAGCGGGTCGTCCACGCGCGCGGCTTCGTCTGCTACGGCGAGTTCGAGGCCGACGGGATGGTCGGCGACGAGCCCGCGTCGAAGTACACGCGCGCGAAGATATTTTCGGAGAAAGGTAAGAAGACGCCGCTCGCCATCCGCTTCTCGACCGTCATCGGCGGGCGCGACTCCTCGGAGGTCGCCCGCGACCCGCGCGGCTTCGCCGTCAAGTTCTACACCGAGGACGGCAACTGGGATTTGGTCGGCAACAACCTCGCCATCTTCTTCATCCGTGACGCCGTCAAATTCCCCGACGTGATTCACGCGCTCAAGCCCGACCCCGTCACCTTCCGGCAGGAGCCGAACCGCATCTTCGACTTCATGAGCCAGACGCCCGAATCCATGCACATGCTGACGCACCTCTTCAGCCCGCGCGGCATCCCGGCCACCTACCGCCACATGGAGGGCTTCGGCGTCAACACCTACAAGATGGTCAACGCGGAGGGCGAAACCGTCCTCGTCAAGTACCACTTCCACCCGCGCTGCGGGCTGGCGAGCCTGACGGCTGCCGAGGCCGAGCGCGTGCAGGGCAAAGAACTCGGCTCGGCCTCGAAAGATTTATATGGAGCGATAGAGCGCGGCGAGTACCCGCAGTGGGACGTGTACGTCCAGATTATGTCGGACGACGAGCACCCGGAGTTGGATTGGGACCCGCTCGACGACACGAAGATTTGGCCGGAAGATCAGTTCCCGCTCCGGCGCGTCGGCGTGATGACTTTGAACCGCAACGTCGAGGATCATCACAACGAGAACGAGCAGATCGCAATGGGGACGGGCGTGCTGGTCGACGGGCTCGACTTCTCCGACGACAAGATGCTGGTGGGCCGCACCTTCTCCTACTCCGACACGCAGCGTTACCGCGTCGGCCCCAACTACCTCCAACTCCCGGTCAACCAGCCGAAGGGCGTCGAGGGCCGCGTCCACACCAACCAGCGCGGCGGGCAGATGGCCTACGGCGTAGACCTCGCGCCGGGGCAGAACCCGCACGTCAACTTCGAGCCGTCCATCCACAACGGCCTCAACGAAGCGGAGCGCAAGCCGAACAACCCGCCGGAGGTTCGCGGCCAACTGACGCAGAGCGTCATCGAGCGGCGCAACGACTACGTGCAGGCCCGCGCGCGCTACTGCACGATGATGCAGTGGGAGCGCGACGACCTCGTGCTCAACATGGGCACGCTGCTCGCGCAGTGCGAGCGCGACGTACAGGAGCGGATGCTGTGGCACTTCTTCCTCGTCCACGACGAGTACGGCGCGCGAGTGGGCCAACACCTCGGCCTGACGGCTGCCGACGTGAAGCGCCTCACGCCGCTACCCAGACAGGTGTTGACCGGAGAGGATGAAGCGCGCCTGCAAAAGCTCGGCGACAACGGCGACGTGATTGACCCGAACGTCTGGGGCCGGCACACCAGTTCCGTCAGGAACTATCAGGCCAGAGCCGAGGAGGTGCTCGGCGGCACGCTCGCCGTCCCTGCGTCGGGTGAAGAGGCCGGGAGCCGAGCGGCGGGCGGCGACAATTGACGGCAAGGAGAACGTAAGTGTTCGAGTTTTTTAGAAGCCTCGTCCAGCTCGTGGCCCCGATTTTTGTGGTTTCCACGATGCTGAACGTCGGTCTGACGCAGAAGTTGTCAGACATCATCGGGCATCTGAAGAACTATCCCTTCGTCATCAAGATACTCGCCGCCAACTTCGTCGTCGCGCCTCTCCTGATGATTGCCGCCCTGTATCTCGCGCCGTTCGACCCGGCGCTCAAGGCCGGGCTGCTGATCTTCAGCCTGTGCGCCGGCGCGCCGTTCCTCATCAAGCTGACGCAGGCGGCGGAGCATAACGTGGCGCTCGGAGCGGCGGTGATGATGCTTCTGATGGTGGTAACGGTCGTCTATACGCCGATCGTGCTGCCGCTGGTGTTGTCCGGCATCAGCGTGGACGCCGGGGCGGTTGCCAAAGCGCTGTTGCTGCAATTACTCCTGCCGATTGCCGCCGGGATGCTGGCCGCTCAACTTCTCCCTGACCTTGCGAGAAAGGCGCAGCCGTGGGTCGGATGGTTGGGCAACGTCACTCTGTACGTTCTGGTCGGCGCAACCTTGATCGGCTACTTCCCCAACATGATCGCCATCGTCGGAACGGGCGCGATTCTCGTCGGTCTGGCGTTCGTCGCCGCCGCGTTCGGCGTCGGCTACCTTGCGGGCGCGGGGAAGGATCATCTTGAGGACGTGGGCGGGCTCGGCACGGCGCAACGCAACACCGCCGCCGGAGTAATCATCGCTACCCAAAACTTCGGCGACCACCCGAACGTCCTGGTGATGATAACGCTCGCCAATACGCTCGGCATCGTGATGCTTTTATTGATCGCCAAAAGGCTCAGCCGCGATCACAAGATTACCGTTCGGACGGTCTGAAAATTCCAACCGACGTGCGTCCGGCTCTGCCGTTACATTGTGGCCCCGCGCGACGCCGACCGCGACGGCAGAGCCGAGACGATCCGGCGCGGATTTGGAGAATCACTTGCGTCGGCAGCGTCCGAACTCGGTTGCCGGTGAAGGCGAAGGATGAGAGTCGTCTTTCGCCTTCACGAAACAGGGGAGAGGAATCACGCAACCGACCGCATGGATGCTTATTCACCGGGGAGGAGTTGATATGAGTATGGGGGAGACGAAGACCGACGCGCGGGAGAGCGTTTCGACGAGGCCGAATTTCGTGTTCATCTTGGCGGACGACCTCGGCTACGCCGACCTCCACTGCTACGGCGGCAGGGAAGAGTGTTCGCCGAATCTCGACCGCATGGCGACCGAAGGGCTGCTCTTGACGAACGGCTATGCCAACTCGTGCATCTGCTCGCCGTCCCGGTTTGCGATTATCACGGGACGATACCAGCACCGTCTGCGCGGCGGCTTTGACGAGCCGATTGGCAGCGTCTCGCCCGAACTCGGTTTGCCGCCCGAACAGCCGACGATGGCATCCTTGCTGCGCGACGCGGGTTACAGTACCGCGCTCGTCGGGAAATGGCATCTGGGTTCGCTGCCGTGGTTCAGCCCGCTCAAAAGCGGCTACGACGAGTTTTTCGGACACCGCACCGGAGCGGTAGATTTTTTCTCACACGTCAGCTTCGGCGGTCACGATCTTTGGGAAGGCGACGAGGAGGTATTTAAGGAGGGCTACCTGACCGACCTCATAACCGACCGGGCGGTTGATTTCGTGAAACGCCAGTCGGCGGAGAAACCGTTTCTGCTCTCCTTGCATTACAACGCGCCGCACTGGCCGTGGGAGACGCGCGACGACGAAGAAGAGTCGAAAAGAATCGGGAATAAAATCGCGCATCTCGACGGCGGCTCGGTGAAAACTTATCTGGAAATGATTCGCGTGATGGACGAAGGCATCGGGCGCGTCCTTCAGGCGCTCGACGAAACGGGAGCGAGCGAAAACACGCTCGTCGTTTTTACGAGCGACAACGGCGGCGAACGCTTCTCCGACGCCTATCCGTTGATGGGCAAAAAGTATGACCTGCTCGAAGGCGGCATCCGTGTTCCTTACATCGTGCGCTGGCCCGCCCGTCTTCCCGCCGGTGAAACCTACGACCGTCCGGCAATCGGGATGGATTGGATGGCGACGTTTATCGCCGCCGCCGGTGTGACGGCGCATCCCCGTTACCCGCTCGACGGCATTGATCTGTTCGGCGACGAAATCGAGCGCAATCTTTACTGGCGAATGATGTACCGCAATCAAAAGGCGGTGCGTTCGGGCGTCTGGAAATATCTTTCCATCGAAGGCAACGAGTTCCTTTACGATCTGTCGCGCGACGAGCGCGAGCGCGCGAACATGCGTTATCGAGAGCCGGAGAAGTTCGAGGAACTGCGGCAGGCGTATGCCGAATGGGATGCGAGTCTGCCGCCGAGACCCGAAGACGCCGAGGTTCATTTAGAATACACCGCCGCAACGATGGCAAAGTCGGACGGTTAATGCCGGGCTAAACCGCTTCTGATAGTCTTCGGCTGTGGGCACGTTCGCATCTCCACGCGCCCACAGCTTCACGACTTATGACAGGGCGGTGAGGGCGAATAAGTGGAGACGACGCGAACACCCGACGTAGAGCCGGAGGTCAACCAACCGGGACTACGTGAGTTGCGCGAAGCGGTGGCTAATCACCTTCGCCGGCGGCTGCCGCGTCCCGCGTCGCTCCGCGACGACGGCATCGCCGGGTTGAACAGCGCCGTCAGCAGCGTGCCCGACGGGATGGCGAGCGGCATCCTCGTGGGCGTCAACCCGATCTACGGCCTCTACGCCTGCATGGTGGGGCCGATTACGGGCGGCATCTTCTCCAGCACCCGGCTGATGATTATCGCCACCACCAGCGCCGCGTCGCTCTCGGCGGGGCAGGCGCTCGGCGGCCTGCAAGCCGAAGCGCGCGACAGCGCCCTCTTCCTCATGGTGGTCTTGATCGGCGCTCTTCAGATTCTGTTCGGCCTGCTGCGGACGGGCCAGTTGACGCGCTTCGTCTCTTACTCGGTGATGACCGGCTTCATCATCGGCATCGCGGTGCTGACGATACTCAGCCAGCTCCCGACCGTCACAGGCTTTGAGCCGACGGCGGGTAACAATAAAGTCACACAGACCTTCAACCTGCTATCCAATCTGGACAGCGTCAAGCCGTGGTCGCTTGCGACGGCGGTCGCCACCCTTGCGCTCGCGTTGACGTTGCCGCGCACGAGGCTCGGCAACTTCGGCAGGCTGGTAGCGATCATCGTCCCGTCCGTGCTCGCGGCGCTCCTGCGTCTGGATAGCGTGGCCGTCGTCCGCGACGTGGGCGACATCCCCAGCGGCGTCCCCGTGCCGCACCTCCCCACGTTCTCCGCCATTTCGTTCGACGTAATCACCGGGGCGCTGGCCGTCGCCGTCGTCACCCTCGTACAGGGCGCGGGGGTCAGCCAGAGCGTGCCCAACCCGGACGGCTCGCGGCGCAGCATGTCGCGCGACTTCGTCGCGCAGGGGGCGGCCAACGTCGCTTCGGGTTTCTTCCGAGGGCTGCCGGTGGGCGGCTCTTTAAGCACGACGGCATTGACCGTCATCTCAGGGGCGCGCACATACTGGGCGGCCCTGTTCGCGGGACTGTGGATGGCGCTGCTCGTCATAGTCTTCCCCGGTCTGGTGTCTTACGTGGCGATGCCCGCGCTCGGCGCGCTGCTGATCATTGCCAGCGTCAGCACGATCAAGCCTTCGGAGGCGCTCTCAATCTGGAACACGGGCTGGCCGTCGCGTCTGGCGGGCGTCACCACTTTCCTCTCGACGCTCTTGCTGCCGATACAGGCGGCGGTCGGCATCGGGGTCGTCCTCTCGGCCCTGCTCTACGTGAACGAGTCCTCGACCGACATCTCGGTGGTCGAACTGGTGAAGCGGGACGACGGATTAATCGAAGAACATAAGGCTCCCAAGCAACTACAGTCGAACAAGGTGACGGTGCTCGACATCTACGGGCACCTCTTTTACGCGGGCGCGCGGACGCTGGCGCGGCTGCTGCCCAAGCCGCGGGACGCACGGAACCCGGTGGTCATCCTGCGCCTGCGCGGGCGGAACAACATCGGCGCGACGCTGGTTGAGGTGCTCGCCAATTATGCCGACAAGCTACAGGAGGCGAACGGGCGTTTGTATCTCACGGGAATCAGCGAGGGGGCGTATGAACAGGTAGTGCGCACGGGCAAGCTCCGGCTGACCGGGCCGGTGCGAGCCTACGAGGCTACTCCCGTCCGTGGGCAATCAACAGAGGAGGCGGTCGCCGACGCGCGGACGTGGCTGGTCGGCAAGGGCGCGGACGCATCGTCAGGCGAGGCGTCGAGCTCGACGCGCGAAGATGAAGCCGGATAGTTTCGGGCGGACGAACGGTCGGCGGCGGCGCGGGAGGCCGTCGCTTAACCTCACCTCGACGGGATGGAGAAACAGATGCTTCAGGCGGTGTGGGAACAGTTTCAAGGATTGTTGGGGCTGGGACGCGACGCGGGCGACATGGGCGCAATCCAGATGGCGCTCCGCACGGTATTCGTCTACGCCTTCACGCTGGCGATAGTGCGGCTCGGCAGCAAGCGGTTCCTCAGCAAGGCGACGGCGTTCGACGTTATCGTCGGCATCATGCTCGGCTCCGTCATGAGTCGCGCCATCACCGGAGCGGCCTCCTTCTTCCCGACGCTGATGGTGGGCGTGACGCTCATCGCCGCGCACTGGCTCATGGCGGCGCTCGCCTTTCGTTTCGATTGGTTCGGCTCTCTCGTTAAGGGGAACTCGATTCTGCTGATCGAGGACGGGAAGATTCAAGGTGACGGGATGCGGCAGGCGGGACTCTCCGAACACGATCTGAAGCAGGCTCTACGGATGCAGAATAACCACACCGACCCCGCGAAGATTCGGCGTGCCTATCTTGA
>DASTQX010000141.1:0-3955 GCA_035761505.1 Pyrinomonadaceae bacterium
ATAAGCACTGATCCCTGTAAGCGGGACGAGGAAGCGGCAGAGATGAAAGAGACGCGCGACGGCGGTGGCCGTCAACATCAGCAATCTTCCGAGACCTTCGCACAGCACCTCAAGACGTGCGGGGCCTGCTGGAGCGGACGACCCTGTGAGACGGGCAAGAGGTTGAAGAGGGGCAGATGAGAGTAGAAAGACGAACGCCGAAGGTGAAGACGCGGGGGGGAGAGTCCGGCGCGATTCTCGTCGAGGCCATCATCGGCCTCGTCATCTTCACCGTCGTGCTCCTCTCCGCCGCCCAGTTCCTCCGCTGGAACGTCGAGCCCCTGCTCATGAAGGAGCGTCAGGATAAGGCGGCCAAGCAGGCTGAGTCACTCCTCAACGAACTCGCCGCGCGGAGGAACGCCGACCTCCCCGCCGGCGGAAGCTTCGCCGTCACGGCGCAGGGCGACCCGGCCCGCAACGCGGACAACTCCGTCACGCTCAACTGCACGACCAGTTATTGCGACCAGATCGTCGCCACCCCGCAGGCCGCCGGGACCGCGTTCGACTTCGTCCGCGCCGCCTTCGGCGCGGCGCCGCCCGCGAACGGGATGCAGATTTACGTCCGGGCGTGGCGGGTCGAGACCGTAGACGCGGCGCGCAACTTCCGCCGCATCACCGTCGCCGTCTTCCCCGTAGGGTCGGGCGAGCCGCTGGCGGTACGCAAGTCGGAAGTAGTGCAGAGGTGAATCGAACCGCGAGGCAGGTCACATGAAAGAAGGCGCCGGGCGCTCCGCGCTCAAATTATTTCTCACATTCATGGCAGCCTGCCTCGCCCTGTTCGGGCTGCTCGCGGCCGCCGCGGAACTCTACCTGGAAGGGCTCGCGGCGACGGCCCTGGCCGCGCTCGCGGCCTTCGGGGCGGTGCGGCTCAGGGCGAGAAATGTCGCCGGGCAGAAAGGCTGACCGGAGGAACGGAAGAGGACGAGGAGATTTATCGTGGCGTTCATCAAGGAAGAAGACGGAGGTACACCAAACCGGAGAGACGGCGCGGCACGTCGCACCCCCCGCGTCCTCGTCGCGGACGACGACCCGGGCGTCCGGGCGCTCTTCCACGAAATGCTGAGCGGCGACTACTACTGCCGCGTCGTCACGTCGGCCGAGGAGGCACAGGAAGTTCTCCACCAGGACGACGACTTCCGGCTCATCGTCAGCGACGTGAGGATGGGCGGCATGAACGGCATCGATTTCGTCAGATACGTCCGCGCCCACCACGCCCACATACCCGTCATCATCATGAGCGGCGCGGGCGAGACCGAGATCACCGTCGAGGCCTTCCGGGCCGGCGCCTGCGACTACATCTTCAAGCCCTTGGACATGATCGACATGGTGGACGCCGTCGTGCGCGCCCTGAACCGGCCCGCGCCCGCGCCCATCAGTGAGGAACAGATCAGGGAGATGCGCTGGAACGCCTCGGCGGCGGCGCTGGCCCTCGCACTCGGCTGCAAGGACAACGAGACGAGCGGGCACGCGGCGAGGGTGGTTCACTTCAGCCTCCGCCTGGGGCGCGAGATGGGACTCGGCCGCGAAGCGATGATCGCCTTAAAGCTCGGCTCACGCCTCCACGACATCGGCAAGATCGGCGTGGACGACCGCGTGCTGCGCAAGCCGACGAAGCTCGACGATGGCGAGTGGGAACAGATGAAGCAGCACCCGCGCAAAGGCATGGAATTAGTCATCGGCGCCGACCTGCCGGAGGCGGCGGCGCGGGTCGTCGGCCAGCATCACGAACAGTGGGACGGCTCCGGCTATCCGCTCGGACTGCGCGGCGACGAGATAGACACACCCGCGCGCATCTTCTCCGTCATCGACGCCTTCGACGCCATCACTTCCGACCGCTGCTACCGCCGCGCGCAAAACTACGAGGCGGCCCTCGCGGAACTCCGCAGGTGCGCCGACACGCAATTCGACCCGGCGGTCGTCGAGGCTTTCGCCAGAGTCCCGCCGGGAGACTGGGTCAGAATCAGAAGCCACTACGGAGACGACGAACACCTCGCCTCACAGGTCGCCTGAAGCCGACACCGACAAGAACATGGATAACCCGTCACTAACACAACTGCTCGAATTAATGGTGGGGCGCCGCGGCTCCGACCTCCACATCACGACCGGCTCCGCGCCACGCATCCGGGTCGACGGCGACCTCCACCCGCTCGACGACTGCCTCCCGCTGACGGCCGAGACGGCGCGCGAACTCATCTACGCCCTGCTCACCCAGCCGCAGCGCGAGAGGTTCGAGGGCGAGCTCGAAATCGACTTCTCCTTCGAGCTGACCGGCGTCTCGCGCTTCCGCGCCAACGTCTTCGACCAGCGCGGCGGCATCGCCGGCGTCTTTCGCGCCATCCCTTACGAGATCAGGACGTTCGAGACCCTCGGACTGCCGGCCGTAGTAGACGGACTGTGCGACCGCCCGCGCGGCCTCATCCTCGTCGCCGGCCCGACCGGCTCCGGCAAGTCCACGACGCTGGCGGCGATGATCGACAAGATCAACCGCGAGCGCCACAAACACATCCTGACCATCGAGGACCCCGTAGAGTTCACCCACCGCCACAAGAACTGCCTCGTCAACCAGCGCGAGGTCGGCGGCAACACGCGCGGCTTCGCCGAGGCGCTGCGCTCGGGACTGCGCCAGGACCCGGACGTGGTGCTCGTGGGCGAGCTGCGCGACCTCGAAACCATCGAGGCGGCGCTCCGCATCGCGGAGACCGGCCACCTCACCTTCGCCACGCTCCACACCAACACCGCGCCCTCGACCATCACCCGCATCGTGGACGTCTTCCCGGCGATGCAGCAGCCGCAAGTGAGGACGCAGCTCTCACAGGTGCTCGAAGGCGTGCTGTGCCAGCAACTCCTGCCGCGCGCGGCGGGCGAAGGGCGGGTGATGGCGCTCGAAGTAATGGTGCCGAACTCGGCCATCAGGAACCTCATCCGCACCGACAAGATTCATTCCATCTACTCGGTGATGTCGACGGGCCAGGGCGAGGAGATGCAGACCCTCAACCAGTCGCTCGCCGACCTCTACGCGGCCGGGGAGATAGACCTGCCGAACGCCCTGAGGTGCTCGTCAGACCCGCGCGAGTTGAGGGAGATGATCGGGGCCAGATCCGCGACGCTCTCCACCATGCTCGGGGCGGAAGGCGCGGGCGCGGGGAGCGGCCTGCTGGCAGGCACACTCGGCAAATAAGTCATTGAAGGAGTGAACCCCCCGATGAGAGACCGTAAGCCCTCAGCCACCCGCCGTCGCAGGGGTGAAGAAGGTTCGGCCATCATCGTCGCCCTCATCATGATGGCGGTGCTGATGACCGTGTCACTCGCTGCCACCTCCGTCCGCGTCGCCGGCGCGCGCGGGGCCGACAGCCGCGAGCGGCAGCAGGACGAATACTGGGGGGCGCGCTCCGGGGCTTCCGCCGTCGAGGCCAGCCTGCGGACAGACATCCCGGCGAGGTACGACGCCGACGTCGCCAGCGCCAAGCAGATGGCTGGCTCGCGCCGCCTCCCGTCTTTCGACGGCCAGAGCATCACCGCCTCTCTGAGCAGGCCCGTGATGAACACGGACGGCCAGCGCTCGTCGAACGACATAGCCTCCTGCACGAGCCTTCTGGGTAACATCAACACGTGGGCCTCGGCCCGCCTCCCTGTAGCCGAGGCTTACGCGCAGCAGCTCGGCCACAACGCGCGCGTGGCCGTCTTGCGCGAAGCCTTCAGGCCGCAACTCGCCGGGGGGAACGCCTTCGCCGAAGGGGCTTACGCGCTGGAGTTCTACATCGACGCCGCCGCCGGAGAGAACGGCCGCGTGCGCCCGTCCGGCCTCGTCATGCTCGGCCCGGCCGTACAGGGCTGCAACACCACCGTCAAGCTCGACACGAGTCCGTCCACCATCACCCAGGGTCAGACTGCCTCCCTCGTCGTCACCTACGAGAAC
>DASTQX010000142.1:0-10590 GCA_035761505.1 Pyrinomonadaceae bacterium
AGCGCGCTTCGATTTCGAGGCCGTCGAACTCGAACTCCTCGCCCCGCACGTCCTGCGCGCGGACGACGGCGCGCAAGCTCCGTTTGACGGCGAAGAAGACGCCGGGGAAAGAGAGGCAGCCCTCTTCGCCGGTCTGGTCGCCTTCGACGCTCACGACCACCGGGTTGACGAGCGCGACGCGCGACGCGGGGTCGTGACCGCCCGAACAGTCCATCACGAAGAGCCGCTTCGAGACGCCGACCTGCGGCGCGGCCAAGCCGATGCCGCGCGACGCGTACATCGTCTGGAACATGTCCGCGACGAGCTTCTCCAAGCCCTCGTCGAACTCCGTCACGTGCTCGCCCGGCGTCTCCAGAACCGGCTCGCCGTACTTCACAATCTCCAACAGTGCCATCGTCTGCTACTCAGCCTTGCTCTTTGATTTCGGCGCGAAGAGCGCGCCCCTTGCGGCCATTCGTCGGCTGCGCGTTAGTTTACTATGAATCCTCAAACCGTTGCCAACCCGCGCCCCGACGCCTTCGCACGGCCCCGCCGCGCCCGTGTGTTTCAGAGTGGAACTCGCCGCCGCTCCTCCGATTCAACGTGAAACACGACGACCGCCATCCGTAAACATCCGTCGCCCGGCGAGTGATGGCGTTTGCGCGGTTGCGGCGGCGGAAAGATGCGCGCGGACTTCGGGCACGGTGATTGCACCTCCTGAGTCCGTATTCGGAAGTCGTGCCGACGGTCGCTCGTCCGTATTCCTCGTCCTGACCCTCGGCCTCCGAATCGTCAACGGTTCAGTGAGCACCTCGCTCAATCGTTTTAGCGCTCTGTTCTCACCGGACGGTCGTCCCTTAAACAGCCCTGACCGTCCGGGCGTCAACAACACTTATTCAGTCAAGAGCCTCAAGGGTAACAAGCAGGGTTAACGAGCATCGTGCCCGCTCGGCCTCCGTCCGCGCAAAGGACTTTCGGTTGGCCGTCGAAGGTACTCGTCACCAGTGTGCTCACGACCGGATATTCTCCCAACCTTCTAACCTTGAAAGGAATCATAGACATGAACTCCCTAACTGAAAGCAACGCCGGGCGTCGCAATTTCAGCGTGCTGCGACTGGTGGCCTCCGTTATCTCGACCCTCTTGCTCGGCGTCTCCGCCTTCGCGCAGACGACCCCTCTCTTCACCGTCAACAGCCCCAACCCCGTACAGGACTTCGGCAGGCTCAACACGGGGACGCTCTCTCCGAATAAGGTCATCACGATTTCAAACAGCGGCACGGCCAGCATGACCATCTCGACCGTGGCCCTGACGGGCACTAACCCCGGCGACTACACGCTGGTCTCCAACACCTGCGCCGGTGCCACGCTCTCGCCTAACGCGACCTGCGCCGCGACCGTCAGGTTTAACCCCCTCGCCGTCGGGACGCGCACCGCGCGACTCAGCTTTACCGACAACGCGGCGGGCAGCCCGCATCGCGTTCTGCTGTCGGGCGTCGGACTCAACCCTTCGATTCCGAACCGGCAGGTCGGGCCGATTGACCCGCGTCACGGCTTCCCGCTCTGGTATCAGGACGATCAGGGGCTCCGCCTCGCCCTCTGCCTCGACACCAACGGCATGTGCCTCGCGGAGATTCCGAACCCGACACTGCCGCCGTCCGTCACCGACACCAACATCAACTTCCCCGGCGAGGCTTTCTGGTGGTCAGCCGAAGCCGAGATCGAATCGGCCAACGGCGGTCGCGCCCGTCTCGTGCTCGCTAAGGAAGCAGCCTTCACGACCGAAGACGCGACGGTCGGGAACCAGATTAGCTTCTCGCGCGTCCGCATCCGCATTGACGAACTCGTCCCCGGCGCGAGCTACACGGTCACGCACCCTTACGGCGTCGTGACGCTCATCGCCGACGGCGACGGCCTCGCCACGCTGGATGCCGCCGTGGTTGACGATGGCGGCGCGGTCGTTCAGGCCAGCGGCTCCGACGACGACGGCGGCGAGATTGACACGACCGAGGACATCGGCATCGGCCCCAGCGACTTCCGCGAGGCGCTGAAGGGCAGGTTCAGCACCTACCTGCGCTGGAACCCGGCTGTTGCCCCGGCGGCTCCCACCGGTTACATCGGCAACCCGAACGTGCTCCACACGGTCATCGGCAGCCCCTTTAACACGAACTTCTTCCGCGTCGTCGGCCCCAGCGTGGGCGGCCCCGGCGTCAACACCATCCAGACCACGCTCTTCGCCGTGCAGGGCAAGATCATGCCTGCGCCCACGAAGACGACGAGCAGCGTCCTGACGGCCTCCGACTTGGCCGTGGACGGTGCCGAGGTGGTCGCCGAGCCCCGCTAAGGCGACGGCTCGCGGCGACGGGCTCGCGCCACGGGGCGCGGCACGGAGAGGGGGTGACGCAGGCTGGGCACTTGCGTCACCCCCTCTTAATTTATGCGCGCGCGCTTCGGGCTTTATGAGTTGGACTTTAACTCAGGGCTTCGCGGGCGACGCCTGTTCGGAGGAAGGCTTCCGCCCGAAGGCGGGCGCGCGCTTCTGCATGAAGGCGCTGACGCCTTCGAGGAAGTCGGGCGAGCGGAAGCACTCGGCCTGTCCTTCGGCTTCGAGTTCGAGGGCGGCGGCGAGTCCTTCCTCGTCCTGCCGCGCGAGCGCGGCTTTGATGCGCGCGAGCGCGGGCTGCGGCGAGGCGGCGAGCCGCGCGGCCAACTCGTCCACGGTCGCGTCCAACTCGGTTTCGGGGACGACGCGGTTGACGAGGCCGAGCGCGAGCGCCTCCTGCGCCGAAAGAGTCGCGCCCGAAGCCATCAGCTCGAAGGCGCGGGCGTAGCCGACGAGGCGCGTCAGGAAGTGCGTGCTGCCGCCGTCGGGCATGAGGCCGATGCGGATGAAACTCTGGCTGAAGGTGGCCGACTCCGAGGCGACGCGAATGTCCGAGGCGAGCACGTAGCTGAAGCCGATGCCGACCGCCGCGCCGTGGACGCGCGCGATGACGGGCTTGCGCAACGCGCGCAGGCGCAGAATCGCCGGGTTGATGAGTTCGCGCACGGAGGCGGCCACGTCGAGGCTCCCGATCTCGGCGGGGCTGATGGCCGAGAGGTCGAGCCCGGCGCAGAAGGAGTCGCCCGCGCCCGTGATGACGAGGACGCGGCTCTCGTCTCCGGCGGACGCGCCGACGGCTTCCGAGAAGTCCTTGAACATCTCGAAGTCAATGGCGTTGCGCCGTTCGGGACGGTGGAAGGTGATGCGCTTGACGCCCCGTTCGTCGAGCGTGACGAGAAGTTTTTGGTCAGTGTTCATGTGTTTGTCTTCGTCGGGCGGAGCGCCTTCTTCAAAACCGCGATCTGGCCCGCGTGGTAGAGGCTGTGCTGCACGACTCCGTGGAGCGTGACGTAAATCGAGGACATCTCCTTGAAGATAGGCCCGTCTAAATTCGCGTCGTCGAGCCGCAGGATGGTCGCGCGGAGCTTCGCCTGCTCTTCCTCCAAAGTCCGCAGCGCCGCGCGCCACGCGTCTTCGGAGACTTCCCCGGCGGGCCAGTCTTCCGGCGTGTTATAAATCTGCGCCGCCTCGCCTTCCAAACGGCGGCGCGCGACGCGCTCCCAAGCGGCGATGTGCAGGACAAGCTCAAGGATGCTGTGCGCGCCCGCCACGGGCCGCGCCGACGCCTCCCCGGCGTTCACGTCTTGCAGCAACTCCTTCAACGAAGGCCCGTGCCACGCCTCGCCCTCGTGCGCCCGCCGGAACTGGTCGGCAATCCTCTCGGCCTCTCTCATCAAGTCACTCCATGAAAGCTGTGAACTCTGGAAGCGCAAATCTCGAATTTAAGATTTCAAATTCTTCAGAAGCTGAACGCTCACACTTAACAGCTAACCGCTCCTCTTAAAAATCTCCGGCGCGGCGAAGACGGCGTAGCGCACGGGGGCGCGGCGGCGTGCGCGCCACCAGACGGCGACGGTCGAGCGGCGCGCGGCGGTGGGCGTCTCTTCGCGGCGCGCGACGCTGCGGACGAGGCGGCTGATGTCGTGCCGGAAGTAGCGCGCCACGCAGCGGCAAGAGGGGTCTGCGGCCTTGAGCCGCGCCTTCTCGAAGCGGAGCAAGTCCAGAGTCCAGCCCGGCCCGACGCGCTCTTCGCGCAGACGGCCTTCGAGGTGCGAGGCGAACTCCTGCGCGTCTTCGAGGAGCAGGCGCGCGCCGACCGCCGGATGGGCGGAGGCGTAAGACTGGAAGTGCGCCGAGAAGCGGTCGGCGAGCACTCTCTGCGTGAGCGGCAGGAGCTTGCTCAGTTCGAGCAGCCGTCGCCCCTTCCGCGTCGCGTTGTACGACTCGATCCGCGCGGCGGCGGCGCGCGCGACCTGCCGCGTCTCGCCCGCGCTCAGGCCCATCTCGCGCCCGACGACGAGCGGGTCGTGGACGAAGCGCTCGCGCAGCTCCGCGTCCGTCGTCAGTTGCCCAAGTATGTGCTCGACCTCTGCCAAACCCATCGTCAGTCTCGGAAGCTCCTTCCGCCTGTGCCGACAAATCCGGCGCGCGTGGCGAACCGGATTTTAATACTCGCGCAACTGTTCGCGGTAGCCCTCGAAGTTGCGGCGCATCTCCGAGAGGCTGTCGCCGCCGAATTTCTCGCGCATCGCCTCGGCGAGGACGAGAGCCGCCATCGCCTCGCCGATGACGCCCGCCGCCGGAACCGCCGTCACGTCCGAACGCTCGAAGGCCGCGGGCGACTCCTCCTTCGTATCAATATCCACCGAGCGCAAAGGTCTTCGCAGCGTCGAGATGGGTTTCAGAAACCCGCGCACGCGCAACTCCTCGCCGTTCGTGATGCCGCCCTCAAGGCCGCCCGCGCGGTTCGACAGCCGCGCGAACTCTTTCCCCTCCGCGCGGTACGTAATCTCGTCGTGCACCTTCGAGCCCGGCCAGCTCGCCGCCTCCACGCCCGCGCCGATGCTCACGGCTTTGACCGCCGGGATGGACATCAGAGCGCGAGCCAGACGCCCGTCGAGCTTCGAGTCCCAGGAGGTGTGCGAGCCGAGTCCGGCCACGACGCCGCGCGCCACGACCTCGAAGACGCCGCCGAGCGTGTCGCCCTCGCGCCGCTTCTCGTCAATCAAGGCGACCATCGCGGCCTGCGCCTCCGCGTCGGCGCAGCGCAGCGGCGCGTCCGCCGGGATGGCGCTCACGCCCTCCCATGAAACTTCGAGAGGCGCGGCGGGCACGCCGCCGAGTTGGACGACGTGACTCAAAACTTCGACGCCGAAGACGGCGAGCAACTGTTTCGCCAGCGCCCCGCACGCGACGCGCGCGGCGGTCTCTCTGGCCGAGGCGCGTTCGAGGATGTCGCGCAAATCCCGCGCGCCGAACTTCTGCCCGCCCGCCAAGTCCGCGTGGCCGGGACGCGGGCGCTTCAACACGCGCGCCTTCTCCGGCGGCGCGTCCCTCTTCTCCGCCGCCATCACCTCCGACCAGTTCGACCAGTCCTTATTCTCGACCGACAAAGCGACCGGCGAGCCGAGCGTCGAACCGTGCCGCACGCCGCTCAGAATCTCCACGCGGTCGTGCTCGATCTTCATCCGCCCGCCGCGCCCGTAGCCCCACTGCCGCCGCTCAAGCTCTCGGTTCAACTCGTCCACGTCCACCGCCAAACCGGCGGGCAGACCTTCGACAATCGCGACCAGCGCGCGACCGTGCGACTCCCCGGCGGTGTTGAAGCGAAAAACCATGAGCGGCGATTTCAGTCGAGATACTCTTCCGCGAACATATTACCGCGACCGAGGATGCACGCGGGGTCGAAGGCGCGTTTGAGCGCGGCCATCTCGCGCAGCGCCGCCGCGCCGTAGAGGACGCGCAGGTACTCGCGCTTGAGTTTGCCGACGCCGTGCTCGGCGGAGATCGTGCCGCCGAGTTCGACGGCGCGGCGGACGAACTGCATGTAGATGTCGCGCGCGGCGACCGTCTCAATCTCGTCGCGCGGCATGATGTTGACGTGGACGTGATTGTCGCCGACGTGCCCGAAGATGACGTGCTTCAGACGACTCGCGCGCAAGGTGTCTCTGTAGAACTTCAACATCGAAGGGAAGGCCGCGTCGGGCACGGCCATGTCGGTCGAGACTTTGCGCTGGCCGTGGCGCGCGAGCCATTCGTTAACCATCACGGGCAGGCTGTGGCGGAACTCGCTCATCTCGGCGCGGTCGGCCTCGTTCGTCCCGAACCACGAATCGTTCAGGAGCGCGCCGTGCCGCTCAAGCAGCTTGTGCCAGCCGCCGAGCAGCCGCTCTTCCGTCGCGGACGTAATCTCCTGCTCGATGAAGACCGCGCCCGCCGCGCCGAGCGGCACGAGCGGGTAACGCTCGCGCAGGAAGTTGAGCGACTCGGCGTCGAAATACTCGATGGCGCGCGCGTCGAGCCCCGCCTCTTCATCGTCGCCCGAAGCCGAACCGGAAGCGGCGCGCGTGCGGAGCGAAGCCTCGCGCGCTTCGCGGACGAAGCCGAGCAGCGCCTCCTCCGACTTAAAAAAGACGATGCCGCTCAGCACGCCTTCCGGCAGAGGGAGCAGCGAGACTTCGACTTCCGTGATGACGCCGAGCGTGCCCTCGCTCCCGACGAAGAGGTCTATCAAGTCCATCCCCGGCGCGACGTAATAACCGGCGGCGTGCTTCCGCGTCGAAGGCATCCGAAGCGAAGGCAGACGAGCCTCGATGCTCTTCCCGCCGCCGAGCGGGACACGCAAGCGGCCTTCGTTGTCCGCGTGCTGCTCGCCGCGCCGCACGTCGAGCACGTCGCCTGACGTGAGCGCGACTTTGAGGCGGCGCACGTAGGCGCGCGTCGGCCCGTACTTGAAGGTGCGAGCGCCCGAAGCGTTCGTCGCCACCGTCGCGCCCAGAAAGCAACTCCACTCCGTCGGGTCTGGCGGGTAGAGCAGCTTTCGCTCTCGCACCGCGCGTTGAAAATCCGCGAGCACGACGCCCGCCTCGGCCCTCGCGCGCCCGCCTGTCTCTTCGCACACGACCTCGACGATTTTGTTCAGACGCTCCGTCGAGAGCACGACGCCGCCGAAGGGCACGCGCCCGCCGACGACGCCCGTGCCCGCGCCCGCGACCGTCAAAGGAGTCCGCTCGCGCGAGGCTTCGGCGAGCGCTTCGGCCACCTCCGGCGTGCTTTCGGGAATCAGGACGCGCGAGGCGTGGCCGCCCGCGAGGTTGCTGGCGTCGCCGATGAAGGATTGCATCTCGTCCTGCTTCGATTTAATCAACATGAGGCTTCAGATGTTGCGCTCCCGGCTCCGTCCAACGGCCTCTTCGCCGTGTAGAACGCCGAGTCGGCCTCGTCGCCCTCGTAGCGCCTCGGCCCGCGATACTCGAAGCCGAGCTTTTCGAGGATGCGCCGCGAGGCCGCGTGCTCCACGTCAACGTTGGCCGTGACTTCTTCAAAGCCGAGCCGCTCGAAGCCGTCGCGGAAGGCCGCGCGCGCCGCCTCGGTGGCGAAACCCCGGCCCCAGTATTCGCGCGCGAAGACGTAGCCGAAGTCTATCTCCGCGAGCGCCGCGATGAAGGAGAACCCGCAACTGCCGACGACCTTCCCCGTCGCCTTCTCGACCACGGCCCACGGCCCGTAACCGCGCTCGACGTAGCTCGCCCCGACGCGCGCAAGCCACAGCCGCGCGCGCTCCGCGTCCTGCCAAGCCTTCCCGTCGCCGATGTGCCGCATCGTCTCCGCGTCGCTGCACATCTTAAAGAGAACATCCACGTCCTCCGCCGCCCACTCGCGGAGGACGAGCCGTTCGGTTTCGAGGATAGTCGGCATCACAAATCAAATGAGGAAGGAGGAGTCAGGAGCCGGAATTCAGAATCCAGAAGTAAGCGGCGATGTTTTCCTGTTTCTGACTACTGGATTCCGGCTCCTGACTCCTCCTTCATCGTTTCCCTTTCACCCGACCTGAAGCTCGCGCTCGCGGAGATACTTGATGCGGTCGCGGAGTTCGGCGGCGCGCTCGAATTCGAGGCTCTTGGCGGCGTGGCGCATCTCGGCTTCGAGGCGGGCGATGGTCGCGTCGAGGTTCGCCGCCGAGTACTCCTCGAAGGCTTCGAGTTCGAGCGGGACTTTGAAGTAGTCGGCCTCGTAGGCGGTGACGAGCGTGGACTCGATGGACTTGATGATGGTCTTCGGCGTGATGCCGTGCTCGCGGTTGTACTCCTGCTGGATGGTGCGGCGGCGATCGGTCTCGCCGATGGCGCGGGCCATCGACTCGGTGATTTTGTCGGCGTAAAGAATCGCCGTCCCGGAGGCGTGGCGCGCGGCCCGCCCGATGGTCTGGATGAGCGAAGACTCCGAGCGGAGGAAGCCTTCCTTGTCGGCGTCGAGGATGGCGACGAGCGAGACTTCCGGCAAGTCGAGCCCTTCGCGCAGAAGGTTAATGCCGACGAGCACGTCGAACTCGCCGCGCCGCAAGTCGCGCAAAATCTTGATGCGTTCCAGCGTCTCGATGTCCGAGTGCAGGTAGCGGACGCGGACGTTGACCTCGGCGAAATATTCCGTGAGGTCTTCGGCCATCTTCTTCGTTAGAGTCGTCACCAAAACGCGCTCGTTGCGCTCGGCGCGGACGCGGCACTCTTCCAAGAGGTCGTCAATCTGCCCTTTGACGGGGCGGACGACGACTTCGGGGTCGGTCAATCCCGTCGGGCGGATAATCTGCTCGACGACCTCGCCGCCGGTCTTCGTCAGTTCGTAAGGGCCGGGCGTGGCCGAGACGTAGATGGTCTGCCCGACGCGCTCCTCGAACTCGGCGAAGTTGAGCGGGCGATTGTCCATCGCCGACGGCAAGCGGAAGCCGTACTCGACGAGCGTCTTTTTCCGCGACTGGTCGCCGTTGAACATCCCGCGCACCTGCGGAACGGTCTGGTGCGACTCGTCAATGACGACGATGGAGTCCTTCGGCAGATAATCGAGCAGCGTCGGCGGCGGCGCGCCCGGCGGCTTGCCCGTGAGGTGGCGCGAGTAGTTCTCGATGCCCCGGCAGAAGCCCATCTCCTTAATCATTTCGAGGTCGTACATCGTGCGCTGGTGGAGGCGTTGCGACTCGACGAGTTTGCCGTCCTGAATTAGTTTCGGCTCCCACCAGTCCAGCTCTTCCTTGATGGTCTTGAGCGCTCGTTTGACCGTCGTCTTCGGCATCACGTAATGCGTCTTCGGGTAGATCGGCAGGCGCGACGTGTGCTTGTGGAGGACTTCGCCGAGCAAGGGGTCAATGGTCGAGACCGAATCAACCTCGTCGCCCCACAGCTCGATGCGGTAAGCCTGATCCTGATAGCTCGGATAGATTTCCACGGTGTCGCCACGGACGCGGAAACTGCCTCGATCAAATTCGATGTCGGAGCGCTCGTACTGAAGCTCGACCAGCTTTTGCAGGAGCGCGTCGCGCGCCAACTGCATCCCCGGCTCGACGAAGAGGAGCATCCCGTAGTAGGCGTCCGGGTCGCCGAGGCCGTAGATGCAGGAAACGGAGGCGACGACGATCACGTCGCGGCGCTCGAACAGGGCGCGCGTCGCCGACATGCGGAGGCGGTCAATCTCCTCGTTGATGGTCGCTTCCTTCTCGATGTACATGTCCGAGGCCGGGACGTAAGCCTCCGGCTGGTAGTAGTCGTAGTAGGAGACGAAATACTCGACGGCGTTTTCGGGAAAGAAGCTTTTGAACTCTTGATAGAGCTGCGCGGCGAGCGTCTTGTTGTGCGCGATGACGAGCGTGGGCCGCTGCGTCTGCTGGATGAGGCTGGCGACCGTGAAGGTCTTCCCGCTGCCCGTGATGCCGAGCAAGACCTGATGCCGCGCGCCCTCGTCGAGCCCGCGCACGAGCGATTCGATGGCCTGCGGCTGATCCCCTTGCGGCGTGAAGTCGGAACGAAGTTTGAAATTCATGGTGAACGGTAAATAGTAAATGGTAAATGGAGAAAAGACAAAAACAACGTCTTCTCACCACTTACCATTGACCATTGACCATTCGCTGCTTTTCTAGGCGTGCGTCGGGTCGGGCTGGCCGCTGCTGCTGATCTGGTAGATGGCCTCCATCACCGCCGAGCGGACTTCCGTGGGGAGCGAGCCGCGCACGGCGAGACGGCGGAAGGCCGGGAGCACGTCTTTCTGGCCGGAGAGCGCGAGCAGCTTCACCACGGCGAGGCGCACTTCGTTGCTGGGGTGGCCTTCGATGGCGCGGATGAGCGGCTGGACTTCGCCCGCCTTCGCCATCAGGAAGAGGAGCGAGAAGGCTTCGTAGGTCTTCTCGCGGCTCTCGCCCGTGAGCTGGCCGATGGCTTCTGACGCGAGGCCCGAAGCGGAGATGGCCGCGCCGATGTTGCGGCGGCGCTCGGCGTTCGATTCGCGGAGGGCACGCGTGAAGGACTCGGCGCGGTCTTCGCGGAGGTCGAAGAGGGCGCGCGCGGCGGCGCTGCGGACTTCGCGCGCGTCGTCGTCGAAGGCGGCGCAGATTTGGTGGAAGGCTTCGCTCGTGTCGAGCCTCGAAAGCTCAAGAATCGCGCCCGCGCGCTCTTCGGCCTCACTGCTCACGAGGCGCTGTTGAATCGAAGCGGGGACGGTCGATAACTCGTCGAACAACTCGACGG
>DASTQX010000143.1:0-14590 GCA_035761505.1 Pyrinomonadaceae bacterium
CCTTGAGGTCCTTGGTGAATTTGCCGTAGAACTCGTGGAGCGCGGCCGTCCACCGCATCTTGCCTTCTTCGATCTCGTCGAGCTCCTCCTCCATGCGCGCCGTGTAAGACTCGTTGAAGAGGTCGTCGAAGCTGGCGACGAGAAGGTCGTTGACCGTCGTCCCTAAGGCCGTCGGGTGGAAGCGGCCTTCGACTTTCTCGACGTACTCGCGATCCTGAATCGTCGTCATGATCGCGGCGTAAGTTGAGGGCCGACCGATGCCCTTCTCTTCCAGAGCCTTGACGAGCGTCGCCTCGGTGTAGCGCGGCGGCGGCTCGGTGAAGTGCTGTTCGGGCGTGACGCCGTTGAGCTTCAAGTTCTCGCCACGCTCGACGAGCGGGAGCTTGCGCGCGGCCTCCTCGTCCTCGTCCGTCTTCTCGTCGCGCCCCTCTTCATAGACCTTGAGGAAGCCGTCGAACTTTAAGACCGACCCGGAGGCGCGGAACAAGAGGCGACCGGCGTTGATGTCAATCGTCGTCTGGTCGAAGACCGCCGGGTTCATCTGCGAAGCGACCGAACGCTGCCAGATGAGCCGGTAGAGCTTCAACTCGTCCTTACCCAAGAAGCCCGCGATTGATTCCGGCGTGCGCGTTACGTCCGTCGGGCGGATGGCCTCGTGCGCGTCCTGCGCGTCCTTCTTCGAGCGATAGTGAATCGCCTTCTCCGGCAGGTACTCGTCGCCGTACTGCTGCCGAACGAAGTCGCGCACCTCGCCGAGCGCCGCTTCGGAGACGCGCGTCGAATCCGTCCTCATATATGTGATGAGTCCGACCGAGCCTTCCGCGCCGAGTTCCACGCCCTCGTAGAGCCTCTGCGCGAGCATCATCGTCTTCTTCACCGCGAAGCCGAGCTTGCGGGAAGCCTCCTGCTGCAACTTCGACGTGATGAAGGGCGGGACGGGGTTCCGCTTCCGCTCTTTGGTCGTGACCTCGGAGACGACGTACTGCTCGCCCTCGGCCTCTTTGACGAGAGCAGCGGCGCTCGCCTCGTCGCCGATGAGGATTTCCGTCCTCTTTACGTCCTGATCGAAGCCGCCCGTCTTGACCGTCTGCTCGCCGACCTTCCAGAGCCGCGCGTCGAAAGCGGGCGGGAGTTTCGCCGAGAGGTTCGCCGCAATCGTCCAGTACTCGGTCTTCACAAACTTCTCGATGTCGCGCTCGCGCTCGACGACCATCCGCAGCGCGACCGACTGGACGCGACCCGCCGAGAGCTTCCCGCCCACCGTCTTACAAAGCAGCGGCGAAACCTTGTAGCCGACCAAGCGGTCGAGCACGCGCCGCGCCTGCTGCGCATCAACGAGGTTGCGGTCAACCTCCTTCGGGTGCTCGAAAGCCTCCTGCACCGCGCGCTTCGTAATCTCGTTGAACATCACGCGGAACGAGGGCTTCTTCGGCCTCTTGGGGACGATCTCCTCGGCCAGATGCATGCAGATGGCTTCGCCCTCGCGGTCGGGGTCGGCGGCGAGGTAGATAGTCTCGGCCTCGCGCGCCGCCTTCTTCAACTCCGCGACGTGCCGCTTGGCCTTGTCGGTGACTTCGTAGGTCGGCTCGAAATCGTTGTTCACGTCAACGCCCAAGCCCTTCGACGGCAAATCCTTGATGTGACCATACGAGGCCATCACTTTGTAATCCGAACCCAAATATTTATTAATCGTCTTCGCCTTCGCCGGCGATTCGACCACCACCAGATTCTTTGCCATTAATCTTCCTTCGACCAAAAATTCGACGCCCCACCGCCGGGGCCGAAACCCTCAAATTCCCCGCCGTCCCAACGCCGCCTCGCGCTCCTCGCGGCCCACTCTACGGCGCGCTCCCTGACTCCTGATTAAACCGTTCTACTATTCTTCATTTCTCCCTTAGATGCAAACCGCCCCCGTCCGGCTCGCCCGCCCCACGCGATTATCTCGCTTAACTATCAACAACTTACATCCGCCCCCGCGCCCCGCCGCCACCTGCCGCGCGGCGTCTCGACGCCCCCGGCAGACGCCTCAAGCCATTTGAACCCGCCTTCCGCCGCGCGAGAAAATAGCACCAAGACCGGCCCCCGCGTCAAACCGTGGCGGCGCGTGGCGGCGTGCGGCGAGGGTTTTGCGGGCGGGGCGTTTGACTTGGCCGGGGACAGTTTCTATTCTCTCGGAGATGGTAAATTTTTGGTGATTTAAGGCCCGCGTGTAGTGCGTTTATGAGCAACCCCCAGACCCCGGATGTCACCCAACTGCTGCTCAATTGGAGCAACGGCGACCGCGACGCGCTGGAGCAGTTACTGCCGCTCGTTTACCGCGAGCTGCACCAGTTGGCGGCGCGTTATTTGCGGCGCGAGCGCTCCGACCACACTTTGCAGGCGACGGCGCTCGTCCACGAAGCCTACCTCAAGCTCATTGACCAGAGGGAGGTGCAGTGGCAGAACCGCGCGCACTTCTACGGCGTCGCGGCGCAGGCCATGCGCCGCATCCTCGTCGACCACGCGCGGACGCACATGGCGGCCAAGCGCGGTTCGGGCGGGGTCAAACTCTCGCTCGACGACAACGAGGCGGCCATCGTCTCGGACGCGCGCGCCGAAGAGATGGTCGCTCTGGACGACGCCTTGAACCGCCTCTCCGAGATTGACCCGCAGAAGAGCCGCATCGTCGAGTTGAGGTTCTTCGGCGGCCTCTCCATCGAGGAGACCGCCGAGGTCTTAGGCATCGGCACGGCCACCGTCACGCGCCAGTGGCGCATGGCGCGCGCGTGGCTCTACGGCCAGATTCAGGGGAGTGATAAGTGATGAGTGATAAGTTATAATCCCCCGCATTGAGTGACCTGATGATTTCCCCTTAGTCTTTTTTTATCTCATCACCTATCACTTATCACTCATCGCTTTGGCTTTATGTCCCCCGAACGCTGGAAATTAGTCGAAGACATCTTCGGGCGCGCGCTCGACCTCCCTCAGGACGAGCGCGACGAATTCCTGTCCGACGTGTGCGGACGCGACGCGGAGCTGCGCGCCGAGGTCGAGAACCTCCTGCGCAACGACGAGGAGGCCGGGGCCTTCATCGCCGCGCCCGCCTTCGACGTGCGGCAGGTGACCGGCATCGGGCGGGCCGTCGCCGGGCAGCTCGGCGTCGAAGTCGAAGAGGAAGAGACGCCGATGACGGGCCGCCGCATCGGCGCTTACCGCGTCGTCCGTGAAATCGGTCGCGGCGGCATGGGCACGGTTTATCTCGCCGTCCGCGCCGACGACGAATACCACAAGCGCGTCGCCATCAAACTCGTCAAGCGCGGGATGGACACCGAGTTCATCCTCAAGCGCTTCCGCAACGAGCGGCAGATTCTCGCCTCGCTCGACCACCCGAACATCGCGCACCTCTTGGACGGCGGGACGACCGACGACGGGCTCCCCTACTTCGTCATGGAGTACATTCAGGGGCAGCCCGTCGACCGCTACTGCGACAACGCGCGAGGCACGGTCGCGCAGCGCCTCCGCCTCTTCCGGCACGTCTGCTCGGCGGTGCACTACGCGCACCAGAACCTCGTCATCCACCGCGACATCAAGCCCTCGAACATCCTCGTCACGGCGGACGGCACGCCGAAGCTTCTGGACTTCGGCATCGCCAAACTCCTGAACCCGGACATTGCCGCCGACACCATTGACCCGACGCAGACGGCGATGCGGATGATGACGCCGCGCTACGCGAGCCCCGAACAACTGCGCGGCGAGGCGGCGACGCCTCTGAGCGACCTCTACACGCTCGGCGTGCTGCTCTACGAGCTTTTGACCGGCCACCATCCTTATCGCTTCGCCGGGCGCGCGCCGCACGAAATTGCGCGCGTCGTCTGCGAGGAAGACCCCGAAAGACCGAGCACGGCGGTCGGGCGCACCGAAGAGGTCGAGTCTTCCGGCGGCTCCGGCCACACCGTCACGATGACGCCGGAGCAGGTGAGCAAGAACCGTGGGACGACCGTCGAGACTCTGCGGCGCGAACTCGCGCGCGGCCTCGACCAGATCGTGATGAAGGCGATGCGCAAAGAGCCCTTGATGCGCTACTCGTCGGTCGAAGAGTTCTCCGAAGACATCCGCCGCTACCTCGACGGCACGCCCATCTCGGCCCCGACTTACTTCTCCTCCTCGAAGCAGAAGGCGAAGGAGCCTTCGGGCGAGCACGCGCCCGCGTGGAAAAAGTCCATCGCCGTCCTCCCCTTCAAGCTGCTGCAATCGTCGGTGGGCGAAGACACGGGCGACTTTCTCGGCGTGGGCTTGGCCGACGCGCTCATCACGCGCCTCAGCAACATGCGCACCATCACCGTGAGGCCGACGAGTTCGGTGATGAGGTTCACGGGCGGCGACAGCGACCCTGTGTCGGCGGGCCACCAACTCGGCGTGGACTACGTGCTCGACGGTCACATCTTGAAGTCGGGCGACCGCGTGCGCGTCACCGTCCAACTCGTCAGCACGGAGCAGAGCGCGCCGCTCTGGGCGGGCCGCTTCGACGAGACGCACGGCGACATTCTGACGCTGCACGACTCTCTGGCCGAGAAGGTCTCGAAGGAGTTGGTGCCGCAACTCACGGGCGAGGAGCGCGCCCGCTTCGCCCGTCGCGGGACGAACAGCCCCGAAGCCTACGAGGCTTATCTGCGCGGGCGCATCCACTGGAACACGATGTCGGAGGAGGGTTTCGCCAAAGCCCTCACCTGCTTCTACGAGGCCGTCTCGATTGACCCCTCGTTCGCGGCGGCGCACAGCGGCATCGCCGATTACTACAACTGGCTCGGCATCCTCGGCGTGATGCCGCCGCGCGAGTGCTACGACGCGGCGAAGGAATCGGCGACGCGCGCCGCCGCGCTCGACCCGACATCTGCGGAGGCGTTCGCCGCGCTCGGCTTCGCCGCGCACGCGCAGTGGGAGTGGCAGGCGAGCGAGCGGCACTTGCGCCGCGCCATCGAACTCAACCAGAACTACGCGACCGCGCGCCAGTTCTACAGCTTCCTCCTGACCACGCTCCGGCGCTTCGACGAGGCCGACCGGGAGGCCCGCCGCGCCTTAGAGATTGACCCCGACTCGCCGACGCTGCATCAGGCCGCCGGTTGGATTTACTATCAGGCGCGGCGCTACGACGACGCGCTCGCGCAGAACCGGAAGGTCTTCGAGATAGACCCGGACTTCATCCTCGCGCTCTACGTCGAGAGCCGCATGGCTTCCGTCCTCGGCAGGCACGAAGAGGCGGTCGAGGCGGCGCGCAAGGCTTGCGACCTTTCGGGCTCAAGCCCCTCTTTCCTCGCCGTCTATGGGCAGGCGTGCGGGCTCGCGGGCCGCGAAGGGGAGGCGCGCGAGACGCTCGCGCAGCTCACCGAGTTGAGCAAGCAGCGTTTCGTCTCGCCCTATCACATCGCGATGGTGCACGTCGCGCTCGGCCAGAAGGACGAGGCGCTCGCCTGCCTCGAAGAGTCCTACCGCCAGCGCGAAGGCTGGCTGACGTGGATTCTCACCGACGCCGTGCTCGACCCCTTGCGCGAAGACCCGCGCTTTCAGGTCATCGCCGAGCGCGTTCGCCAGTTCGAGTTACAGTCGCGCGGAGCGCACGCGCCGGGCGATGTCGGCCCGCGATCCGGCCCCGCCGTGGGCGATGGGCGCGCGAGCCACGCGCCGGGCGAACTCGATTCGCAGGAGCGCAAGCCGACGCTCTTCTACCCGGCGGGCGGCGAAGCGCAGAAGGCGGGCCGGGCGGACGGCGACGGCGCGGCGGCGGCGAAGCGACCGACCGAGGACGAGGAGGCTTATCAACTCTACGTCGCGGGCCGTTACTTCTCGACGCGGCGCACGGCGGAGGGCTTGCGGCAGGGCATCGAACGTTTGGAGCACGCCGTCGAGCGCGACCCGCGTTTTGCGCTCGCGCACGCCGAGCTGGCCGACTGTTACGCGCTCTTGAACTGGTACGCCGAGCCGCCGCCCGCCGACGCGTGGGGCCGCGCCAAACGCGCCGCGCTGAGGGCCGTCGAGGCCGACGACACGCTGGCCGAGGCGCACGCCTCGCTCGGCTTCATCATGTCGTACTACGACCGCGACGGCGAGGGCGCGGAGCGCGAGCTGCGACGCGCCATCGAACTCAAGCCCGGCAACCCGGTCGCGCATCGCTGGTACGCCTTCAACCTCTCGGCGATGGGCCGCCACGAAGAAGCGCTCGCCGAAATCAGGAAGGCGCAGGAGCTTTCGCCGCGCTCGCCCGTCATCGCCACCGGCGTCGCCAACGTCCTCTTCTTCGCGCAGCGTTTCGACGAGGCCATCGAACAATGTAAGCGCGCCTTAGAACTCGACCCCGGCTCGCTCTCCACGCACATCGTCTTGCGCTGGTCTTACGAGCGGAAGGGGATGTGTCACGAAGCTCTGGCCGTCAACGAGCAGGAGCGCGCCTTCGCGGGCGACACGCCGACGACGCGCGCCAAGCACGCGCACGTCCTCGCGGCCTGCGGGCGCGCGGCGGACGCGCGCGAGATTCTGCACGACCTCATTGAGCGGCGCGAAGAGCAGTGGGTGACGGCCTACGAGATTGCCGTCGTCTATACGCTGCTCGGCGAGACCGAAGAGGCGCTGACGTGGCTCGCGCAGGCCGAGCGCGAGCACGCCGTCGGCCTCACCTACATCCGCGTTGACCCGCGCCTCGACGCGCTCCGCACAGACCCTCGCTTTCAGGAACTCGTGGGCCGCGTCTGCCGCCCGCTCGAAGAGAGTCAGGAGACTTCGACCGGGATTGAGTCGGCGACGCCGGACGCCGGTGCGCAAGCGACGCACGCCGCGCGCCTCAAAGAGAGCGCGGAGGCGAAGGCCGTTTCCGCCGGGCCGAAGGACGCCGCGCCGCGCGGCAAACGCGCGCGAGCCGCCGTTGCGGCTTCCGTCTCAGGCTCGAAGACGCGCCCGCGCGCGCTCGTCGTCGCCGTGGGGCTTCTGCTCGCCGTGCTGGGTTCGGTCGCCCTCTACCAGTACTTCTCCCGGACGCCGAGCGTCGGAATTGATTCGATTGCGGTGCTGCCCTTCGCCAACTTCGACTCCGATCCCGACACCGAATACTTGAGCGACGGCCTGACCGAACATCTCATCAACCAGCTCTCGCAACTACCGGGCCTGCGCGTCATGGCGCGCACCACCGCCTTCACTTACAAGAACAAGACGGTTGACCCGCGCGTGGCCGGGAGAGAGTTGGGCGTCGGCGCGGTGCTGGTCGGGCGCGTCACGAAGCGCGAAGACCGCCTCTTGATACAGGCCGACCTCGTGCGCGTCTCCGACGGCGCGCAGCTCTGGGGCGAGCGTTACAGCCGCAAGTTCTCGGACTTGATGGTCGTCCAGCAGGACATCGCAAGCGAGATTCTGGACGGGCTTCGGCTCAAGCTCTCCGGCGTCGAGGAGCAGCAACTCAACAAGCGCTACACGCAGAACCCGGAGGCGCATCAGCTTTATCTACAGGCCGAGTACCACCGCAACCGCGCCCGCCCCGACGACCTCAAGCGCAGCATCGAGCTTTTCAATCTCGCCATCGCGCGCGACCCGAACTACGCTCTTGCTTACGTCGGTCTTGCGTCGGCCTACCGCTCGCTCCCGGCTTACGGCGCGATGACGCCGCAGGAGGCTTACCCGCGCGCGCGCGAGGCGGCGAACCGCGCGCTCTCGATTGACCCCTCGATGGCGGCGGCGCACGTGCCGCTGGCTTCCATCAAGTTCGTCTATGACTGGGACTTCCCCGGCGCGGAGGTCGAGTACAAGCGGGCCATCCAGCTCAAGCCGAACAGCGCCGAGGCGCACTTCGCCTACGCCAACTTCCTGACGGCGATGACGCGCTTCGACGAAGCGCTCAACGAGTACAAGATCGCCAAGCGGCACGACCCGCTCTCGGCCAACATCATGTCGAGCACGGCGTGGTCGCTCTACGCCGCGGGCCGCTTCGACGAGGCGCTCGAACAGAGCCGCGAGGCGCTCGACCGCGACCCCAATCACGCCTCTTCTTATCTTCACATGGGCGAGATTTACACGATGCAGGGCAAGTACGACGAAGCCTTCGACGCGCTCCAGAAGGCGAAGCAGATGTCGCGCGACCCTCTGGTGGACGTGGCGCTCGGCCACGCCTACGCCGTCTCCGGGAGGACTGAGGCGGCGCGGCGCGTGCTGGTCGAACTCGAAGCGCGCTCGCGCAGCGGCGAGGTCGCGCCCTTCCTCCTGGCCGTCGTCCACACCGCGCTCGGCGAGAAGGAAGAGGCGCTCAGATTGTTGGAACAGTCTTACGAAGAGCACTCGAACTGGATGGTGCTTCTCAAGGTCGGGCGGCGGCTGACGCCGCTCCACTCCGACCCGCGCTTTACGAAGCTCGTCGAAGGCGTCGGCCTCCCGAAGTAGTCGGGCGTGGGGAATCTTTCCTCAACCGCCCGCGCCGCTCACGCTTCGGGCCAGCGGATGTCGCCCTTCGACGCGCGCGGCTCGCAGGACTTGCGCAGGTCGCCGGGGATGCGCAGCTCGGCGGTGCTGACGCGCCGCTCTCTCTCGCCCGACATCAGCAAGTCCGAAGCGGGGCCGGGGCCGCCGCCCGCGAGTTGGTCGAAATATTTTCTGAAGCTGTGCTTGCCCGCCGGGGGGGCGACGAGTTCGGTGATGCTGGCGGCGACGGCGAAGTCGCAGAAGTCGTAGAGTCTCTGGTCGAAGAACCGGACGGGCTTGAGCAGAGAGCGGACGAGCCACGGCGGGAGGCTCGACACTTTGGGCTCGCGCCCCAGCGCCGCGAAGGCCAGCTCGGCGATCTCGCGGCGCGTGTAGGTTTCGGGGCCGCCGACGTGCAACTCCCTCTCGCCGACCTCGACGGCGTCGGCGCACTCGCGCGCCACGTCCTCTTCGTGCACGGGGTTCGTCCGCGCGCTGCCCTCTCCGACGAGCATCACGCGCCCGCGCTCGGCCATCTTGAAAATCTCCTCGAAGACGTAGAAGAAGCCCGTCGGGCGGACGACCGTGTATTCGAGCCCGCTCGCGCCGAGCGCCTCGACGAACTCTTCGTGCGCGTCCACGTAGCCGTGCCCGCGCAAATTTTCCGCCCCGTGCAGAGAGACGTAGATGAACTTCCGCACGCCGCTCCGGCGCGCGTATTCGAGCAGGTTGAGGTTCGCGCCCAAATCAACTTCGCGGTAGCCGCCGCCGTCGCCCGTGCGCCCCAGCTTGAGGCTCGCGCCCATCGCCGAGATGACCGCCCCGACGCTTTCGCAGACGCCTTCGAGCGTCCCGGCGCGGCGCGCGTCGCCCGTAAAGACCTCGCCCGCCAGCGGCGCGCTCCCGTTCAAACGCGAAGAGTCGCGCACCAGAGAGCGCGTCTTGTAACCGCGCCGCCGCAGTTCGCCCAAGACGGCCTTGCCGAGCCGACCGCTCGCGCCCGCCACCAGAATCTTTTCCATCTTCCTCCTCCCGCGCCGCCCGTACTGTCAGGGCCGGAAGAAACGTCCTCAAGCTCAGCGCTGATAAAACTCGGCGCGACGCCGACCGTGAAAGGCCGACTCGCTCGCCTTTCTCTCGCCGCGTCCGCTTCAGCCGGACGAGACCGCGAAGCCCCGCCGGAATCTCTCCTCAACGTTGAGCTGTTTTTCTTTGTGTCGCCCCCGTCGGGAGGGGGCCGCGTGTTCCGTGAGGATCGCGACTCGCCGGTGTTGTGCCCCTTAGTTGCCCACCACATCGCCGCCGCCGCGCGTAAAGGGGAGAACGCGCGGCGCGGCGACCGGGACACAACACCGGCGGTCAGCAACCGGCGGCGGACTCGCCCCGTCCCACCGCCGGATTCCGAACTTGTGCGCGAGCCGACCTTATGAATCAAATAAAATGAGCTATGAAACAAGGCCCGCGCCAACCGTGCTCAATGGCTAACGCGCAGACCGCGCCCCGTTTGCATCAAGAGCCGCGAAAATAAATTCCCGCTCGCCGTTTTTCCCGCTTTTCCGGCTTAAAACGCGAAACGGCGCGGCGAGCCGTGAGCCCGCCGCGCCGTCCCCGGCCTTCCTCTCGGAAGTTTTCTTCAGCCCTTCGACGCGCCGTTCAGAATCGCCGTCGCGGCCTGTTCGATGAGGGGCGTGAGCACGTCCTCGCCGTCGTGCTTGGCTTTGGCCTTGAGCGTGTTGGCGGCCTTCGGCGTCGAGCCGCCGCCCGCGGGCATGAGCTTGAAGTCGAAGGTGATTTCGTCTTTGGCCTTGACGGCGCTGGAAACGTCCGCCGCCGTATAGATGGCGGTCGTCGTGACGTGCGCCGCGACCGCGCCGTCGTGGCCGCCGTAGCCGCCCAGAGAGGCCACCGGCGCGGCCTTCTTGAGGAGGCCGCCGAAGCCGCCGCCGCCCTTCTTCTGCACGACGCCGGTGTAGAGCACGTAGTCGCACTCCTTCTCGCGCGCCTCCAACTCGGCCTGCTGCGGGACGCGCGCGTCGAGGACAGCGATTTCGACCGCCGGGCCGCTCAAATACTGCACGAGCGTGTTGCGCACCGGCGTCGCCACATCCATCCCCGAAGCGCCCTGCCCCATCTGCGCCTTTGGCATCACGACGCCGATGCGAACCACGCCCGGCTTCTTCGGCCCCAAAGTCGCCGCCGACAAGGGCTGCGAGGCCGTCGCCGTCGCCGACTGTGGCTGCGCCCCGTTTGCAGAGCCCGCCTGCGAGTTCGCGCCGACCGTCTCGTCGTCTTCGTCGGCCCGCGCCGCCGCCGCAGCAGCGCCCGACATCTGCGCGTAATCCTTCGCCTCCGTGTAGCCTTCGGGGACTTCAAAGAGCGCGGGGTCGAGCGGCGCGCGCGAAAGCTCGACGACTTCGCGCGTCGTGGTCGTGAACGAGCCGTCCTCGTTGAACATCTTCGTCGTGACGAGCAAGGGATAGCCCATCTTCGCCGTCCCGACCTGCTTCATCCGAATCTCGTCGCGGCAACCGGCCCGCCGGTAAGCGGCGCTCATGTCGGCCCCGCCCGCCGCCGGACAGTCCACGCCGTACTTGAGGTCAATGTACCAGCCGTCGGTCTCCATGCGGTTCCCGCCCTTCTGGCAGGCGTCGGGGCTCGCCTGATACTCCATCGAGCCCTTCAGCCGACGAGCCGTGTAGCCGAACATCTGCTTGCGCTCGCCCGTGTCGACGAGCGTGTTGACGATGGTCACGACGCCGCCGCGCTTCTGCGCCCCCGGCAGCGCCGCGTCCTGAGTCGTCGCGTCGCCCGCTTCGTTGCCCCCGAAGGGCTGCACCATGTACGTCCGCGACTGATCGTTAATCTGGACGTAGCGCTTGAGGTCGCACTGCATGATCGTCTTGTAGCCGCCCGCCATGCTCATCTCGGTGCGCTGGCGCGACCCGCGCACGTACTCGACGCTCTCGAAGCTCTGCTCGCCCACGGACATCCGCACGCGAATCCTGATGTCGTTCGCGGGCGCGGCCCCTTGCTTCGCCGTCGCTTTGGTCTGGGCGACGGCGGCGAGCGGCGAGCCGGCGACGAGCGCCAGCAACACCACGACGAAGGCGTGGGCGGCGAGTGTGATGCTGTTTGAACTGTTACGCATGATGACTGAATCCCCTTTCGTTAACCCTTCGGCGGTCTGCCTTGCGCCGTGGGCGCGCTCGACTTCGGACGCGCCCCCGGCTTCTACTGATGAGTAAAAAGCGTCTGATGAATCTCGTTGCCGGTGTGCGGCTGCCTGCGTTGCGCGCGGCGCGCGAGGCGGAACTCGACCGCGTCGAGCAGGGCTTCCGTGACGCGCGAAACCGCGTCGGCGTACATGAAGCAGACGGCCAGCGCGCAGAGCGTCAGGGCCGCGCCGATTGCGATGAATTGATTGAACGTGTATTCCATGACCGTCGCTCCTCTCTCCCGCCCCGGAGGGCGTCTGAAATTTGAATGGATTTAGCGGCAAGGCGTCCTCGGAACAATTCCGGCCTTCCGCCTTCAACCTTCTAACGCGCGGTCGGGCGCGGGATTCAATCACCGGCGCGGAATTTTTCTTCTCCGGTTTCGGCGGGCGGCGCTCGCGGACGGCGGCGGTTTCCGGCGCGAAAATTCCCTTTTCATTTCCCCTTGATTCCTTTAAGGTGCTTTGAAGCTCTACCAGAGGACATCGCGGCCTCCCGCCTCCGCTCGACGCGAGGGGACGTGGATGTCCTTCCATTTTATCCACTGCACACGGGATGGACATGGGAGAGAAAGAAGGCGGGGCGGTGGTCATCATCGGGGCCGGCCCGGCGGGACTCACGGCGGCGTATGAACTCTGCAAGGCGGGCGTGAAGCCGGTCGTGCTGGAACAGGACGCGTCGGTCGGGGGCTTAGCGAAGACGGTCAACCACAAGGGCTTCCGCTTCGACATCGGCGGCCACCGTTTCTACACGAAAGTTAAAGCCGCCGACCAAATCTGGCGCGAGGTCTTACCGGCGGAAGACTTTCTCCGACGCCGAAGACTCTCGCGCATCTACTACGACAAGAAGTTCTTCCACTACCCTCTGCGCGCGACCTCGATGCTGCTCAAGATGGGAGTGCTCGAAGGCGGCCTCATCCTGCTCAGCTACCTCCGCGCCGTCGTGTCGCCGCGCGAGCCGGAGCGGACTTTCGAGCAGTGGGTGACGAACCGCTTCGGCAGGCGACTCTACGAAACCTTCTTCAAGTCCTACACCGAAAAGGTCTGGGGCATCCCCTGCGACGAACTCAGCGCCGAGTGGGCCGCGCAACGCATCAAAGGGCTCTCGCTCGCCGTCGTCCTCAAAGAACTACTCTTCAGGCGACAGGGCGGCGGCGGCAAACGCGCCGTCGTCAAGACGCTCGTCAACGAGTTCGACTACCCACGGCTCGGCCCCGGCATGATGTGGGAGCGGATGGCCGAGATGGTCAAGGAAGGCGGCGGCCACGTCCGCCCCGGCTCGCGCGTCGAGCGCATCCTTTGGCGCGGCGGCGCGGTCGAAGCGGTCGAAATCTCGAACGACGGACGGCTTGAGACTCTGAAGGGCGACCACTTCATCAGCAGCATGCCCGTCCGCGAGTTGATGCAAAAGCTCTCGCCCGCGCCGCCCGACGATGTGCTGGCGGCGGCGGAGAGACTTCAGTACCGTGACTTCCTCACCGTCGTCCTCATCGTCCACCGCGCCGAACTCTTCCCCGACAACTGGATTTACATCCATGACCCGACGGTCAAACTCGGACGCGTGCAGAACTTCAAGAACTGGAGCCCCGACATGGTTCCAGACCCTTCAAAGACCTGCCTCGGCTTGGAATACTTCTGCTTCGAGGGCGACGGCCTGTGGGCCATGACGGACGAAGACCTGATTGCGCTCGGCCAGAGCGAGTTGGAGAAGCTCGGCCTCGCGCGCGCCTCGGAGGTCGAAGAAGGGACGGTCGTGCGCGTGCCGAAGGCTTATCCGGTCTATGACGCGACGTATAAAGAAGCGCTCGCCGTGGTGCGCCGCTTTCTCTCCGGGCTTCCGAACCTTCAGCTCGTCGGGCGCAACGGGATGCACAAGTACAACAATCAGGATCACTCGATGATGACGGCGCTGCTGGCCGCGCGTAACATCCTCGGCGCGAACCACGACCTCTGGGCGGTGAACACGGAGAGCGAGTATCAGGAGGAGTTGAGGGCGGGCGAGGGCGAGGGCGCGGAAGACCTTCTGGACGGTCTGGCCGCCGGGCAACCGCTCGTTCCCGAACGTGTCAGGGCGCGGGCGGCGGGCGCGCGCGCCGTCGAGTACGAAGTGTGAGGGGCGAGTAAGTGAAGCGCGACACGCTCCGCCATTTGAAAGGCGACGCGCCGCTCCGAGTCAAGAGCGACGTGCCGCTCTCGGTCATCGTGCCCGTGCGCGACGGCGGCGCTCGACTCGAACAGTGTCTCGACGCGCTGCTCGCGTCGGACTTCGAGCCCTTCGAGTTGATCGTCGTAGATGACGGCTCGACTGACGGCGGGGCTTCGGCGGCGGCGTGCTGCGCGCGCGGCGTCGAAGTCGTCGCGCTCGCGCGCAACTCCGGCCCGGCGGCGGCGCGCAACCGAGGGGCCGAGCGCGGGCGCGGCAGCGTCCTGCTCTTCGTAGATGCGGATGTCGTCGTGCGGCCCGACACGCTCGCGCGCGTCGCCGCGCTCTTTACCGAGCGGCCCGAAGTCGCCGCCGTCTTCGGCTCCTACGACGACGCGCCCGCCGCGCGGAACTTCGTCTCGCAGTACAAGAACCTCCAACACCACTTCGTTCACCAGCACGCGTCAGAGCGGGCCGAGACTTTCTGGGCCGGTTGCGGGGCCGTGCGCCGCGCCGCCTTCGAGGCCGTCGGCGGCTTCGACGAGAGGCGATACACGAAGCCCTCCGTCGAGGACATCGAACTCGGAAGGCGTCTGCGACGGGCGGGCTTCGTCATCGCGCTCGACAAGGGGCTTCAAGTGAAGCACTTGAAGCGGTGGACGCTTCCGTCTCTGCTCCGCGCCGACATCTTCGACCGCGCGCTGCCGTGGTCGCGGCTGATTCTGCGTGACGGCGGCGGCGGGATGATTAACGACCTCAACCTGCGCGTGCGCGAGCGCGCCTGCGCCGCTCTGGTCGGGCTGGCGTTTGTGTTGCTTATC
>DASTQX010000144.1:0-3555 GCA_035761505.1 Pyrinomonadaceae bacterium
CGAGGCCCGCGTGGCGGGGGGGAGTCCCCCCCCGCTCACGCGGTCGGCGTTGGCGAGCGCCGCGTGTGCGGCGGCGGGTCGCGTGTTAGTTGACGGGCTGCCCATTGGTGCTCTCCTTCGGCGAGGCCAACACGTAGGGCACGAGTTGGGCGTGCGGTTGCGGGTTAAGCTGCGCGTAGAGCTTGGCGGCTTCGGCGTCGTTGGTCTGGATGATTTGCAACGCCAGTTCCGCCTTCTGGTTGTCGAGCGCCGCCCGCTCGTTGGCGAGGTTCTTCTCGCGCACGGCGGCATCCTGCAACCCGTGCGAGTAGGCGTCGAGCGCGTCGCCCTGACCGAGCAGCGCCTCGACAATCACGCCCTCGGTGCGGAGCACGTACTTGCTGGCGTCGAGGATGATGCCGGGCACTTTGATGAGCGTCCCCGTCGCCTCGTCGAGATAGCTCGACACGTAGTCCTTTCTCACGCGCAGGTATTGCGAGAGCGGGATGATTTGACCGTTATGGTCGCGCATCGGCTCCTCCTGCACGAACTGGTGGCGGCGGTCTTTGTGGTCGAAGATGTTCGAGAGCTGGCGGATGATGTCGGCGCGCACCTCGGCGCGTTTCTCCGGCACGATGGCCTCTTCGAGCAGCGCGTCCAACTCCGGCAGCGTGACCTCCTTGTAGGTATATTGCGGCTCGGTCTGGCCCTGCACCTGCACGACCTTGAAGTAGCCGACGCGCACGTCCACGAGATGGAGGATGGTGATGAACTCCTGATTCATCTGGCGGAAGACGAAGTTGAGCGTGCGGCTGACGTTGATGTTCTCGATGACGCGCTCGACCGAAGTCTCTTCGCCCGTGGATTCCTTGACCTCGTAGCTGGTGTTGATCTGCACGTCGCGTTTGGCCGAGGCGCGCGCGGCGTGCTTCTGCGTCGCGTTGGCGATGTTCTTGGCGAACTCCTCGCGCGCCGAGTTGGTGCCGCCGGAGACGCCGCCGGAGACGCTGGCGCTGCCCCAACCCCAACTCGCCGAGGCCGTCGCGTCCACCTTGTAGTTGAAGCTCTCGTCGTAGTTCTTCTTGTTCGACTGTTCCTTGCCCATCGAACTCTCGAAGTCGTCGGAGCTTTCCTGCGTGAAGGAGTCGAGGATGCTCGACGCGCTCTTGGCGTCGGCCTCGGTCTTGGTGTAGGTCTTGATGCTGATCTTGGTCTTCTCGCCCGGCAGGAGCGAGAAGGTCTTAATCGTGCGGCCCGCGCCGTAGCCGCCGAGGTACGAAGAGAGGCGGTAGCTCTCGACGAGGATGAGGCGGTTGAGGCGCGAAACCACGTCGGGGATGAGCGTGACGTTGACGGCGACGGTGCTCGTGTTGGTGTTCCCGGCGGAGTCCGTGCAGCGCGCCGTGATGTGGCGCAGGCCCGGCTGCTTGACGATGACCGTGCCGCTCCACTCCGACCAGTCGTTGGCCCCTTTGGGCTGCGCCGGGGTGATGACGCCGTCCACCAGCAACTCGACCTTGTTGATGCCGCTCGCGTCCGAGGCCGACCCCTTGACGTTGACGCTCGCGCCGTTGAACGGCCCGTTGATGGAAGCGTTCTGCACCGGCGTCGAGATGTTGATGGTGGGGAGCGTCGTGTCGGGCGGCGGCGCGACCGTGACGCGCAGCGTAACGCTCTTGGTCGTCACGTTGCCCGCGTTATCCACGCAGCGCGCCGTCAGTGTGTGCTCGCCCGCCGAAGGGACGTTGACGACCTTCGACCAGTTCGACCAGTCGGGGTGGCCCGGCGTGACCTGCGAGTAGTTGCCGTTGTCGAGTTTGAGTTCGACCGTCTGCACGCCGCCGAGGTCGGAGGCCGTGCCCGTCACATTGACGATGGCCGAGCCCGCCGAGGTGCCGGGGAACTCCTGACCCGCCGAGGGGAAAGAGATGTTGAGGCCGGGCGCGGTCGTGTCGGGCGGCGGCGCGAGCGCGACGTTGACGTTGACGGCGTGCGTCGTCGTCTTGCCGGTGCTGTGCGTCGCCCGCGCGGTGATGGTGAGCGGGCCGGCGACGCTGACGTTGCCGAGGATCGCCCAAGTGTTCCAGCCGGTGCCCGAAGTCTGGGAAGCAATCTTGAATTCGCCGGAGCCGACCTGCACCTCGACCTTCGAGATCGAGCCGCCGCCGCTGGTCACGCTGGAAACGCCGGTCACGGTGAAACTCATGCCGGAGTGCGGGCCGTTGAGCGTCGAGTTCGCGGCGGGCACATCAATCCGCACGTTGAGCGCGACGGTCGTCGTGCCGCCGCCTCCACCGCCGCCGCCTTCGGGGGGCGGTTCGGGAATGGCGTTCTGATCCACGTCGCCGTCGGTTTCTTCGGGCTCGATGGGGCGGAAGATCGGGTCGGTCTCGGTCTCGCCGGAGGTCGCCGCCAACGGCGCGAACGCGCTGAAGTCGTCGGCGGACGCGGCGCTCGTCTCCGGCTCGACGGCGGGCGCGTCCACGTAGTTGTAGGCCAGCGTGCCGAACATCGTCCGGTAGATGTTGAGCCGCTTGCCGAGCCGCCGCATGGCGCGAACTTCGTCGAGGTTGAGGTTCAGGAGCTTGTCACTGATTTCGTGGCCGGAAGCCTTGAGGCCCGCCAGAAGGTTCCGCAAGTCGAGCGTCTCGGTGCTGCCGCCGTCACGCGGCGCGGCGGGCGACATCAGAGACATCTCGTCGGAGGTTTCATACGTGGCCCTCTCGGTCGCGGCGGCTTCCATGATGAGCGAGGCGAGCGCGTCGGTGGCGTCGGGGCCGGAGGTGAGCGAAGCGCCCGAAGCGGTGAGCGACGAGCTACCGGGAGGCGGCGTCGTCTTGAAGTACGACGCGCCGAGTTGGAGGTCAATAAAGTTGCGCCCGCTGTACGAAGTGGGCTCCGGGACGTTGTAGCTGATAACCGGGGCGACGCCGCTCGGCTCCAGCTTAATCATCGGTTCAGGATTGCGGTTGCTGTCGGTCATACGGAATCTCCTCTGAGTGACTCTGCGGCTCTCTTAGGACATGAGGACGACGACGCTCACTCGCGGACAGGGCCGGAGGCTGTCAGGGCGAGCCGGTGCGTCGCGCCTCGGATGAAATTTTCTATGAACGAGGAGGAACTCTCCGGCGGCGTGAGTCTTCAGTCCGCGTCCGGTGAGCCTCAAGCTCTAACGCGCAGCCGTTTGCGGAAATGAATCACCGGCCCGATTTTTTGTGTGAGGGACAGAGGGCGAAGACTTGTCACCGCTCTTTCCTGAACCGGCAGGGGAGCGCCCGTCGCAGAGACGCGCGGAGCCGAAAACTTCGGCTTCGCGGCAAGGCTGAATCGCTAATGTTCGGCTCGCGCGGCAAGGCGAATGTCGTTCACGAAAGTCTCGTCGAGGCCGCGAAGATTTCTCTTGACAGTCGCTCGGAGCATCACTTAGTATGCGCGCGTTTTCTTCACGGGCAATCTCGATGAAGTCTCCCCGGTCTTCATCCTTACACGATTCATACCAAACCTATTCGTACCAACGGACAGACTCCGGTCTTGAGTTGAAAATCTCCCCTTAGTCCTGTTTGCGGGGCGGCATCG
>DASTQX010000145.1:0-3667 GCA_035761505.1 Pyrinomonadaceae bacterium
AAAAGCCCCTTTTTTTGATACGCCCCCGGAGGGGGCGGAAGAATGTAGCCCACGGCGTCAGCCGTGGGTATCGAGCGCGAATAAAAAGTCAGAGCCCCTGAAAGGGGCGAAAGATATTCAACGTCGAATATCTTTCGCCCCTTTCAGGGGCTCTCCTGTATTTAACTAACGACTGTCCCCACGGCTCGCGCCGTGGGCTACATTCTTCCGCCCCCTTCGGGGGCTCGCTTCAGAAATTTTCTGCCACAAACGACTTCCGCACGGTGTTTCAACGTTAGACAGGCCAGAGAGAAGCGATGCCGCTTGAAGCTCTTCGTCGAAGGCATCCGCCCGCGGCCTCGGCGTTATTCCACTCTTGAAGGTTTCAAGGCCGGTCGGCTGCTTCGGGTCGCCGTGCAAAATTTAAATTTCCCCGTCTTTGAGGAGGCAAGCATGAATCGTCGTCAAATCAACAGCAAGGGCTTCGTCGCGGCCCTCGTCTTCGTCTTCGTCGCGCAGCTCGCGGGCGCGTGCAGCTCCGGCGCGGCCACGGTCGTCAGGACTCGCGCCGCCGAGCGCGGCCCGTCCGCGCAGGCCGAGCCGGTCGAGCCGCAGAACGATTTCCGCTGGCGCGGTCGTCTGGCCTCCGGTCGCGTCGTCGAGATTAAGGGCATCAACGGCGGCATCGAGGCCGAGCCTTCGACGAGCGGCGAGGTCGAAGTCTCGGCGGAGAAGAGCGCGCGGCGCGGCGACGCGAGCAGCGTGCGCGTCGAGGTCGTCGAGCACGCCGAGGGCGTGACGATCTGCGCCGTCTATCCGAGCAGCGAAGGCGAGCAGCCCAACGTCTGCACGCCCGGCGACAAGGGGCGCATGAACGTGCGGAACAACGACACGCAGGTCGAGTTCAAGGTGCGCGTTCCGGCGGGCGTGCGCTTCACGGGCCGGACGGTCAACGGCGACGTGCGGGCCGAAAGGCTCGGCGCGGATGTCGAGGCGACGACCGTCAACGGCAGCGTCAAGGTCTCGACGACGGGTCTCGCGCGCGCCAAGACCGTCAACGGCTCCATCAACGCCTCGATGGGCAGCGCCGAGTGGTCGGACGAGCTTACGTTCCACACCGTCAACGGCGGCATCGAGTTGAGCTTCCCGGCTTCCTTGAGCGCGACGGTCGAGGCCGAGACTCTCAACGGCGACATCCAGACCGACTTCCCGTTGACCGTCACGGGCCGCTTCAGCAAGCGACACCTTTCGGGAACCATCGGCGGCGGCGGGCGCGAGCTGAACCTTAAGACCGTCAACGGGAGCGTGCAGATTCGCCGCGCCTCTTAAAGTCGCCGGGGCGCGGCGTCCAACGTCTCGTATTTTTTTTCAGGAATGTGAAACCTGAAGGCCATTTCCTACACCAACCGGAAGCAGGGTATTGAGAATGTCGAAGAAAAGTCTTTCGCTGCTCGTTTTCGTCTTCGCGGTCGCCATGCTCGCGGCGGGCGACGGGCTCGCGCGGCAGCAACCGGGGCAGTCCGAACTGACCGAAGAGTTCCACCAGAGCTACCCGCTCGCGCCGGGCGGGCGCGTGAGTCTGTCGAACATCAACGGCAAGGTGAGCATCGCCGCTTGGGATCGCAACGAGGTGAAGGTGGACGCCTTGAAGAAGGCTTACAAGCCGGAGCGCCTGCGCGAGGCCGAGATTAAGATTGACGCGCGCGGCGACCACCTCCACATTGAGACCGAGTACCCGAAGCACGAGTACAGGACGAAAGAGAACTGGACGCGCGAGGACAGCGTGGCGACGGTCGAATACACTCTCACCGTCCCGCGCGGCGCGCGGCTCGCCGAGGTCGAGTTGGTCAACGGCGCGCTCCACATCGAGGGCTTGAGCGGCGCGGTCAACGCCTCTTCGGTCAACGGTCGCGTGACGGCGCGCGGCTTGACCGGCCCCGTCAAGCTCTCGGTCGTCAACGGCCTTCTGGAAGCGAGCTTCGACCGCCTGAACGGGTCGTCCGGCATCTCGCTCAGCTCGGTCAACGGCCCGCTCAACGTGACCATCCCTTCGGACGCGAACGTCGTCCTCCGGGCCGACACCGTCCACGGCTCAATCAAAAACGACTTCAACCTGCCCGTCCGCGAGGGCGAGTACGTCGGGCGTGAAATCGAAGGCCGCCTCGGCGCGGGCGCGGCGCGTCTCAACCTCTCGAACGTCAACGGCGCGATCAACGTCCGCCGCGCCGCCGACAATCGCCCCTTGAGCCCCGCGACCAACCTCCTCTCCGAGACGACGCGCCACGCCTCTGAAGACTTCGACGACGAAGCGGACGAAGCGCGCAAGGACGCGCGCGAGGCGGCGAGGGAGGTGAGGGAAGCGGAGAGAGAGACCGCGCGCGAGATTCGAGAGGCGCGGGCCGAGGCCGCGCGGGAACGTGCCGCCGAGTCGCGCGAGGCGCGGGAAGTCGCGCGCGAGGCCGCGCGCATCGCGCGCGACGTGGAGAGGGAAGTCAATCAGGAACTCTCGAACAGCAGCGGCGTCGTGCGCGAAGACGCGCAGCGGCGCATCGAGCGCGAGTCGCACACCGTCCCGGTGCAGGGCGCTTCGCGCATCCGCATCGAGACCTTCGACGGCCCCGTCAACATCCGCGCGTGGGACAAGCCGGAGGTCATGTACACGGCCATCAAACGCGCGTGGGACGAGCGCGAGATGAAGGGCATCAAGGTGCAGGCGACGACGGGCGCGGCTTCGGAAGTCGTCCTCCGCGCCGAGTTCGACAAGTCCTTCGCTCACGATTATCAGGAGCGCGGCGGGCGCGTCGTCTCCTTCAACTCGGCGGCCTCGGTCGAGTTCGACGTGTACGTGCCGCGCAACTCGACGCTCTTCGTCTCGACGGGCGACGGTCGCCTGCGGGTCGAGGGCGTGAATGGCGCTCTGGAATTGCGGACGGGCGACGGGCCGATTGACGTTGCCGGGTCGCGCGGGCGGCTCGACGCGCAGACCGGCGACGGGCGCATCCGCGTGGATAACTTCGACGGCGAGGCGGCGGCGCGCACCGGCGACGGGCGCATCACGCTCGACGGTCGCTTCACGAAACTCGCCGCGCGCACGGGCGACGGGACGATCTCGCTGAGCGTCCCTGCGGACTCGAATATCACGCTCGAAATCGAGGCCGAGTCGGTCTCGAACGACGGCGTGGCCGTGGCCGAGGACGGGGCCGACAAGCGCGTCCGGCGCTGGCGCATCGGCGGCGGCGGCGAACTCTACACGCTCCGCACGGGCGGCGGTCAAGTCATCCTGCGGCGGCGTTAACAGGTGCGCTCCGGCGCGCGTCTTAAGCAGTTGTCATGCGGTTGTAAAAAATGGGCGGCGGGCCGAAATCAGTTGAAACCTTCGGCCCGGTCGTCACGTCTAACTAGGCGCTTCAGGTCGGCGGCAAGTTCTCGGTTCCCGGCAACAGTCCGTGCCTCGCACGTCCAGCAATTCGGAAAAAATACAAGGAAGTGGACGCTCCCGCCAGAGGGGGACGGTCTCGCTCTAAATCCATGATGAAAAAAGCACTGCACAGGGCTGCCGTCTGCGCGCTTGCCCTCGTCACGTCGAACCTCTTCCCCGCGGCGGCCTTCTCGCAGCAGCTCGCCTCTACTTCCGCGCCCCGGCCCTCCGGCGGCGCGTCGAAGTTTTCGGGCTCGCTCCTCCTCAAGC
>DASTQX010000146.1:0-4892 GCA_035761505.1 Pyrinomonadaceae bacterium
GTGAGCGGGCGTCGCCGGGACTGTCGGGTTCCCGGCGACGCCTTGCCCCGAAGCACGCGGACGCCGGAGAGCCCTCCGCTTCTTGACAACCCCGCCGAGAAACAGGCAGTGTTTCTCTCATCAACCTTCAAAGGTCAAAGTTCCACACGGTCAAGGGGCGTCCCCGGATGGGAAGCCGTCCGCCGACGCGTATCCGAATCCCTCAAGGAGAAACTTTCAAATGAGCGACAAGCAGAAGAGCGCCGAGTTGATTCTGAAACTCTACGAGTTGCGGCGCGAGGAGGTCATGCGCGAGGCGCGCGACTGGTTCGCCACCTTCAACCCTTCGAGCGCCGACGAGGTCTTCGACGCCGCGCGCGGCGAGCACAGCGCCTACTACCGGATGGTCACGTCTTACTGGGAGATGGCGTGCTCGTTCGTCAACCACGGCGCGATTGACGAGGAGATGTTCAATGACGCGAACGGCGAGCAAGCCTTCGTCTTCGCCAAGCTGCACCCCTTCCTCGAAGAACTCCGCGCGCGGACTCATCCGCAGGCACTCCGCCACCTCGAACAGGCCGTCATGCGCCTGCCCGAAGCCGAGAAGCGCTTAGAGCGCATGCGCGAGATGTCGAAGATGGTCGCCGCCGCCCGCGCCTCCGCCGCGACCGAGCAGGCCGAGGCGGACGCGGCCAATGCCTGACAAGGCGTTGACGAGTGACGAGTGGCAAGTGACGAGTCGGAAGGGCTTGTCTTTAACTCGTCACTCGTCACTCGTCACTCGTCACTGTTTTTATGAAAGTAACGTCCGCAAGGTTCGTCAAGAGCGCGTTTGAGGAGGCGCACTGGCCGAAGGGCTCGGTGCCGGAGGTGGCCTTTATGGGGCGGTCGAACGTGGGCAAGTCGAGCCTCATGAATTCGCTGCTGCGGGTGAAGGGCTTGGCGCGGACTTCCTCGACGCCGGGGCGGACGCAATCGCTCAACTACTTCCTGATTAACGAGCGCTTTTACTTCGTCGACCTCCCCGGTTACGGCTACGCGCGCGTGCCGCGCGACGTGCGCGAGGGGTGGGGGGAAATGGTCGCCAGCTACCTTGCAAACCGCGACTCCCTTGTGTTATCAATTCACATCGTAGATTCGCGCCACGAACCCACGACATTGGATTTGCAGCTCCGTGAATGGCTTTTGGTCAACCAGAAGCCCTTCCTGACGGTTGCGACCAAGTCCGACAAGCTCTCGTCAAACGAGTTGCGGAAAAACCTCGCGCGTACCCGTAAAGTTCTGGACGCCGTGGGCGTGGGCGCGGGCGCAGGAGTGGTCGAATACTCCTCCGTCACGGGGCGCGGGCGGGAACGCATCTGGCACGCTATCGAAGAGGTACTGGCCGCCTCACATTCCCCCCTTTGAGTTCAACGAGTGCGACAAGTAGGTCGGGGCTACCGCGCGGGCGGTCTCCGGCATCTAAGAAGTGAACGGCAACTTCCCCACACGTTTGACTTCAAATTTGACGGACGTTTTCGGCGTCCGCTCGCGGCGGCGGGGGCCACATCACCCTCCCGCGCCGCACGGCATCAGGGCAGTGCCCTTCAATGAAAGCGTCCCCGTCGCGGCGGCGCATCAAGAGGCATCATTCCTGACATACAATCGGCAATCATTTTAAGAGAATGAGGGAATCCGAAGGCGACGCCGCGTTCGGTCGGTCGCCCGCGGCCCCCTCGGAAAGTCACTGAAAGAGCGCGCGCCTGCCAAGGGTTTGCGCGGCAAAGAGAAGAACGGAAATGTCACAACGCACAACACGCACACGCATCAGCAGGGAGCGCGAAAGCGCCAACGGCGTGGGGGCCAAAGAAGCCGGCACGAAGTCCGCGACGGCCACCGCCGAGGAGATGCCCGACATCGAAGCGGACATCGAGGAAGCCGAATCGGCTGAGGAAGGGCTCGGCGGGCGCGAAGGGCGCGACGCCGACACCTTCAACCTCGCCACGCTCAAGGAGATGTCCATCTCCAAGCTCACGCAGATCGCCAAAGAGCTGGACGTGCCCGGCGCGACGGGGATGCGCAAGCAGGAGCTGGTGTTTAAAATCCTCGCCGCGCAGACCGAGAAGAGCGGGCTCATCTTCTCCGAGGGCGTGCTGGAAACGCTGCCCGACGGCTTCGGCTTCCTGCGCGCGCCCGAATACAATTACCTGCCCGGCCCCGACGACATCTACGTCTCGCCGTCGCAGATACGCAAGTTCGACCTCCGCACCGGCGACACCGTGTCGGGGCAGATTCGACCGCCCAAAGAGGGCGAGCGTTACTTCGCGCTCATTAAGGTCGAGGCCATCAACTTCGAGGCTCCCGGCGAGTCGCGCGACAAGGTCTTCTTCGACAACCTGACGCCGCTTTATCCCGACGAGCAACTGCGGATGGAGGTCACCTCCGAGAACCTCTCGGCGCGAGTCATAGACCTCGTGACGCCGCTCGGCAAGGGGCAGCGCGGCCTCATCGTCGCGCCGCCGCGCACCGGCAAGACGATGCTCTTGCAGACCATCGCCAACTCCGTGACGCAGAACCACCCGGAGGTCACGCTCATCGTCCTGCTCATTGACGAGCGCCCGGAGGAAGTCACCGACATGCAGCGCTCCGTCAACGGCGAGGTCATCTCCTCGACCTTCGACGAGCCGCCGACGCGCCACGTGCAGGTCGCCGACATGGTCATCGAGAAGGCCAAGCGCCTCGTCGAGCACAAGCGCGACGTGGTTATCCTGCTCGACTCTTTGACTCGCCTCGCGCGCGCGCACAACGCCGTCGTCCCGCCGTCGGGCAAAATCCTCTCAGGCGGTATTGACGCCAACGCCTTGCAGCGCCCGAAGCGCTTCTTCGGCGCGGCGCGCAACATCGAGGAGGGCGGCTCGCTGACCATCATCGCGACGGCGCTGATTGACACGGGTTCGCGCATGGACGACGTGATCTTCGAGGAGTTCAAGGGCACGGGTAACTCCGAGATTCATCTCGACCGCCGACTCTCGGACAAGCGCCTCTTCCCGGCCATTGATCTCCAACGCTCCGGCACGCGCAAAGAGGAACTGCTCATCTCGAAGGAAGACCTCAACCGCATCTGGGTCATGCGCCGCGTCCTCAACCCCCTCTCGCCCGTCGAGCAGATGGAAGTCGTCCTGGAACGCCTCGGCAAGACGAAGGCCAACGCGGACTTCCTCGCCTCGATGCAGAGCTAGTAAATAGTAAATAGTGAATGGTAAATGGTGAGAAGATGCAAACTCTTTTCACCATTTACTATTTACCATTCACCATTTATCAGAGTTGACAAACCGGGCGTGGCTTCGCATAGTATTGCACATCAGTTTTAGAAGTTAAGTCTGTTGGTCGGAAGCGTCTCTCCGAGGGGCGCGGTGTCGAAAAAAAGGCTTTGCGCGTCGCGATTCTTTCGTCCGAGGCTGTGCCGTTCGCCAAGACGGGCGGCTTGGGTGACGTTGCGGGCGCGCTCCCGAAGGCGCTCGTCGGCGAAGGCTTGGACGTGGCGCTCATCCACCCGCTCTACGCGCAGACCGACCGCAAGCACCTGCGCGAACTGCTCTTTGACAACCTCGAAGTCGAATGGCTGGGCCACCGTCGCCGCACCCAAGTCTGGTTGAGCGACGCGGCGGGCGCTCCCGCCTTCCTCATCGAAGCGCCGGAATATTTCGGGCGCGAGAAAATCTACGGCGACGGCGACGACCACGAGCGCTTCGCCTTCTTCAGCCGCGCCGCGCTCGCTCTCTTGGGGCGACTCGGCCCCGCGCCGGACATCGTCCACGGCAACGACTGGCAGAGCGGCTTCGCTCTGGCGTGGCTGCGCGCGGGGCGTTCGTGGGGCGGGTTCCTCGCGCAGACGCGGACGCTCTGCTCGATTCACAACCTCGCTTATCAGGGGATGTTCGACCCGAACGACCTCTGGCGGCTCGGCTTCCGCGAAGGCGACGAGCGCAACCTCTTCATCCAGAACGGCGCGGCCTCGGCCTTGAAGGCCGGGCTCATGGCCTCGGACGCCATCTCGACCGTGAGCCAGCGCTACGCCTACGAGATTCAGACGCCGCAGCACGGGAACGGGCTCGACTGGCTTTTGCGTCGTCGTCAGGACAGGTTGATCGGTATCACGAACGGCGTGGACTACGAGGTCTGGAACCCCTCGACCGACCCGCACCTCGCGGCCCACTTCGGCCCCGAAGACCTTTCGGGCAAGCTCGAATGCAAGCTCGATCTGCTCCGCCGCTTCGGCCTGCCGGAAGAGCCCGAACGCCCGATCATCGCGACCATCTCGCGCTTGATCGCGCAGAAGGGCTACGACCTCATCAAAGAGGCCGCCGGACGCATCCTTGAGACCGGCGCTTTCTTCGTCGCTTTGGGGTCGGGCGAGCGCGAGTACGAAGAGTTCCTCCAACTGATGCACGACTTCGCGCCGTACCGCGTCGGCATCTACAAGGGCTTCAACGAATCGCTCGCGCACCAGATCGAGGCCGGGGCCGACATCTTCCTGATGCCTTCGCTCTACGAGCCGTGCGGGCTCAATCAGATGTACTCGATGCGCTACGGGACGGTTCCCGTCGTGCGCGCGACCGGCGGGCTCGACGACACCGTGGAGCACTTTAACCCGCAACGCGGGACGGGCACGGGCTTCAAGTTCGAGCCCTACACGTCAGGCGCGATGTTGGAGAAGATTCAAGAGGCGCTGCACTGGTACGGCCACCCCGAAGTGTGGCGGGCGATTCAGTTGAACGGCATGCGCGTTGACAACTCATGGGAGGCGGCGGCGCGCAAATACGTCAGGCTCTACCACGCGCTGTTCGACCTGTAGGACCCGCAAGTTTAGTCAGCAGCGATTAAAGCAGTCGAAGGAGATTTGAAATTATGAGTGACTACGTCAACGAGGTGAA
>DASTQX010000147.1:0-9004 GCA_035761505.1 Pyrinomonadaceae bacterium
CCCGACTTCGACGACCCCTCGACGCCCTTCAAGGACATCCGCGACTTTCAGTCGTGACGCGCGCCCTTCCGCGTCCGGGGAGATGGATTTTCGTTCCTTTTTTCTCCCCCCCGCCCGGCGGACGTTGACGCGACGCAGGAAAAGGCTTTCAGATGTCGCAGCCGTGTGGGGCTCGGACAGCTCTTTTCTCTTCGGACGGACGCCAAAGCCCGCGCCGCGCGCTCAGGTGTGAGAGTTGCATATAGGGTTCGGCGGTAGTCCTAAAATTTCTCTCTAGAGGAGCGTCAACATGTTCAAAAGGATTCTCTCGGTCGCACTCGTCGCGGCACTCATGTCGGTGGCCGGCCCCGTCTCAGTCTGCGCCGCCGGGTCGAAGTCGAAGGCGGAGAAGGAAGCGGTCTTCGTCAAGAAGGTGAAGGAAGGCATCGAGCGGCTCGGCACGGGCACGGCGGCGCGCGTCGAGGTCAAGCTCAAAGACAAGACGAAGCTCAAGGGTTACGTCTCGGAGGTCGGCGACGAAGGCTTCAGCGTCGTGGACGCGAAGACCGGCACCGAAACGCGCGTCGCTTACCCGCAAGTCCAGAAGGTGAAGGGGCACAACCTCTCCACCGGCGCGAAGGTCGCCATCGGCCTCGGCGTGGCCGTCGCCGTGCTGGTGATCTGGCTCATCATGGAGAACTACGGCTGAGTTAAAGGAAGGGAGCACAGTCACGCATGAGTAAAGACGCCGCGCCGCGAGTCGGCGAGCCCGCGCCCGACTTCACCTTGCGGGACGGCGAGGGCCGCGACTGGCGGCTCTCGGAGCAACGGGGCAAGACGGTCGTGCTCCTCTTCTACCCCGGCGACGAGACCCCGGTCTGCACGCGGCAGATGTGCTCGGTGCGCGATCGCTGGGAGGACTACGCGGCGACGGGCGCGGAGGTGGTCGGCGTCTCGACCGACACGGTTGATTCGCACCGGAAATTCGCCGCGCGCCACGAGCTTCCACTGCGCCTGCTCTCAGACCCCACAGGCGAAGTCGCGCGCCTGTTCGGCGCGACCTCCTGGCTCCCGAACCGCGCGGCCCGCGCCGTCGTGGTGATAGACGGCGCGGGCCGCGTCCGCCACCTCAAAGTCCAACCCCTCTCGCTCTTCCGCCCGAAGGACGACGAAGTGCTCGCCGCCATCCGCGCGGCGGGCGACTCCGGCTGAAAACCCCCTCACGCCGCAAGCCCGACCTGCGCCCCCGCTGTGCTATCCTGTCCCGCAAACGAGAGCGTCGAAACTCCAAACGAACTTTTTCAAGGAGAGTCTTTCATGGCGGAACAGAAGAAATGCGCGCGGTGCGGGCAGGAGCGAGCGCCTTTAGGCTACGCGCCTTTCCCGAACGAGATGGGGCAGCGCATCGGCACCGAAATCTGCCAGCCCTGCTGGGCCGAGTGGCTGCAAAAGCAGAACATGATTATCAACCACTACGGCCTCGACCTGATGAATGAGGACGCGCAAGGCTTCCTCTTCGACAACATGAAGGCGTTCTTCTTCGGCGGCGGCGAACCGTCCGGCATGGCCCAGATAGACACGTCGAAGGAAGGCACGGTCAAGTGGTGAGAGAAGGGCTGGGGGCTAGAGGCCGGAGACTTGTCGGAGGCAGTTTGTCTGCAACAAGTCTCCGGCCTCTAGCCCCCGGCCTCTTTCTTTCCCTTGCCGTCCCCCGCTTCCGGCGCTAAGATGTGCGCCAGTCATCAACCCACGCGCACGCACCGAGGTTTTTTTAAGTTCAGAGAGGGACGCCCGCGCCGTCAACAGGCGACGCGGCATCGTCCGGGAACCGGGGCGCGGCACGCCGGGGGATTGACTCAGTAACAAGCGGGTATTTCAACCAATCAGGAGAATCCGACCGACATGAGAAACACTCTGGCGATTTCCGCGGGCGTCGCCCTTCTTGCCCTCACCGCCGCTTGCGGTGGAGAGCCCACGAACAACTCGACCGTCAACCGTTCCAACACCAACACGGCTGTCGTCACCAACGCGAACGTCAACACGAACGCCAACGCCAACGCTAACAGCAACGCGTCGGCCCGCAGCGACAACTGGAACTGGAACGCCAACCGCGAAGACTTCGACAAGAACGCCAACAACTGGCGCGCGAGCGCCACCAACCTCGGCGACAAGATCAGCACCGAGGCGAGCGACGGCTGGATACACTTCAAGGTGCGCGGCGCGCTCGCGGGCGTCGACGACCTCCGCGACTCGACCATCAACGTTGACGTGGAGAAGGCCGTCGTCACTCTCCGCGGCACCGTCGGCAGCGCCGCCCAGAAGGCCGCCGCCGAGAAGGCCGCGCGCGTCGAGGGCGCGAAGAGCGTCACCAACAGTCTGGTCATCAGGCCCGGCGACGGCGACGCGAACAAGAACGCCAACGCCGCCAGATAAAGCCCTCGGCACGGCGCGCGCGGTGAGGGTTTCGTTCACGGCGCGCGCCGTGCGCCCGGAGGCACGCTTGTCGAGTCCCCGCCGCCGGCGGGGCCGAAACCTTTGCCGCGCGCGCCGCGTAAGACGGCTGCGCGCGCATGTGACCGAAGCAGTACCTTACGTCAGGCGGGCCGGGCTCCATCCGGTCGCGCCTGAACCCTTCGCGGCGCTTTAGCACTTCGTCTTTACCGTCCACAAATTTTAGACGCGCGTTTCCCCGAAGAGGCTCCCGCCGGGAGTCCTCCGTCAAGGGTTCGGGCGCGAGTTTCTGACTCTTCAGGTCGGGAAGCACAAAACTCATGATGCGAATGCGAAACTCTCAAACCAAGATGCTCGCGGCGCTTTCGGTCGTCGCGCTCACGGCCTCGGCCCTCTGGCTCGCGCCCGCGCGGCGGGCCTCCGCACAGCGCGCGGGCGTTGACACCTACGCCATCACCAACGCGCGCGTCGTCACCGTCAGCGGCCCGGTGATCGAGCGCGGGACGGTCGTCGTCCGCGAAGGGCTCATCGCGGCGGTCGGCGAGCGCGTCGCCGCGCCGCCCGACGCCCGCACCATTGACGGCACGGGCCTGACCATCTACCCCGGACTGATTGACGCCAGCACCACGCTCGGCATCCCGCGCCCGACGCCCACGCCCGGCGCGACGCCCGGCGGCGGAGGCGGCTTCGCCGGACTCTTCGGACAGTCCGCGCCCTCGGCGGTCTCGCCGAACTCGACGCAACTGCCCGGCCTCCAACCGGAGATTTCCGCCGCCGACTTAGTGCGCCCCGGCGGCAACGAGATCGAGGCGGCGCGTAACGCCGGTATCACCGCCGCGCAGACCGCGCCGCGCGGCAACATCTTCCTCGGCCAGTCGGCCTTCATCAACCTCGCGGGCGACACGCCGCAGCAGATGATCGTGCGCTCGCCCGTCGCGCTCTACGTCGGGACGACGCCCATCGGCGGCGGCCAGTATCCCGGCTCTTTGATGGGCGTCTTCTCTTCGGTGCGACAGCTTCTTCTCGACGCGCAGCGCTACCGCGAGGCCAACGCCGTTTACGAGCGCAGCCCGCGCGGGCTGAGAAGGCCGGAGCAGGACAAGTCGCTCGCGGCGCTGCTGCCCGTGCTCTCAAGGCAGATGCCGGTCGTCATGCAGGCCGACAGCGAGCGGCAGATTGCGCGCGCGCTCGAACTCGCGCGCGAGTTCAACTTCCAGCTCGTCATCGCGGGCGGGACGGAGGCGCACAAAGTCGCCGAAAGGTTGAAGGCGGCGAACGTGCCCGTCCTCCTTTCGCTGAACTTCCCGCGCCGCACCGCCGCCGCCTCGCCCGACTCCGACCCGGAGCCTCTGCGCATCCTGCGCGACCGCATCGAAGCGCCGAAGACGGCGGGCCGACTCGCCGCCGCGGGCGTCCGCTTCGCCTTCCAGTCGGGCGGGATGACGCAGATGAACGACTTCCTCGCCAACGCCGCGCGCGCGGTCGAAGGCGGGCTCTCGCCGATGGACGCCGTGCGCGCCCTGACCATCCGCCCGGCGGAGATACTCGGCGTCGCGCAGCAGCTCGGCACGATTGAGGTCGGCAAGATCGCTAACCTCACTGTCACGCGCGGCGACCTCTTCGCCAAAGACCGGCGCATCACGCACGTCTTCATAGACGGTCGCCCCGTTGAACTCCGTCCCGCCGCGACCGCGACCGGCGGAGCGACCGGCGCTTCCGGCAACTGGACGCTCAACGTCAACCTCCCCGGCTCCGGCGAGCAATCCGAGTTCACCGTCACGCTCAACCTGCAACAGCAGGGCGAGAACCTGACCGGCTCTCTGCAAGGCCCGCTCGGCTCCGGCCAGATCGGCTCCGGCTCCGTCACCGGCGACGACATCCGCTTCAACGTCCCCGTCACGCTCCCCGGCCCCGCCACGCAGACCACCGACGCCATCTTCACCGGAACCATCACCGGCAACCAGATGCGCGGGTCGGTGCAGATCGTCGGGCGCGGCCCCGGCACGTTCACCGGGACGCGGCCCGCCCCGCCAGCCGAAGGGGGACGCCCGCCCGGCGCGGGCGGCGGAGGCCGGACACGGCCCGCCGCGACGCCGACGCCGACGCCCACGCCCCCCGGCGGCGGCACGCCGCCCGACGGGGCGAGCAACCCTTAACGGGTGACGGGTCAACCGTGACGGGTGACGAGAGAAAACCTGTTCTTTCCTGTCACCCGTCACTTGTCACGGTTCGAGGCTTTTTACTGGAGAGCAATGATGAAAAGATTGTTTACGCACCTTATCTCGTTCGCGCTGCTCTGCGGGTTGGGCGGCGGGGCGACCTTCGGGCAGGCGCGCGGCGGTGAGACGCTGATTCGCAACGCGACGATTCTGACCATCACGCGCGGGCGTTTGGAGAACGCCGACCTGCTCGTGCGGAACGGGAAGATTGCCGCCATCGGGCCGAACCTGCGGGCCGGGACGAACGCGCGCGTCATTGACGCGACGGGAAAATTTATCCTCCCCGGCATCATTGACGCGCACTCGCACTCGATGATGGACGGCTCGGTCAACGAGTGCACACAGTCCGTCACTTCGATGACGCGCGTGCAGGACATCCTCAACCCGACGGCCATCAACCTCTACCGCGAGCTGGCGGGCGGCGTCACTTCCCTGCTGCTGCTGCACGGCTCTTGCAACGCCATCGGCGGGCAGAGTTCGACCGTCAAGATCAAGTACGGGCGGCCCGTCGAGGAGTTCATCTTCCCCGGCGCACCTCCCGGCATCAAGTTCGCGCTCGGCGAGAACCCGAAGCGGACGAACTTCAACGTCCCCGGCCTTCAGCGCCGCTACCCGGCGACGCGCATGGGCGTCGAAGAGGTCATCCGCGAAGCCTTCACGCGCGCCCGCGACTACCGCGCCGCGTGGGCCGACTACCGCGAACAGTCGCGCACCAACAAGAACCTCATCCCGCCGCGCCGCGACATCACGCTCGAACCCTTAGTCGAGATTCTCGAAGGCAAGCGCTACGTCCACTCGCACTGTTACCGCGCCGACGAAATCCTGATGCTCATCAACCTCGCCGACGAGTTCGGCTTCAAGGTCAGGACTTTCCAGCACGTCCTCGAAGGCTACAAGGTGGCGACCGAGATTGCGCGCCACGGCGCGGGCGCTTCGACCTTCGCCGACTTCTGGGGCTACAAGATCGAAGCCTACGACGCCATCCCCTACAACGCGGCGATTATGACGCGCAAAGGCGTCGTCGTCTCCATCAACTCCGACTCGGACGAGCGCGCGCGCCGCCTCAACATAGACGCCGCGAAGATGATGAAGTACGGCGGGCTGAGCGAGGAAGAAGCGCTCAAGCTCATCACCTGGAACCCGGCGTGGCAGCTCGGCATACAGGAGCGCGTCGGCTCGATTGAAGTGGGCAAGGACGCCGACTTCGCCATCTGGAACGCGCACCCCTTGAGCGTCTATGCGCGCGTGGACATGACCTTCATTGACGGCGACGTGTTCTTCGACCGCGAGGCCGACCTCGCGCGCCGCCCGCAGCTCGAACAGGAGCGCAAGACCTTGGAGCAGGCCGAAGCGAACCGCCCGCCCGCGCGCGGCGAGGGCGCGACGCCGCCCCGGCCTCCCTCGGCGATTCGCCGCGCCTACACGCACGACGACGACGTTCACTACGAGGAGGATAACCAGCGATGAAGACTCTGAAAAACGTCGCCGTCAGAACTTGCGCGCTCGCCGCGTGCCTCGCGCTCGTCGCCGCGCTGCCGCTCGGCTTCTCTCCCGTCGCCTCGGCGCAGGACATCGTGAGCCCGATGCAGTTGGAGACGAGCGCGCCCGGCACTTACGTCATCCGCAACGCGCGCATCGTCACCGTCAGCGGTCAGGAGATCGAGAACGGCACGCTCGTCATCAGCGACGGCAAGATCGCCTCGGTCGGCGCTGGCGGTTCCGCCCCGGCGGGCGCGACCGAGATTGACGCGCGCGGCCTCTTCGTCTATCCCGGCATGATTGACGCCGGAACCAACATGGCGCTCGTCGAGATCGAGTCGGGCGCGCCCGGCACCGTGGACACCGCCGAACTCGGCGACATGAACCCGAACGCGATGGCTTGGGTCGCGGTCAACCCGCACAGCGCGCACCTCGACGTGACGCGCGTCGCGGGCGTGACCAACGCCGTCAGCCTCCCGCAGGGCGGGCTCATCTCCGGCCAAGCCGCGCTCATTAACTTAAGCGGCACGTCGCAGAGAGAGCTGGCCGTCGTCCCGACCATCGCGCTCGTCATCAACTTCCCGACGCTCGGCGGCGGCGGCGGCGGCTTCTTCGCACAGCAGCAGCAGGGCATCACGCCCGACGCCGTGACGGCGCGCGAGCGGCGCGTCGAAGAGATGCGGCGGATGCTGCGCGACGCCGAAGCCTACGGGCGCGCGCAGGACGCCTTCGCGCGCGACCCGAAATCCGTTCCGCGCCCCGTCTCCGATTTGAAGCTTGCGGCGCTCGTCCCTTACGCGCGCGGCGAGCGCCCCGTCGTCTTCCGCGCCGAGCGCGAGCGCGACATCCGCGCTGCGCTCAACTTCGCGCAGGAGATGAAGCTCAAGCCCGTCGTCCTCGGCGGCAGCGAGGCTTGGAAGGCGATCTCTTTGTTGAAGGAGAGGAACGTCCCCGTCATCCTCGACGGCACGCTCAATCTTCCTTTGCGCGAGGACGACCCTTACGACTCGCTCTACGAGAACGCGGCGAAGCTGCAACGCGCGGGCGTCCGCTTCGCCATCTCGACGGGCGATTCGGGCGCGCACGTCCGCGACCTCCCCTTCCACGCCGGGATGGCCGCCGCCTACGGGCTGCCGAGGGCCGAAGCGCTCAAGGCCGTCACGCTCTACCCGGCGCAGATTATGGGCGTCGCCGACCGGCTCGGCTCTATCGAGGTGGGCAAGATCGCCAACGTCGTCGTCACCGACGGCGACCTCCTCGAAGCCCGCACCAACGTCCGCCACCTCTTCATCGCCGGGCGGCAAATCCCCCTCGTCAGCCGCCACACGATGCTCTACGACCAGTTCAAGGACAGGAAGTGAGCCGAAGAGGAGTGAGCAGTGAGCGGTAAGCAGTGAGCAGTTAAAAACCGCGCACGTTTCGGGGCCGGAGCAGGAACTCCGGCCCTTTTCTTTTTCTGCTCACCGCTCACTGCTTACTTCTCTTCGGCTCACTCTTTTTGCAACCCGCTCGCAAGGTAATCGCAACCTCCGGCGGCGCGTTTCGGCGTATTTTCGTTTGAACCAATCACTGCAAAGGAAGACCAGACCTCGCTCTATACGGACAAGGGCTCGCCCGTCTCAAACGCGGCAGTGGATTCAGCAACAATTTCCGAGGGAGAAAAAAGATGAGATTCGAGAAGACTGTTCAGACCTTCGCCGCCTGCGTGCTGGCGCTCGCTTTCGCCGGGACGACCGCCGTGGCGCAGACGAACGACCCCGGCGTCTCCTCGTCCAACCGGACGACCGTCGCCGCCGGGCAGAAGATGAAGCTCAAGGGCTTCGTCGTCCGCCGCGACGCCGACACCTTCGTCGTGCAGGACGCCACGAGCGGCGCGCAAACCACCGTCGTTCTTTCCGACCGCACGAGCGTCAAGACGAAGGGCGGCTTCTTCGGCGGCGGCTCGTCCTACGGGCAGACCGCCATCATGCGCGGCCTCAACCTCGAAGTCGAAGGGCGCGGCGACTCCGCCGGCAACCTCGCCGCCGAGAAGATCAGATTTAACGACAGCGACCTCCGCACCGCCCGCACCGTCGAGGCCAACGTCACGCCGGTCGAGAACCGCGTCGGCACCGCCGAGACGCGCATCGGCGAGGCCGAGCAGAACGCCGAGCGGATGTCGGGGCAGGTGGACGAGTTGGCTGCCATCTCGAACGCCGCCAACGGCGGGGCCGTCGCCGCGCAGGAGACCGCCGACCGCGCCGTGGACGGAGTCCGCGTCGCCAACGACCGCATCTCCTCGATTGACGACTACACGCCGGAGCGCAGCATCGCCATCGGCTTCAAGCTCCGCAGCGCGACGCTCTCGCCCGACGCCAAGAAGACCTTGGACGAGATCGCCACCTACGCGCAGGGCGCGAAAGGCTACCTGCTTGAAGTCACGGGCTACGCCTACGAGTCGCGCAACAAGGACGCGAATCGCCGCCTGAGCGAGCAGCGCGCCGAATCAATCGTCCGCTACCTCGTCGAGAACCACCGCATCCCGATGCGCCGCATCGTCACGCCCTTCGGCTTCGGCAACGCCAACCCCGTGGCCGACAACACGACCCGCGAGGGACGCGCCCAGAACCGCCGCGCCGAAGTCCGCGTCCTTCTCAATCGCGGCCTCTCGCAACCCGGCGGCGAAATGAACCCAAGCAAAGTCTCGATGGCGACGCCGGAGTAGCACGAAACTTTCCGTGCCGCGCGAGCGGCGAAACGAAAGACTCGGCCAGTAGCACGTGCCACTGGCCGAGTCTTTTTCGCGCCTTGCGACGCTCCGAACTGTCTGCCTCCTACTTCTTACTTCCGCCCGCGTTCGACTTACCATCACGCCCTTTCTTCTGGAACTCCTCGAA
>DASTQX010000148.1:0-3141 GCA_035761505.1 Pyrinomonadaceae bacterium
GGAGAAAGTTCAGCGGCCCCGCCGCAAACGAAAGACGGAGCAGATTCAGCGGCCCCGTCGCAAACGAAGGATGGAGCAGATTCAGCAGTCCCCCCGCGAACGTAAGATGGAGAAAGTTCAGCGGCCCCGCCGCAAACGAAGGATGGAGCAGATTCAGCGGCCCCTCTGTGAACGAAGAATGGAGAAAGCTCAGCGGCCCCGCCGCGAACGAAGGACGGGCGAGCGCCGCGCCGCCCTTCGACCGGCCCGCCGAACCCGGCGCGTGCGTCCCGACGCCCGCCGCGCCGCCCCCGCCGCCGAAGAGAATCTTCAAAGTCCGTTCCCTGCTCGACAGTCGCGCCGTCTCGCGCAGCCGCTCGCTCAAGAGACGGAAGCTCGTCCAGGACTCGCGCGACAAAAGCCCTGCCGCCGTCGCCCCGTTCCCACGCGCGACCGCGAGCGATGCCGTGACGGGGACGAAAGCGCTTTCGGCGACGCGCGCGCCGGAGGTGGCAGCCGACGGCGGAAGATTGAGCGTCAGCCGGAGCGTCGCGTTGAGCTGGTAGTTCGAGAACCGGACGGGACGCCCGGCGGGTCGCCTCGGCACTGGGACGCGGCCCTTCTCTTTGCGGAAGACTCTCCGCGCGGGCGAAGGGGGGCGGCCACCGCCGAGCCCCCAACGGCCTCCGAGCCATTCGCCGAAGCCTTCGCCGATTGCGCCGCCGAAGAGCCTCGGCGGCAGCGAGCCGACCACGCCCCGGAACCGCCCCAAGACCTCGACCGGCCCCCCGTTTGTTGTCATCGGGTCTGTCACAGAAGTCTCATCATTCCGTGGTGCGCCAGCTCGACGCTCTCCACCGCCACCGTGTTGCCGGAGGCGCTCAAGTCGCTGCCGTTCCACTTCACCGGGTACGCCTCCCGAAATATCCAGCGCCACTTCTCGCGCCGCTGCGAGTCGAGCAAAACCACGGAGACCGTCTTGCGCTCGATCACGCCGTTGACCACCAGTTGGTGCCACACCCAGAACTCCAACGCGTCCGTGATGCCGCGCTTGAGCGTCAGGTTCGGATACCGTGTCTCCTTCGCGATCTTGTGGACGTAGTCGTTGACGCCGCCCTCGCGGTACTCGTCGAACTCCGTCCGCACCTCAAGGCCCGCCACGTCGGAGAAGCCCCCGATCTGCACGCCGTTGATCTCGACCACGAACTGGAAGACCTTGTAAGGGTCAGACGGTCTCATCACGGGCTCCCGTCGCTAAACGTCGAAGATGTTGTCGGGCTCGTCGCTGAGCTTCTTGTTGATGCGGGAAATCTCCTCGCACCAGCGCCGCCGCTCGCGGTGCTCGGCGTTCATCAGCTCCTCTTGCGACCAGTGGAAGTGGTAGGCGATGAAGGCCATCTCCTCGTACAGGCGTTCGAGGGGATAGCCCGTCAGGCTTCCCCCAGGCCGTTGGCCCCCGCGTCGAACTCGTGCTCGCAGTTCGGGCAGACGGCCCGCGCGGCGCTCACCCCGTCACTGTTGACCTGCTGGTAGAGGTTCTGGAGGTGGGACACGTCGGAGGCGTACAGGTTCTCGATGATGCGCGGGTTCACGTCGGGCAGGCCGCCGAGTTTGGTGACGACGCGCGAGAGCACGATGATGGTCATGTACGCCGGGTTGGCCTGCACGCGCGGGTCTTTGTACGGCAGGATTTCGTCCGCCGCCGTGGCGAGGCGCATGACGCCCTCGCGGTGGAGAGTGCCGTCGCCGTCCATGTACCCGCGCGGCAAAGTGAACTCAACCTCTGTTTGAAACGCCATCGCTCCACTCCTCCTGACTCGTCACCCGCGCGCTCAGGCCGTGCGGATCACGCCCTCGTTACAAATCTCGACCATCTCGACCGACACGTCGTTGCCCTTCGCGTTGAGGTCGGCGGGGTCGTACTTGCTCGGCCACGCCTCGACGATCTCCCAGCGCGCCTTGTCCTGCCCGGACTCGTCGACGACGATGATCGCGATGTTCTTGCGCTGGATGTCGCCGTTGACGATCTGGCGGTGCCAGTCGTGCAAGGCCATCGAATCGGTGACTCCCCACTTGAGCGTCACGTTGCCGTATTTCGTCATGCCCGTCAGCTTACGGACGTGCGTCGGGTCGGTGCCTTCCCGGTAGTCAATGGGCTCGACCGTCGCGTCGAAGCCCGTCACCTCGCTGAAGCCGGCCTGCTGGATTCCGTCAATCTCCACGCGGAACCGGAAATTTCTCAGAGGGTCTTTCCTAGCCATCTCAATCTCCTTCGGTGATGCGTGTCACGCCTAACCCTGCGTTACCTCGGAACCGCCCTGGAACTGCGCGATGCGGAAGATGACGAACTCCGCCGGCTTCACGATGGCGACGCCGATGATGCAGATGAGCCGACCGTTGTCGATGTCGGCCTGCGACATGGTCGTGCGGTCAACCTTCACGAAGAACGCCTCTTCGGGCTTGAGGCCCATCAGCGCCCCGCTCCGCCACTCGTTCATGAGGAACTGCGTGATGGTCTGCTTGACGCGCGCCCAGAGCTTCTCGTCGTTCGGCTCGAAGACGACCCACTGCGTCCCCTCGTCTATGGACTCGCCGAGGAACAGGAGGTAACGCCGGACGCTGACGTACTTCATCAGCGTGTTGGTCGAGCACGTCCGCGCGCCCCACAGGCGGATGCCGCGCGCGGGGAAGACGCGGATGCAGTTGACGCCGCGCGGGTTGAGGATGTCCTGCTCCTGCTTCGTAATCTGGAACTCGACGGAGCGTGCGCCGACGACTACCTCGTTGGCCGGGGCTTTGAAGACGCCGCGCTCGATGTCGGTCTTGGCGTAGATGCCCGCGACGTGGCCCGACGGCGGAATCCGCGCGTCCTGATTGGTGAGCGGGTTGAAGACCTTGATCCACGGGAAGTAGAAGGCCGCGTAGGTCGTGTCCTGCGGCGGGCGGACGTTATTGAGGTTCGCCAGCGTGTCCGTGCTGGGGTTCGAGTGCAGGACGGCGAAGCGGTCGCGCATCTCCGTGCAGTGCGTAATCATCTCGGTGTTCAGGGTCGGGACTTCGTGGTGGTCGGGCGCGACCAGAATGGCGATCTCGTCCACCTCCTTGAAGCCCAGCAGCCCGGTGCGATAGACCGTGCCGTTCGGCAGCGCGGGCAGCGCGCGG
>DASTQX010000149.1:0-5937 GCA_035761505.1 Pyrinomonadaceae bacterium
ATCTCCTCGTGCTCGTGCCCCTCCACGTCATGCAACACAAAGACCGTCCGGTACCCCGGCGGCAGACTCTGAACCGCCTTGTCCAACGCAATCCGATCCACCACCGGCATCCTCCCGGGGTCTTCCGTCCCACGCACCACCTGCACCGGCGTCTCGCCGTCCTCTGTCGTCTGCTCCATCCGCACGCCCCGGCGGCGAAAGTGCATCAAGACCTGATTGACCGTCAGGCGGTGGAGCCACGTGGTGAAGGCCGATTCGCCGCGGAAGGAGCCGACTTTGCGGTGGAGTTGGATGAAGACCTCTTGGGAGAGGTCTTCGGCCTCGGCGGTGTTGGCCGTCATCCGCAGGCAGAGCGAATAGACGCGGCGGCTGTGGCGCGAGTACAACTCCTCGAAGGCCGACATGTCACCCGTGGCCGCCGCCTGCGTCAAATCAAAGTCGGTGGCGGGCGGGCTGACGTTGATGGCGGGGGCCGCTTCGCGCTTTTTCGCGCCGCGCCAGAGAGAAAGTGTGGCTGTTTCTGTCATTAGGGAACTCCCGTTTAAAAAGGGCCGCGTTGTGCCTCCGGGTCATAAAGTTGATGAAAGCTTCGGAGCGGTCGAACCGTCTCCGGGCACGGTCTGGCATAAGTGCAATCAAGCAAGCCGGATGCCACCTCGATTTCCGCCTAAATCCCTGTAAAATTCGTAGTTTGCGGGCCGTGCCGGGGGAGCCTTCCACCAAATAAGTTTCCGACAACCGAAAGCGTGTAAGTGCGGCACGGGCCGCCTTCTTCGCGCGGCGGGACGTATTTGCCGCCCGCCTCGCGGAGAACGCGAAATCTTCATCCTTCTTTCACGCCGGAGGTACGGTTTCGGACAAAAAACTTGCCGGGAAAGTGGAGATTAAGAGGGCTTGTATGTTAGGGAAACAGTCAAACTGAAGCTTGACAGGCGGGCGCTTCGGGCATAAACTCGCGGGCACTTGGACAATTGATTAGAGGAGGCTGTACACGCACTTTCCCGCAACACTGGGTCTGATTGCGTGAGAAGGGTCAAACACGCGGCTCTCTACAGTACACGGTTGCGTACGCACCGTCTCCGAGCATTTGAGCCGGGCTTCCGACTCAGCGAGAGCGCCCCACACAGGCTACGACGCTTGTGCGGGGCGATGTCGCGTTCGGGGCCGAATTTTTCCGCCGTCCTTTCTTCACTTCAACGCACGAAAATCGGGTTCGAGATGATCCACGGCTGCGAGCCCGCGCGCCCTCCGAGCCGTTCGAGATAGACCTCGACGCGGTATGCGCCGGGCCGTTCGACCGTCAACTCTTTCCGCAGAGCGTCCTTCTCTTCATGCACCGTTTGACCGTCACGGAAAAAGAGTATCCGGCTTTTGACGGGGACTCTCACGACGAGCTTTAGCCGACCGCCCGCGAGCGCAATCTCGTCGCCCATCATTTTTCTCTCGGAGCCGTTCTCGGCGGTGAAGCGGAAGCCCCTTGAATCGCAGAAGAGGTCGAAGGCGATGTAGCTTCGGCCTCGTCGGAGCGCGTCGAGCAGCGCCTCCGTGTCGAGCGCCCGCCCGCGCTCAAGCAGGACGTGGTTGCGCACGACGCGGAAGCTCCGCTCGTAGGGATCGAGCTTGACGCCGAAGCCTTCTTCGCCCGCCTCGTCGCCGAAGGAGAAACCGACGTTCGAGTGCGAGTCGTTGCCCGCGACGGCGACCGCGCGCCGCACGCCCGTGGAGGCGTTGACCTCGTCCCAGCGCTTGAGGTCTGCGTCGGGCCGCCGGTAGAAGGTGGAGAAGAGGAGTTCGGGATAGCTCCGGTAAGACCAGAGCGCGTCGAACGCGAGCAGCGCGTAGTTAATCTCTTTGGCGTTCGTGTAGAGGTTATAAACCTCGATGCCGTCGAAGCCGGAGACGCGCCAGTCGCGCACCTGTCCGGGATAGGCGATGAAGGAGAGGCGGCCTTCGGCCTTCGCGCGGTTGACGAGGGTCTGGAGGTCAGGCGCTTCCGCCGCCGCCGGGCCGCCGAAGCCGGGGACGACGAAGAGGCGCTCGCCGGTCGCGGCGGTCAACTCGCTCCCGTTGACGAAGAGCACGCCGTCGTGCACGCCTTTGAGCGTGGCCTCGGCGGTGTTGACGGAGGCCGAGGGGTGCTCGGTCATCACGACGAAGGCGAGGCGGTTGACCTTCGCGCCGTGGATTATCTCCTGGAGCGTGCCGGGGCTGTGGCCGCCGAGAGACGAATGGACGTGAAAGACGCCCGCGTGGTCTTCGTGCGAGTCGGCGGGCGGTTCGGAGGCGGCGCGCTCGGCGTCGAGCGCCGCGATGGCGTCCGCGAGACGACCGAGTTGATAGCGGCGGTAGATGAAGGGCAACTGCGCGGCGAGCAGAAGGCACAACGCGGCGAGCGCGACTTTCTTCCAACGCTTCATCGCTTCACACGCCTCAACGCTTCACCTTGCTTCACTTTGGCGCGGAGCACGCCGCTCTCTTCGGGGCGCGAAGAACTCAAGCGCCTTCGTCCTCGAAATCAACCGAGGCGACGTGTTCGGAGATGGCGCGGCCCAACTCGACGACGGCGACGTGTCTGGGGTGGACGTTGTAGGCTTCGAGCCCGGCGCGGTCGCGGAAGACGGCGACGAGGCCGAGGTCGTAAGAGCGCGGCAGCCGCAGCACGTCGAAGCCGACCGAGAGCGTCTGCACTTCGGGGATGAATTCAGGGAGCGCGCGCAGCATCGCCGCGTGTTCCTGCCTCAATTCCGCGCCCGCGTCGGCGCGATACTTCCAGATGACGATGTGTGTCAACATGCTCTTCAGGTTTGACCTCGGTCGCTTGAGACGAGTTCGGATAGTTTCTCGTTCAGGAGATGCCACGTGCGGCGGATTTGCGTCTCGTCGGTGCGGATGTTGCCGATGGCGAGCCGCAGCGCGAGCGCGGCGCGCAGTTTGGTGTGCGAGATGAAAGCCTCGCCGCTCGCGTTGAGGGCGTGCATCAGTCGCTCGTTGAGCGCGTCGAGCCGGGATGCGCGCTCGTCTTCGCTCTCGCCTTCGACGTGCGGGCGCGCGCGGAAGCAGACGAGGGCGAAGGGGACTGGGGCGAGCAGTTCCCAATCGGGCGACTCTTCGACGAAGGAGGCGAAGAGCCGTGCGAGACGGCAGTGTTCGCGGATGCGGGCCGCCAAGCCTTCGTGGCCGAAGTAGCGCAGCACCATCCAGAGCTTGAGCGAGCGGAAGCGCCGACCGAGTTGGACGCCCGTGTCCATCTGGTTGCGCACCTCGCCCGCCTCGGTCGTGCGCAGGTACTCGGCGACGAGCGAGAAGGCGCGGCGCAGAACGTCCATCCGGCGGCAGTAGAGGACGGAGATGTCAATCGGCGTGAAGAGCCACTTGTGCGGGTTGGTGACGACGGAATCGGCGCGCTCGCTGCCCTCGATGGCGTACCGCAGTTCGGGGACGATGGCCGCCGAGCCTGCGTAGGCCGCGTCCACGTGGAGCCAGAGCTTCTCCCGCTCGCAGATGTCGGCGATGGCCGGGACGGGGTCTATGCTCGAAGTCGAGGTCGTGCCGATGGTGGCGACGACGCAGAAGGGGAGGAAGCCCGCGCGCCGGTCTTCTTCGATGGCGGCGGCTAAGGCTTCGGGCCTCAGGCGGAACTCTTCGTCGGTCGGAATCTTTCGGAGCGAACGCTGGCCGAGTCCGAGCGTGATGACGGACTTATCTACGGACGAGTGCGCCTGCTCGGAGGCGTAGGCGCGCAGCAAGGGAAGGTCTGAGCGACCGCTCATGCCGTCTTCGCGGACGCGCACTTCGAGTGCTTCACGCGCGGCGGCGATGGCGTGCATCGTCGAGATCGAGGCCGTGTCGTAGATGATGCCCTCGAACTCTTCGGGGAGCCCCATCATCTGCCTCAACCATGAGAGCGCGACCTCCTCCAACTCGGTCGAGGCCGGAGAGGTGCGCCAGAGCATCCCGTTGACGTTGAAGGCGGCGGCGAGGAGTTCGCCGAAGATGCCGGGCGCGCTCGCGGAGATGGAGAAGTAGGCGAAGAAGCCGGGGTGGTTCCAGTGCGTGAGCGCGGGGATGACGAGGCGCTCCACGTCTTCGAGGATCGCGTCCATCGGCTCGCCTTGCGCGGGCGGCGAGGGCGGGAGCTTCGCGCGCAGCTCGCCGGGCTCGACTTGCGCGAGCACGGGGTAGCGCTCCAAGTGCGAGAGGTATTCGGCGATGCGTTCGACGAGCTGGTGCCCGTAGCGCCGGAAGTCCTCGGCGCTCATATCTCCGAGCGGCGGGGCGAAGCCGACGGTTCCGTCTTCCGTGTCCTTCATAGAATGTTACGCCGCGAGTTCGTCGAGCGGCGGGAACTTGTGCTGTTTGCGGCCCGGCGGGCCGTCGAATTTCATCGAGGTCTTGTAAAGCTCGAAGCGTCCGTCGGAGGCGGCCTCGGCGCAGCGCTCGCGCAGAGCGCGCATCTCTTCGGCGCTCAGCGGTGTGAAGTCGCGCGCGATGCGGAGGTTCTGTTGGAGAATCTTGAGCGAGTCAATGCCGCTCACGGTCGAGGCGACGGGGAGGCTCATCGCGTAGCGCAGCGCTTCGGTCGGCGTGATGGCGCGCTTCTTCACGGGCGTGCCTTCGCCGCACATGCTCTTCATGCCGAGCGGCGCAATGCCGCGGCGGATGACTTCGGGCAGGACGCGCTGCTCGAAGCTGCGGAAGGTCGCGTCGAAGACGTTGAGCGGGAACTGGCAGGCGTCGAAGGGGAAGTCGTGGGCGAGCATCTTCAAGTGGATGTCCGGATGCTTGTGGCCCGTGAAGCCGACGAAGCGCACCTTGCCTTCGCGCTTCGCCTGCTCTAAAGCTTCGACCGCGCCGCCGGGCGCGAAATGCAGGTCGGGGTCGTTCTCATAGACGACCTCGTGTATCTGCCAGAGGTCGAGATAATCGGTCTTGAGCCGCCGCAGAGTCTCTTCGAGTTGCCGCATCGCGACGCGCCGGTCGCGCCCGTGCGAGCAGACCTTCGACATCAGAAACGCCTCGTGGCGTCGGCCTTCGAGCGCCTTGCCCATCAGCTCTTCGCTCCGCCCGTCGTGATACTCCCAGGCGTTGTCCATGAAGTCGAGCCCGGCGTCGAGCGCTTCGCGCACGATGCGCAAAGCCTCGCGCTCGGACTTGACGAGGCCGAGGTGATAGCCGCCGAGCGCGAGCGCCGAAACCTCCACGCCCGTCCTGCCCAGAGCCCTGCGCGGAATCCCGCCCGAAGCTTTCGACATAAGCCTACAGACTCCTTTCTGCCCGTCCCGGCGGGCCTCTCGCGGAAGCAACCTGCGATGATTTTCGGTTGAACGTTGGCGCAGAGTATGACACGAGTCCGCGCGTTTAGAGAAGAAGAGGAGGAACGCCGGAGGCGAGCGCCGGGCGGGCTAGGAAAACGACGGGCGCGGAAACAAAAGAGAAGGGGAGACTCCCTTGAGCCTCCCCTTCCTTTAACGTCTTCCGGCTGAGACGCCTTGCGGCGCGTCAGGGTTTAGCGATAGACGTTCTCGCCCCGGTACTTGTCGCGCCACTCGGTCTCGAAGTATTCGGCGTCGGCGTCTTCGCGGGCGTTGACGCCCATGTAGATGCCGCCGTTGCGGACGCCTTCGTCGTAACGGGCCGCGTGCTCTTCGGGGATGCCGGAGCCGACGAGCGCGCCGATGAGTCCGCCGGTCAAGCCGCCCGCGCCCGCGCCCGCGAGCGCCGCCGCCAACGGGCCGGCGACCACGAGGCCGATGCCCGGCAGAGCCACGCTCGTGCCGATGGCCGCGATGGCCGCGAGCACCGCGCCGACCGTGCCGCCGATGGCCGAGCCCGCGCCCAAGCCTTCCATCGCCTTGCTGCCGACTTCAGAATCGGTGCCGGTGCCTTCGGGGTAATACTTCTTGCGCGTCTCGTCCGACATCATGACGTTGATGTCGT
>DASTQX010000150.1:0-7387 GCA_035761505.1 Pyrinomonadaceae bacterium
AGGCCGCCGACGCCTTCCAAGCCTTCGACGCCGAGTTCGCGCAGGTACGCGGCGGCTTCGGCGGCGTCCTCGGCCACGCACCTCAGAGAGTCTTTCAACTGCGAATTTTCGTCCATGAAATTCGCGCGCATTATGCCACGATTCGCGCGCCGCGCGGTAAGAGCAATTCGCGTGAGACTGTGCGCCGCGTCAGCGCGCCGGATTTCGCCGGCGGAGGCGTCCGACTTCGTCGAGGATGCGGTGCGCGGCTTCGAGCTTGGACATGAGCGGGAGCGGCGTCGGCTCCGGCGAGTCGCGCGTGAGGAGCGTGACGATGTTCGTCTCGGTGTCGAAGCCCGCGCCCTCCTGCGTGAGGTCGTTGGCGACGATGGCGTCCAGACCCTTGCGCTCCAACTTCTCGCGCGCGTGCTCCAAGACGCGCTCCGTCTCAGCCGCGAAGCCGACGACGAGGAGCCCGTTCCGGCGCGCGCCCGCGACTTCGGCGAGGATGTCCGGCGTCGGTTCGAGCGCGAGCGTCAGAGCTTCGCCCGTCTTCTTGAGTTTATCCGCCGCGCGCGTCGCCGGTCGGTAGTCGGAGACGGCGGCGGCGGCGATGAAGACGGTCGCGCCCTCGACCTCGCGGGCGACCGCCGCGCGCATCTCTTCGGCGGAAGGCGCGCGCAGAACGCGGACGCCGGAAGGCGGCGCGGGGGCGCTCGTCACGCCCGCGACGACCGTCACTTCCGCCCCGCGCGCGCGCGCGGCCTCGGCCAGAGCGAAGCCCATCCGCCCCGACGAATGGTTCGAGATGAAGCGCACCGGGTCTAGCTCCTCGCGCGTCGCCCCGGCGGTGATGAGGACGCGCTCGCCCGCGAGGTCGGACGTTCTCCGAGCCGTCTCGCGGAGGATTTCGAGCGCGGCGCGGACGATGATTTCGGGCTCGCTCAAGCGACCGGGGCCGAACGTCCCGCACGCCATCTCGCCCGCGTCCGGCTCGACGACGCGCACGCCGTCGGCGCGCAGACGCGTGAGGTTGCGGCGCGTCGCCGGGTGGTTCCACATCGTCGTGTTCATCGCCGGGGCGACGAGCACGGGCGCGTTCGAGGCGAGGTAAGTCGAGGTCAGAAAATCGTCGGCGACGCCGCCCGCGAACTTGGCGAGGATGTTGGCGGTGGCGGGCGCGACGACGAAGAGTTCGACCGTCTGCGAGAAAGTGATGTGCGCAATCGGGTCTGGATTTTCGGGGGCGTAGTCGTCCACGACGACGTGCGCGCCGGAGAGCGCGCGGAACGTGAGCGGAGTGATAAATTCACAGGCGCGCTTCGTCATCCCGACGCGCACCGCGCAGCCCGCGCGTTGCAGCCCGCGCAAAACTTCCGCCGCCTTGTAGGCCGCAATCCCGCCCGAAACGCCGAGCGCCACGCGCTTCCCTTCAAACTCGCGCGCGGGGCTTTGTCCTGCGGAATCGTTTGGAGTCTCAGACGACATGATGAATATGTTCCGTGGCATTGGGAATGTAGCACCGCGACGAACGGGCGCGCAAATCTCAGGACTTTCCGAGAGGGAAGTGGGCCGGGCCCGCAAGGTGAACAGCCGGGCGGCAGTTGTGCTAAACTCACTCCCAACGCCAAACCCCCGAAACGTCCGACGCCTCCTGAGCGAAGTCTTCTTGCGGGCCGGAGTGTTTCGGCTCGTGTGACGAGAAAAAGTGTGAGGGCAGTGAGCAGCTTTCTCAAAATCATCTTCGCCGTCTGCCTTCTGTGCGCGGCGCTCTGTGCGAGCGCGGGCGCGCAGACGGCCAGACAGCAGCGCCTCGACGAAGAGGAGTTCGGCCCCGTCGTCCGCGCCTACCTCGGATACCTGCGCGACCAGCAGGAGGTCGTGGACGACCGCGTGAGCCGCCGCGAGGTTGACCGCCGCTACTACGCCCGCAACTCGAACCGCATCCGCGCGCTCCGCGAGATGGCCGTCCGCATGGCGCGCGCGTCGGGGAACGACTACCTGCCGGAACTCGAAGCCGTCGCGCTCGACGAGTTCGACCAGTTGTTCGCCGAGCCTCTGCCGCGCCCTTCAGATTTGCGACTCGGCGAAACGCTCTATTATCAATTCCGCTTCCTCGGAACCGTGCCCGTGAGCCGCGACAGGTTCTACCTCTTCGCGCGGCTCGACCCTTACGAGCAGGCGGAGTTGCGGAAGAAGGACGAGGCGCTGAAAGCCTCCGCTCCGGCGGCGGGCGCGGCTTCGGCGACGACGACGCCCGCCGCTTCCGACGCGCACAGCCGCCCGCGCCGCGTCAACGACCCTTGAAGAAGTTAGGCGGCGGCGAACTCTCTGAAAGTCGTCTCTTTCAAAAACCTCGTCTCTCAGTCGTCAACTCTTCAACTTTAACTCGTATGCGCCAGCCGACATTCTTTGACCGGAAGCCGAGCGAGGGCGGCGTCGAGGCCGGGCGCTTGGTGCTCTACGCGCTCGGCGATTTTCAGGCGCGGGGCAAAGTCCTTTCGGGGCGCGAACTGCCGCTCGACCGCCTGCGCGGGGCTCTGCGCCGCGCCGCCGAAGCGCTCGACGCCGAAGAGCTTGACGACGAGCAGGCCGTCGCCGCGCTCGGCGCGCTCGGCGCGCAAGTCAGGCGCGTCCCGACCTTCGTCGCCAAACACCCTTTCCGCGTCACCGTCCCGGCTGAACTGGCCGAACGCGCGCTGGCGCTTCTCAGAGAATCGAAAAAGGCATGAGCACGGACAAGAGCCGCCGAAAATTCCTGGGCTGCGCCGGAGCCGCCGCGCTGGCCTCCAGCCTCGGCGCGGGCGAGGCGCGAGCGCAGAACCGCCGGAGGAGGGGTTCGCGGGGCAACAACGCTCCGGCGCTCCGGCCCTTTGGCTTCGTCATCCACGGCGGCGCGGGAACCATTGACCGCAGCCGGATGACGCCCGAACGCGAAGCCGCCTACCGCTCGAAACTGTCGGAGGCTCTGCTCGCCGGTTTCGCCGTGCTCGAAAGGGGCGGCGGCGGGCTCGACGCCGTGGTCGCGGCCATCACGCTCCTCGAAGACTCGCCGCTCTTCAACGCGGGCAAGGGCGCGGTCTTCACCAGCGCCGGGACGAACGAACTCGACTCCTCGATTATGGACGGCAAGACCTTGAAGGCCGGGGCGGTCGCCGGTCTCCGGCACGTCAAAAACCCGATCCTGCTCGCCCGTCTCGTGATGGAACAGTCGCCTCACGTCATGATGGTCGGCGAAGGGGCCGAGACTTTCGCCCGCGAAAAGGGCGTCGAACTCGTTGACCCGAAGTATTTCTTCACCGAAGAGCGCTGGCAGCAGTTGCAGCGTTTGAAGGAGGCGGAGAAGCAGAAGGCCGCGCCGTCGCGCCGGACGCGGCTCGAAAGAGAGCTTTCGCCGCCCGACGAGAAGAAATTCGGGACGGTCGGGGCCGTCTGCCTCGACCGCGCGGGGAACCTCTCCGCCGGGACTTCGACCGGCGGGATGACCAACAAGAAGTTCGGCAGGGTCGGCGACTCGCCCCTCATCGGGGCCGGAACTTACGCCGGCAACGAGACTTGCGCTGTTTCCTGCACCGGCGACGGCGAGTATTTTATCCGCACGGCGGTTGCCCACGACGTTTCGGCGGCGCTGGAGTACGGCGGGAAGCCTTTGCGCGAGGCGGCGGAAGGCGTGCTGGCGAAAGTCGGGCGGCTCGGCGGCACAGGCGGCCTCATCGCCATTGACCGGCGCGGCAATTTCGCCATGCCCTTCAACACTTCCGGGATGTACCGAGGGTTCGTCGGGGCCGACGGCCAGCCGCACGTGCAGATTTACCGCGACTAGAGGCCGCGCCTGTGGTATCTTGTCTCGCACCCATTTACCGAAACAGGCGGCGCGGTTTGAGGCGGTCAGAAAGGGCGTCTTCCGCCCCGCCGCGCGCGAGCCATAAGGTGTTGAAAATTAGTGGAATTCACGCAAATGTTTATTGACACACGGGCGGGTTTCGTGTAAAAAAGCGAGGTCTTTTGAAGCCCACAGTGGCTCTCATGCCTGCTTTTATGAGATGTTCCGCGCAAGGGCTCTGAGTTCCGAGACGGGTTGGCGAGAAAATAACAAGAAAACAAAACGTCTCTTGCGGGTCCGTTGAACCGAGACTCGCTGCGCGCTCTCTCTAAAAATTTGACAGTTTCACCTACGGGAGGAAGAGTAATGATTAGCAGAAATTGGAGCCGTACGCCCATCACGCTGGCTTTGGCGATTGCCATCTTGAGTACGTACTCGATGGTCGCGCTGGCCGCGCCTCAACAGGGGCCGACGGGGGACTTGTCGGTGGTCGGTGAAGTGACCGTCAACGGCACGAGTGCCATCTCCGGTGCCACGGTCTTTTCGGACAGCACGGTGACGACCGCGAAGGGGTCGAGCGCCGTCGTCAGCCTCGGCAAACTCGGTCGCGTCGAGGTCTTGCCGGAGTCGAGCCTCAAGCTCAGCTTCACCGAGACGGGCGTCACGGGCATGCTCGACGCGGGCCGCGTTCGCGTCTCCTCGTCTTCGGGCATCAGTGCCGTCGTCACCACGAAGGACGGCTCGGCGGTCGCCGACAACGCCCAGCCCAACGTCTTCACGGTTGACGTGACCTGCGGCAACACGCTCGTCGCCACCCAGTCGGGCCGCGTCGAACTGCGCGCGGGCGAGGCGGTCAAGCAGATCGCCGCCGGTAATCAGGACACCGCCGGTCAGGCGACGCCGGGCACGCGCTGCACCCGCTTTACGCAGCCCGACATGCGCGGTCTCGGCGGCGGCGCGCTGGCGGCTCTGCTGCTCGCGGCTGGCGGCGCGGTCGCGGCGGCCATCATCGCGGCGACGCAGGACAACGACTTCAACTTCGGCGACGATGTCATCGTCATCAGCCCGGCCCGCTAGTCCCGGTCGGCGAGTCCGAGTTTGAGTTCGTGTCGTCCTGTCAGCCAGCGCCTCGGTAGAAGAAGAGGGCGCAACAATTTTGCGGGTCACGCGCATGAAGTTTCCGCGTGACCCGCAACCTTTTGTCCGAAGAACATCCTTGCCTCAAGTTTGAAAGGTCTTTTTACCAAGTCATGCACATCGCGGTAATCGGGACGGGCTACGTCGGTCTGGTGACGGGAGCCTGTTTTGCAGAGTTCGGCGTCAACGTCACCTGCGTGGACGTTGACGCCGAGAAGATTCAGAAGCTCTCCGAGGGCCACATCCCCATCTACGAGCCCGGCCTCGACCAGATCGTCTCGAAGAACACGCAGGCCGGTCGCCTCCATTTCACCACCGACATCCGCACCGCCGTCGAACAGGCGCTCGTCATCTTCCTCGCCGTCGGCACGCCGCCCAAAGAGGACGGCTCCGCCGACCTGCGCTTCATTGACGAGGCCGCGCGCTCCATCGCCGAGCACATGAACGGCTACAAGGTGATCGTCACCAAGTCCACCGTCCCCGTCGGCACGGGCGAGCATATCCGCGCGCTCGTCCGCGAGCACCAGAAGGCGAAGCACAACTTCGGCGTCGTCTCGAACCCGGAGTTCCTGCGCGAGGGCGCGGCGATTGACGACTTCATGCGGCCCGACCGCGTGGTCATCGGCAGCAGCGACGAGGAGGCCGTCGCCATCATGCGCGACCTCTACCGCCCGCTCTATCTGATAGAGACGCCGATTGTCATCACCTCGCTCGAAGCGGCGGAACTGACGAAGTACGCGGCCAACGCCTTCCTCGCCGCCAAGATTTCCTTCATCAACGAGATCGCCAACCTCTGCGACCGCATCGGCTGCGACGTGCATGACGTGGCGCGCGCCATCGGCATGGACAACCGCATCGGGCGCAAGTTCCTGCACCCCGGCCCCGGCTACGGCGGCTCCTGCTTCCCGAAAGACACGTCGGCGCTGCTTTCGGTGGCGCGGGCCTACGACGGCGAGTCGCTCATCGTCGAGGCGGTCGTCGAGGTCAACCGCCGCCAGCGACAGGCGATGGTGCAGAAGATCGAGAAGCTGGTCGGCGACCTCAAGGGCAAGACCATCGCCGTGCTCGGCCTCTCCTTCAAGCCGGAGACGGACGACATGCGCGAAGCCCCGGCGCTCGACATCATCAACTCCCTCATCGAGCGCGGCGCGAAGGTGTGCGCCTACGACCCCGTCGCCATCCCGCAGGCCCGCAAGGTGCTCCCCGAAATCGAGTACGCCGAGGACGAGTACGCGGCGGTCGAGGGCGCGGACGCCTTAGTCTTCATGACGGAATGGAATCAGTTCCGCGCGCTCAACATGAAGCGCGTCCGCGAGTTGATGCGCACGCCGCGCATCGCCGACCTCCGCAACATCTACGAGCCCGCCGCCATGCGCGAGCTGGGCTTCAACTACGTCGGGGTAGGAAGATAAAGACCGTAAATGGTAAATCGTAAATGGTGAATGGATAAAACCTGTCCTTAACCATTTATGATTTACCATTTACCATTTACGGCTTTTAAGCTTATGAGTCTTTCGGGCATCGTTCTGGTGACGGGCGGGGCGGGGTTCGTGGGGTCGCACATCGCGGCGACGCTGGCGGGGCGCGGGGCGCGCGTGCGCGTGCTCGACGACCTCTCGACGGGCCACGAGGAGAATCTCGAAGAGATCGGCGGGCGGGTTGATTTCGTGCGGGGGAGCGTGAACGACGCGGAGGCGCTGGCGAAGGCGCTCGAAGGCGTCGAGCTGGTCTTCCACGAGGCGGCGATTCCTTCCGTCCCGCGCTCGGTCGCCAACCCTTCGGAGACGCACCGCGCGTGCGTCGAAGGGACTTTCGCGCTGCTCAACGCGGCGCGCGGGGCGGGCGTCCGCCGTCTCATCTACGCCGCTTCGAGTTCGGCTTACGGCGACCAGCCGACGCTGCCGAAGCATGAGGAGATGCCGCCGCAGCCGCTCTCGCCTTACGCGGCGGCGAAGCTCGTCGGCGAATATTATTGTCAGGTCTGGACGCGCACCTACAACTTCGAGACCGTCTGCCTTCGCTACTTCAACGTCTTCGGCCCGCGCCAAGACCCTAGCTCGCCCTACTCCGGCGTCATCTCGCGCTTCATCTCGGCGCTCCTCGGCGGCGAGCGGCCCGTCATCTTCGGCGACGGCGAACAGTCGCGCGACTTCACCTACGTCTCGAACGTGGTGGACGCGAACCTCCGCGCCGCCGAGACCGTGAGCGGCGTCGGCCACGTCATCAACGTCGCCAACGGCGAGCGCACGACGCTCAACGAACTGCTCGAAACTCTCAAAAGCATCACGGGCAAGACCGAGGTCGAGCCGGAGTACCGCGAGTTCCGCGTCGGCGACGTGATGCACAGCCTCGCCGACATCACCCGCGCGCGCGAACACCTCGGCTACGAACCGCAGGTCGGCTTGGAAGAGGGCTTGAAGAAGACCATCGAGTGGTGGTCGCAGAGCC
>DASTQX010000151.1:0-17661 GCA_035761505.1 Pyrinomonadaceae bacterium
TTCGCGCCCGCCGACGGCTGCCAGTACGAGGAGAACCCTCAGTGCAACTCCTCCCCCGTCCTGATAGACGTGGCCGGTGACGGCTTCCGCCTGACCGACACGGCGGGCGGAGTCCGGTTCGACCTCGACGGCGACGGCGCGAGGGAGGCGCTCTCCTGGACTGCCACTGGCTCCGACGACGCATGGCTGGCCCTGGATCGCAATGGCGACGGTACGATAGACGGTGGTAAGGAGTTGTTCGGAAACTTTACCCCGCAGCCCGATCGGTCGGCCGGGCAGGACAAGAATGGCTTCCTCGCACTCGCCGAGTACGATAGGGCGGAGCAGGGCGGCAACGGCGACGGAGTGATTGATAAGCGAGACACCATATTCTCCGACTTGAGGTTGTGGCAGGACACGAATCACAATGGGGCGTCCGAGCCCGAAGAGTTGCACAGGCTGGCTTCGCTGGACGTAGCGCGTATCAGCCTAGCTTGTAAAGAATCGAGGCATGTGGACGAGCAGGGCAACAAATTTAAGTACCGGGCCAAGGTGTGGGACGCCAAAGGCGCTAGGGTCGGGCGCTGGGCGTGGGATGTGTTCCTGGTATCCACTCAATGACCATTGATCCGGCCACAATTGGCTTTCAGTGGAAATCGTTCTTGCGCGCCTCGCCGGGCCGGTGATAAAGTGCGCGCCTCAATCAGCCGCCTCGCGGAGAGCTTCGCCCGCCTCAACTCTTTTCAAGAAGCACTTCCGCACACCCTCCAAAATCGCTGGTTAAGAACAGAAGCCTGACCTTCGTCCAGACGTTCGCGCGGGCCTTGCCTTCGTCCACCCTCAACGGCCTCGCGCGTCACGGCGTTCACACCCAACACCCGCCTGAGGAGACGACCAACATGTTTCGTCCGTCCTCAACCTCGCGCGCGTGCGCCTTCGCGCTGCTCCTGCTCCTTCACTCAACTAACGTTCTCGCCCAAGACCTCGACGACGTTTCCGTCGGCGGCACCGTGGCCGACGAGCGAGGCGCTGTCGTCGTCGGCGCGAGCATCACACTCATCCTTCAAGCAACCGGCGCGGAGCGGACGATGTTGACCGACGGCGAAGGCCGTTACCGCTTCGTCGAGTTGCCGCCGGGCACGTACACGGCGCGCGCCTCCGCCGAGGGCTTCGCCGCTGCGGAGAAGGCGGGCTTTGAAACCGTCGCCGGTCAGAGCGTGCGGCTCGACTTCAAACTCCGGCCCGGCGGCGTCTCCGCCGAGCAGACCGTCTTGAGCGAAGCGGACGCGCCGACGCTCGACACGACGCGGACGGTCGTTGGCTCTTCGGTCACGCGCGAGGAGTTGGAGCGGCTGCCCCTCTCGACGCGCGCGCCGCTCGAGTTCGTCTTCACCCTCGGCGGCGTCACCGAAGAACCGCTCTCGACGCGCGACGCGGCGGAAGACCGCGACGCCTCCGCGCGCTCCGCCGCCGAGCGCGCGGCGACGACGCCGGAAGAGGCCGGGACGTTCGCGCTCTCCGGCGGGGCGGCCTACTCGAACAACGTCACCATTGACGGGCTCGACAACAACGACGACCGCGCCGCCCGCGAGCGCTTCCAGCCCTCGCTCGAAGCCGTCGAGGAAGTGCAGGTCATCACCAACCAGTTCTCCTCCGAATACGGTCGCGCCTCTGGCGGGCGCGTCAACCTCCGCACGCGCGGCGGCACGCGGCAGTTGCGCGGGCGGCTCTTCTACTTCTTCCGCGACGAAGCACTCGACGCGAACACCTTCAACAATCGTCGGCGCGGCCTCAAGCGCCTGCCCTTGCAGGAGCACAATCCCGGCTTCACTTTGAGCGGCCCCGCGTCGTTGTCGAAGAAGCGCTTCGGCCCTCTCGGCGACGACGGTCGCGGGCGCACCTTCTTCTTCTTCCTCGCCTACGAGTACGACACTTCGCTCGACTCTGCTTTGATAGACGCGCTCGTCCCCGTCGAGCTCAACACGACGTTCCTCCTGCCCGCGCCCACGACGCTCGTCGGGAGAAGGTTCGAGGCCGCGGCCACGCCGCCCAACTCGCCCGCCGAACTCGCGCCCTTCGTCGAGCACGTCTCGACGCCGCTCCGCAACCACATCTTCACCGCGCGGCTCGACCACACTTTCGGCGACACGCACAACGGCACGTTCCTTCTTCAACTCGGAAGGCAGAGCAACCTCCGCCAGTTCGGCGGCGGCTTGCGACTCGCCGAAAGTCTGCAAGGCCGCACGCGCCGCACGGAGGCAATCTCCTACACCGACAACTTCGTCTTCTCGGCGCGCGCCGTCAACCAACTCCGCGCGCAACTCTCCGTGCTCCGCCCCGCGCTGCGCGCACGCGCGAGCAGCCGCCCCGTCGTTCTCATCAGCATCAACGACACGCTCAGTGCCGAAGACCCCGCCGACCGCTCCGGCACACTCGTCGCGGGCTCCGCGAACAGCGGCGCGACCGACCGGCGCGAGACGCGTTTTCAACTTCAAGACACGCTCACCTTTATCCTCGGCGCGCAGACGCTGAAACTCGGCGCGGACGTGCAGCGCATCCGCTCGGTCTTCACAGACCTCACGGACGCAACCGGCACTTACAGCTTCACGAGCGCGGGCGACTTCCTCGCCGGGACGCCGAGCCGCTTCCGCCAGAGGTTCGGCACGGAATCCGCGCGGGAGAATTTGTACGGCGGCTTCTTCATGCAGGACGAGTGGCGCGCGCACTCGAAGCTGACGGTCTCGGCAGGCTTGCGCTACGAGCGCGAGAGCGTGCTCGCAGACCGCGACAACTTCGCGCCGCGACTCGCGCTCGCCTTCGACCCCACAGGCGCGGGCCGGACGGTCTTGCGCGCGGGCGCGGGCCTCTTCTTCAACCGCGCGCTGCTGCGGACGCTCGACGACTTCACGCTCGGCGCGCGCGTCGTCGAGTTCGACACCAACACGCTCCCCGCCGCCGAGCGCCGACCCTTCATCGCGGCTCATCTTCGTTTCCCCGAAACGCTCACCGCCGACTCGACGCTCGTCCGCCTGTTCGGCACGAGGCAACTCGACTTCTCGCGCCGCCTCGACCCGCGCCTGCGGACGCCCGAAAGCTTTCAGTCAAACTTCGGCGTCGAGCGAGAGATTGGCCGGGGCTTCGTCCTCGAAGCCAACTACACCTTCAACCGGGGCAAGCGGCTCTGGCGCGAGGTTAATATCAACGCGCCTCGACTCCCGCCCGGCTTCAAGGACTTTGCCGAGTATCTTCTGTCCCGCGACTTCGCCAACTTCCGCGACGCGCGCGCCCCGTTTACGACGCGAGCACGGCGGGCGAACTCGTCCGCTTCACCGTCACGCCTTCGGGGGCGGAAGACGAAGAGGCCGTCTCTCGCGTGGACGACTTCGGCGTGCCCATCTCCGTTTTCAATCTCGCCAGCACGAATTCCACGGCGACTATCGAAGCGGCGCTCGCCGCGCTCCAAACCTTGCGGCCCGACCCGGCGCGCACGCAGGTCGAGCAACTCGTCTCCGTCGGCGGGAGTTTCTATCACGGCCTCAACGTCGAAGCGCGTCGCCGCTTCACGCGGCGCGGGGAAGGCGGGCTCGCCCTCTCGTTCCGCGCCGCCTACACGCTCTCGCGCCTCGTTGACGACGGCGTGGTCAACACTTCGAGCGCGTTGCGCGCGGGCGACTTCCGCGCGGAGCGAGCGCGCAGCCTGCTCGACCGCCGCCACCGCTTCGTCCTCTCCGGCACGCTCGACGCCCCGCGCCGCCTCGGCTCGCTGCGACTCGCGGGCGTCGTGCGGCTCGCTTCCGGTGCGCCCTTCAACGTCTCGCTCGGCGGCGCTGACCGGAACCTCGACGACGTGAGCAACGACCGCCCCTTCTTCGACGGCGACCCAAGACTGATCCGCTCACGCCGCCCCGGCGAGCCGCTCGACGCGCGGCTGCTCGAAGCCTTCTCGCTCCCCCTCGTCGGGCAGACCGGGAACCTCCCGCGCAACGCCGGGCTCGGCCCCGGCCTCTTCGACTTCGACCTCAGCCTGACGCGCGAGTTCCGCCTCGGCCCGCGCGCGCGTCTGCGGCCCACGCTCGAAATTGAGAACGTCCTCAACCGAACGGTCTTCACCTTCGGCGCGGAGTTCGTCAACTTCAACGCGCTGCGGCCCGCCGCGACCGACGAACAGAGACGGGCCTTCCTCGACTCCTTCCTCGTCCCGGCGCGCACGCTCCGACCGCGCACGTTACGCGCGGGCGTCCGCTTCGATTTTTGAAGTGATGAAGAAGTGCTTTCGGCTCAGGGCGAGTCGGAGTAAGCTTAAAGAATGGCTGCTGACCGAGAGGAGTTGCTGCGCACTTTCGTCCTCGCAAACGAGTTTAAGGAAGGTGACTTGCTCGTCGGCGGGACGCGGGACGAGTCGGCGCGCGCGGCGGCGCGTGAGGCGCTCGGCGCGTTGCGGCTCGGCGCGCTGGCCGGAGCGGCGCTGGTCGAAGACGGCGTGAGCGAAGCGCTCGCCGCGTCTTTGGAGCCTCGGCTCGCGGCGGAAATCTCACACCTCACGGTCGAGGGGCTGAAGGCCAACTTGTTAGGCCGAGGCGGCGCGGACTGGGCGCGGCGCTACGGCGACGGGTTGAGCAGCGAGGCCATCGCGGCGGTCGTCAAGCTGATGACGAACGACGAACTCTCGGCGGTCGCGCGCGCTCTCTTCAACCCGCTCCCCGGCGAAGGCGTGAGCGTCGGTTCCCCGCGACACTTCGGCTCGCGCATCCAGCCGAACAGCCCCGGCGACGATGAGGAAGAGATTCTCCTCTCCGTCCTCGAAGGGCTCGCCTACGGCTGCGGCGACGTGATTCTCGGCCTCAACCCGGCGGGCGACGACGTGGAGACGATCATCCGCCTCGAAGACTTGCTCCGCACGGTGGTCGAGCGGCTGGCATTGCCGACGCGCTACTGCGTCCTCTCGGACATCGTGAAGCAGGAGCGCGCGCGTGCGCGGACGCGCGTGGACGTGGGCTTCCAGAGTCTCGCCGGAACCTCGAAGGCGCTCGGCGGGATGGTGGGTTTGGACGTGGAGGGCGTGCTCGATTTGGCGCGCGGCTTCGGCGGCCTCTACTTCGAGACGGGGCAGGGCTCGGAGGTCACCAACGGGGCCGCCGAAGGGCTCGACATGGTGACGCTCGAAGCGCGCAGCTACGGTGTCGCGCGCCACGTCCGGCGGCGGACGGGCGCGTGGATGATCGTCAACGACGTGGCGGGCTTCATCGGCCCGGAGGTCTTCCGCACGGGCGAGCAACTCTTGCGCGCGTGCCTCGAAGACACCGTGATGGCGAAACTGCACGGGCTGACGGTGGGGCTCGACGTGTGCTCGACCTTCCACATGGGCATCGAGCCGGGCGCGCTCCGGCGGCTGACACGGCACATCGTCGAACAGGCCGCGCCCGCCTACCTCATGGCCGTCGCGGGCAACGCCGACCCGATGCTCGGCTACCTCACGACCTCTTTCCGCGAGCATCCCTCTTTGCGCGTCCAGACCGGCAGGCAAATCTCCTCGCCGATGCACAGACGCCTCGGCGAGTTGGGAGTGTTGGACGGTCGCGGGCTCCCGCGCGCGGACGCCGAGAGCACGACGGCGCTCTACGCCGCTTACATGAAGGCGGGCGGCGACACGCGCTCGCGCGAGACGCTGCGCGTCGAAGGGGCTCGGAAGCTGAAGGCTCTCTCCGCGCGCGGCTTCGACCTCGGCCACGGTCACGGGCGGAACTTTGAGCCGCCGCCCGAAGTCGAAGCGCGTCTGGAAGCGATTTACACACACGCGCGGCGCGCGCTCTACGCCGCGCTCGACGAAGGGGTCGTCAGCGAAGTCAGCCCGCGCCACCTGCGAGTCCGCGCCGCGCGCGACCGTGAGCAGTACCTCTCCGACCCGCCCTCCGGCGAACGCCTCGGCGCGGAAGACGCGCGCCGCGTCGCCGCGCTCTACCCTTCGCGCCGCCCGCGCGTGCAACTTGTCCTCTCCGACGGCCTGAACGCCGACGCGCTCAACGAGAACCTGCGCGCCGTGTTGCCTCGCCTGCGGAGCGGGCTGAGCGAGTCCGGCCTCCACGTCGGCGAGGTGGACGTGGTGGTGACGAACGGGCGCGTGCGCGCGGGCTATCACGTCGGTGAACTGCTCGGCGTGGAAGCGGTCGTCCACCTCATCGGCGAGCGGCCCGGCACGGGGCTCAACACGCTCTCGGCTTACCTCACCTACGGGCGCGACGAGGCGGGCCGCCCGCGTTGGAGTCCCGGCCTCGACCACGCGTGCACGACAGCCGTCTGCGGTATTCATCCGAAGGGGAAGCGGCCCGACGCGGCGGTCAAAGAGATTGTGGGCTGCGTCTTGAGGATGCTCGAAGAGCGGCGCTCCGGCGTCGCGCGTTCGGCGAATAGTCCGCCCGTCGAGAGAGGCTTGGGGTGAAAATTTTATGGGGCTCTTTAACATCCCGCGCGGAGGGCCGGAGGTTTCGGACGCGATCATCTCTTTCGACCCGGAAACGCTCGAACGCCAACCCGTCCTGAAATCCGAGGTGCTGCGGGAGTTTGCGGCCCTCGGCAACGAGACGGCTGTCCGCATCGTCGAGCGCATCCCGGAACGGGACGGCGCGCTCGACCCCAACGCGGTTGACCGCCTGCTCGTCACCGCTCACTGCGAGATGCAGCGCATCTCCGAGGAGTTTCAACACGGGAAACGTGTGGCGAATCTCTTGCAGCCGCTCTTGAGCGCCATGCGCGAAGGGGGCGTCGGGAGGCCGATTCGCATCGTCGACATCGGCTGCGGCACGGGCTTCGTCGTGCGCTGGCTCGCCGCCAACGAAGCTCTGGGGGAAGATGTCGAACTCGTCGGCGCGGACTTCAACGTGGCCCTTATCAGGGAAGCTCAAAGACTGGCCGAGATCGAGAAGCTGCCCTGCGCTTTCGTCGTGGCGAACGCGTTTCGCTTAGACCATCCGGCCACCATCTATCTCTCGACGGGAATCCTTCATCACTTCCGAGGGCAGGGACTCTTCGAGCTTCTCCGGCAGCACGAGCGAGCGGAAACGTGCGCCTTCATGCACTTCGATTTTCACCCCTCGCCGATGGCCCCTCTCGGCTCTTGGCTCTTTCATGCGGTGCGGATGCGCGAGCCGCTGGCGAAGCACGACGGAGTGCTCTCAGCCGTCCGCGCGCACAAGAGCCGCGACCTGCTTGAGACGGCGAAAGCAGCCGCGCCCGGCTTCGTCTCGACCATCTACGGCACGAGGCTGTGGGGGCTGCCCATCCCGCGCGTCTTCCACTCGCTCGTCGGCGTCCGACCCGTTTACAGAGAGGGCTTCCTCCGGCACATGGGGAGCCGAATCGCTTCGCTGGGTAAGATTGAATGATCGTTTTACTGCTGTGGGCTCTGGCGACGCTCGACGCGGCCTTCATCGGTTACAGGGAGGCGGCGGGGCGCAACGCGCTGATTGACAAGCGCGCTTATTACCGTCACGCGATGATGAGAGGCGCACTCATCGGGCAAGCGGCGGTCGGACTGTTGGCGGTCGCCACCGGCGTCGCGCTCCTCGTCTCTCCTGAACCTCTCAAGCTCGTTCGTGATTTGCAGGAAGTCGGCGGGCGGATGTTGGTCGTCTATCTTCCTTACGCTCTGATTGTTTTAATCACCTTCGCCGTCCGCGCCGCGCCGTCGGTAGATTTGCGCAGCATCACCAGCGTCGTCATCTTCGGGCCTTTCACTCTGGCCCGGCCCGTCGTCGCCGTCGCCGGACTCGCGTGGGGTCTTCTCTCCGCGCCGCGCTTCGCCTCTCTCTTGCTCGGCGTGCTGGCGCTCTCTCTCATGCTCGGCTTGGAGTTCGTGTTGGGCAGGCTGAGAGCACGCGCCCTCATCTCTTAGAGACGACCTTCGCCGCGCCTTCGGCTGAAGGCGTGACGCGGAGAGAGTGAGTTCGAGAGACATTCCCTTCGTCAACCCTCATGCCCGCCGCGAGGCATATCTCTGAAGAGCGGTGTTCGCGGGCGGCGCGGCGCGGCGCTTCAAGAGCGTATCTATGGCCGAGTGCTCGACCGGGCGGGAGAACAGAATCCCCTGACCGTACTCGCAGCCCATCGCTTCGAGGGCGGCGCGCTGCGCGCGGGTTTCGACGCCCTCGGCGACGACCGTCATGCCGAGGCTGTGGGCCATCGTCACGATTGCGCCCGCGATCTCCGAACTCTCGCTCGCCGCGCCGATGCGCCCGACGAACTCTCTGTCTATCTTGAGCACGTCAATGCGGAAGCGGTGCAGGTAACTGAGCGAAGAGTAGCCGGTGCCGAAGTCGTCGAGATAAATCTCGGCCCCCAAGCTCTTCAGCCGCACGAGGGTCTCGGCGACGGACTCCTCGCGGCCCATGAGCGCGCTCTCCGTAATCTCCAACTTGAGCGAGGAGGCGGGCAGGCCCGTCTCACGGAGCACGCGCTCGACGCAGCCGACGAGGTCGGGGCGCGAGAACTGTTTGGCCGAGAGGTTGACGCTGACCGAGAGCGGCGGCTCGCTCGGATAGCGCATCTGCCAGCGGCGCAGGCGGCGGCAGGACTCCAACAGCACCCAGCGGTCAATGTCAATGATGGCCCCCGTCTCTTCCGCCACGCCGATGAACTCGTCGGGCGCGAGCAAGCCCCGCTCCGGATGACACCAGCGCACGAGCGCCTCGACCCCCATCACGCGGCCCGTGCCGAGCGACACTATCGGCTGGTAACAGACCCTGAACTCTTCTCGCTCGACGGCGTGCCGCAGGTCGGTCTCAAGTTGGAGCAGCGCCGCCGCCTGCGTGTGCATCGTCATGTCGAAGACCCTGTGGCAGGCTCGGCCTTGCGACTTGGCGCGATGCATCGCGGTGTTCGCGTCGCGCAGGATGTCCTCCGGGCGTTCGTAGCCGATGGCGCTGAGCGCGACCCCGACGCTCGCGGAAGCGAAGACCTCGTGGCCGCCGAGGTCGAAGGGGCGCGCAAACCGTGCCTGAATCCTCTCCGCCGTGCCGATGGCGTCGCGCGCGTGTTCGAGGTCTTCGACGAGCACGGTGAACTCGTCGCCGCCGAGGCGGGCCACCGTGTCGCCCGCGCGCAGGCACTCGCAGAGCCTCGCGGCCACTTCGGCCAGAAGGGCGTCTCCGGCGGCGTGGCCGAAACTGTCGTTGACCATCTTGAAGCGGTCGAGGTCAATGAAGATGACGGCGAAGGAGAATTCTGTGTGGCGCGTGGCGCGCTCCAACGCGTGGCTGAGGCGATCCATGAAGAGCGCGCGGTTGGGGAGTCCCGTCAAAGAGTCGTGGAGGGCGTCGTGGACGAGGCGCGCCTCGGCGAGCTTCCGCTCGGTGATGTCCGTCAGCGACCCGGCCATGCGAATGACTCTGCCCTCGCCGTCCCTCACGGCCAGCCCTCGGCAGAGCATCCAGCGATAATAACCTTCCTTGTGGAGCACTCGATGTTCGATCTCGAAGTGCGCGCCGCCGTCGCGCGCGTGCGCTTCGAGCTTGGAGCGCAGCCGCGCTTCGTCTTCGGGGTGGACGCGCCCCAGCCACTCTTCGGGCGCGTCGCCGATCTCGTCTTCGTCGTAGCCGAGCATCGCCTTCCAGCGCGTCGAGTAGTAAATCTTGCCCGGCTTCAAGCGCCAGTCCCAGAGCCCGTCGTTGGCCCCTCCGGCGGCGAGCGCGTAACGCTCCTCGCTCTCGCGCAACGCGGCCTCGAACCTCGCGCGCTCGGCCAGCCGCGCGACCTTCGCCACGAGCCTCATCGGGTCGAAGGGCGCTTCGAGGTAATCGTCCGCGCCCGCGCGCAAACCCTCGACGGCGCTCGCCTCGTCCACGCGCAACGCGCTCACGAGAAGGACGGGCACGGCGCGCAGTTCCTCGTCGGCGCGCATCCAGCGGCAGAGGTCAATGCCCGTCGCGCGCGGCATCATCACGTCGCTGATGACCACGAGCGGGCGCTCGGCGCGCGCGACGGCGATGGCCTCCAACCCGTCGCACGCCGTCAGCACCTTGTATCCGGCCTGCTTCAGCAGCAGCGCGACGAACGTCAGACGATCCTGATTGTCGTCGGCGATTAAGATTGACTTGTCACCTTCGTGGGTCATGGCACAACCCTCCGCGAGCCGGACGAGAGGAGACTCCGGCCTCGCATCTGGGGGGCAGTTAATGTGTCCGCACGAAAGTTCCGCTCAGATGGCACGAGCACGATCCTTAAAGTGATGACAGAGGTCTTTAGGAAAACTTGAACCAATGCAGAGAATTATGAGCAAGCAGTGCGCCAGACGAGCGCCTTTTTTTTGGAACGCGCGCGGCCCTCTTCCAGAATGTCGAGGTCGGCGCGTAATTCACGATTGCGCGGGTTTAAAAGCGGAAGTCGCCGGGCTCATTCGTCCCCCTGAGCCGCGTTCCGAGGGCCGAAAGCCTCTCGCCTCTACGTATGAGTGTGATGCACAGGCGAGTAAAATTTTTATCCTCCCCCCGCCTCAGACCCCGCCGGGAGGAACGCGAAGCGACGCCCGACGTGCCGACTTTCGGCTCGACGAACTACATCGAGCGCGCGACGGAGGGGCGGCGGGGAGGCCGACGACGCGGTGGTGTATGTCGCCTTCCTTCGGGACAGGCCCGCGAAGACAATCGTCGAGGCTTTGCGTGCTCTCGACACCGACAATGACAGAACGGGATTCGGACGGCGAGAGGTCTTTTGGCTGCGACGCGCGAGGGGCAAAGACTCGGAGTTGTTCGCGGTCAAACGACGGTGCGGAACTTAAACACAGTCCAAAGGATGGTGGAGAAATACCGGTAGCCGCCGGGAGCGAGAGTTCCGCAGGTCGTTTGATAGCATACGAAATGGACTGAGCCGCCCCCATTCCGCACACTCGCCGCCGCCCGCCGCGCACCCTTCCATCTTTTTAAAGTAGTAAAAATTAAGAAGTTAAACCATATCCCGCGAAGCGGGCGGGCCGGGGCATGGTGCTTGCGAGCATAATTTTATAAACCCCCGTCGAAGCTGAGATAAAGCAAGGAAAGTTATTTATGAATAAGATAAAAGTGTGGCCGCATTTAACGTTGATCGCTCTCGCCTTCGCGCTGGTCGGCGGGATTGTGGCGGCGGTCTGGGTGAGGAATGAAGAGCCCGCGAGGGCGGCGGTTCTTCCTCACGCCGCGCGCGTCGAGCGCATTGACGGAAACGTGGGACTGAACCACGGCGATGACGAGCAGTGGGTCGAGGTCACGCCGAACACTCCGGTCTCGGTCGGAGACCGACTCTACACGCGCGACAACTCGCAGGCGGCCATCGCCTTCACGGGTCGCAACTTCGCGCGGCTCGAACCGGACTCTTCGCTCGACGTGTTAGACCTCTCCGACGGGAGGACGCAACTCGCGCTGCGCGACGGCTCGGCCATCTTCAACGTCGGCGAGTTGGAGAGCGACGACCTCTTCGAGGTCGCGACGCCCGTCGGCGCGTTCGACCTTCAGGAGCCGGGACTCTACGAGGTCGGGCTCAACGACGACGGCAGCGCGTGGGTCTCCGTGCTGAGCGGGCTCGCGGAGGTGGTCGGGCTCGCGGGCAGCGGGCAGATCAACAAGGGCGAGATGCTCACGCTCCTCGGCCAGACGGCGGCGGACATCGCCCTCTCGCGCCTCAGCCCCGACTACGCCGGGGGCTTGCTCGACGATTACTACGCTTACCAGTACCCGGACACATACGACGGGCGCTACCGCGACTACGACGCTTACTTAAACGACCCTTACTACTACGACCCTTCCAACCGCTACGTCAGCTACCGCTACGTGACTGACACGATACCGGGCGTGCGAGAGCTTGACGCTTACGGCGACTGGCGGGAAGTGGACGGCTACGGCCATCTCTGGCATCCGCGCGTGGATGAAGGTTGGACGCCTTATCAGGACGGCTACTGGACGATGGACGACCCTTACGGCTTGACTTGGGTCTCGAACGAGCCGTGGGGCTACGCGCCTTATCACTACGGGCGCTGGGCGAACGTCGGCGGCCAGTGGTACTGGGTGCCCGAAGGCGTGAACGCGCAGCCGGTCTATGCGCCCGCCCTCGTCGCGTTCGTCCCGCTGACGGAGGCGAACCAGATCGGCTGGGTGCCGCTCGCGCCGGGCGACCCTTATGTGCCGACTTACTATGACGCGAACTGGCAGCCGCTCGAACGGCCTCGGACGCAGTTCGCCGAGCAACTCGTCAATCTTCAAGTGCCGGGCGCGGTCACGGTCATCCCAGCGGAGTATTTCGGTCGCGCGATAGACCGCAAGGCGTTAGCCAAAGGCCGCCCGGACAGGTTCGACGGCGCGCGCCCGGTCTTCGACCCGCTCTCGGTCGCAATGCTGCGGCAGGCGGCGTTGCAAACCACCAACACGCGGCGCAGGGTGGACATGCCGCCGGGCTTAGCCAAGCGACTCGAAGGCACGCAGGTCTTCACCAGCGCGCGCCCGTTCGCGCCGCCGTTCAGAGACGGGCAGGCAAAGGCTTTGAGGGCCGAAGCCGTCCCCGAAAAGCAGAAGAAGCAGAAGCTTCAGTTCAGGGACGAGCGACAGGCCGCGCGGGCGAACGTGCCCGCCGTCGCGGCTCCGGAGCGTGGCCGGCGTATCGAGTCGCTGGCGGCGGAAGCGGCACGCGGCAACAAGGACGCCGCCCGTCAGGCGCAGGAGCTTCGACGGCAGGAGCGGACTCAGCAACGCGCCGCCCGCAGGCAAGTCGCCGCGCCGCCGCAGGGCGGAGCGCCCCAAGCCGTGAACGAGAGGGCCGTCCGCGCCGTGGAGCAGAGGCCGCGAGGTGAGCGTGTGGGCGCGGGCCGTGAGGCGCAGAGAGCCGCCCCGCCGCGTCAGTCGCCCGTCGAGCGGCAACAGGCCCGCCCGACGCGCGAGGCCCGCACGCCTCCGGGGCACATGCGCCAGCAACAACACGCCGCCCCGGCGCAGCCGAAAGCCGAACGCCGACAGGGGCCGCCGCAAGCCGGGAAGGCGCATCCCCAAGCCCAACGGCCTGCGGGCAAGGGCAATAAGGGACGGGGCAAACCTTAACCTCCTCGCAAACGTTTGAGTTGAGAGTGTCGCCGCCTTCCGCCGCCCGGCGGTCGCGCGGCGCACTCTAATTCGTCCCGGCGGGAATCTTTACGAGGCGCTTCCCGTCGCTCCGCACAAGGCCGCATCACGGAATCATTGACACCCCCTTGTAACTCCAACTATCTTTCCTTCACCCGCGCACGTCCGTCCGTTAATTCACCTCAGACACGGTGTCGAGATGCGAGAGGCGGCGAGGAGTGTCGGCGTCAGATGCCTTTTGACCTACCCAATGGAGAAGATAACTTGAGAAGCAATTTCATCGCCCGGCTTTCACTCGGACTCATTTGCCTCTGCCTCCTCGCGGGGGACTTGAGCAGCGCCGGGGCGCAGCGCCCGTCGAACGCGCCCGTTAGTTTCCTTCAAGACCAAGTTTTCGAGAGCTTCGAGCAGGCGTTCAGGACGCCGGAGAAGGTGACGCGCCTCGTCATCCAGACGGAAGACCCGGAGATGAAACACTTGCCCTCCGGTCTGGGGACTCTGATTAATCTTGAGGCGTTGGAGATTTCCTGTCTGGAAAAGCTCGAAGACCTGCCCGACGAAATCGGCAAGCTGCGGAAGCTGCAAGAGCTGATTATTGACAACGGGAACGGCTGCCAGATGAACGTCTCGCTTCCGAGTTCAATCGGCCAGTTGGAGAACCTGAGAGTCTTGAGACTGTACGGCGCGCTCGACCCGCGCGAACTCGGCTCCGAAGAGCCCGTGCCTCAGTCCAAAATCAAGAGCCTGCCCGAAACCGTCGCGCAGCTTCAGAGGCTTGAAGAGTTGGACTTGGGCAGAAACGGCATCCGGTCTGTGCCGCCGCAGGTCGCCGCGCTCCGCAACCTGAAAAGGTTGGGGCTCGACTATAACGAGATACGCGAGATACCGGCCTTCGTCGGCGAGTTAAAGAACCTTGAGGAACTCTCTCTGAGTTCTAACGGCGGGGTCAAACTCCCTCAATCACTCTCCAACGTCAAGGGGCTGAGAGTGTCCATGGGGAACAACGCGCTGAAGCTGAGAGACCAAGAACATCTGCGCCGCCGTTTCCCCAACCTCGTCTTCTCTTTCGAGAACGAGTTCGACGACGCGGCGGCGAATGAAGAACCCGCCAAGCTCAGACGGAAAGGCCGACGGCAGCGGAGACGATAAGGAGGACTTCAGTGGGTTCAAGCCAGATTGCCCAAATGGGGCCGGGCCTGAGCGAAATCTACAAAGGCATCTCCGGCCCTGACGACCCGCCGACCACGTGCTGCACTTTAGAGGCGAAGACTCCTTCGGGCACGGAGGTCTGGATTCAGGCGATGCCCGGCACGATCAACATGGAGTACCCGCTCGCGGAGGAGCCGCTTGAGTTGCTCAGCAGGCGGGGCGTGCGCAGCCCGCCGGACATCTATCTCGTGGAATGGGCGGCGGGCCAGTTCGCCACGTTCGGCTTCGGCGACCTCTCCGCGCGAGACCACGCGTTCTTCATAGATCAACTCTTCGTCAAGGTGCTTGGGTGCGACGACGAGAGCTACGAAACACGAATCACGCTTGAGGCGTTGGAGACTTAAACCCGCACCGGCGACCCGCGTGCAGGGCGAGGCGGAAACAGGAGAAGCGGAAACGTGGTCAGTCCGAGACACCTTTCGTTGACGGAGCTTGAAGCGGGGCTGGACGAGATTCTCCGGTCGCCTCAAGACGAAGGCATCCTGGAGATGATTGTCTGCCGCCCGCAGCCCGGCGAGCGTGAGGTGCTGGCCGAAGGTGAACTCCATCCCTCGGAAGGTCTCGTCGGAGACGGTTGGAGCGTGCGCGGCAGCTCGCGCACCGCCGACGGCTCCGCGCATCCTGAGATGCAGCTCAACATCATCAACTCCCGCGTCATTGCCCTCGTCGCGCAGGATAAAGACCGCTGGCCGCTGGCCGGAGACCAGCTCTACCTCGATTTGGATTTGAGCGAGGAGAACTTGCCCGCAGGAACGCGTCTGGCGCTCGGAACGGCGGTGATTGAAGTGTCTCCTCAGCCGCACAGGGGCTGCCAAAAATTCGTGGCGCGATTCGGGCCGGAGGCGATGAAGTTCGTCAACGCCGACTTGGGGAGGCGGCTGCGCCTGCGCGGCATCAACGCGAAGGTCGTTAAAGGCGGCGTGATACGAGTGGGTCAGGCGGCGAAGAAGCTTTGAGGAAGAGTCATCCGACATCCTGCCTCGCCGTGGGCGGGAAACAGGAGATACCGACTTGCATCGCGGCGGTTGATGCCTCCGAAGACAAGGGAGGGAGTATGCGTGTTGCGTTTTCCGTCCTGGCGTTACTCTTCATGGCGGCCTCGGTTCACGCGCAGCCGTCGGTCGTTCGCGTGAGCGCACCCGAAGCGTTGATCGGCGGGGTCGGATGGTCAATCCCCGGTAAACCGCCCGCGCCTCCTTCTCCCGCCGAAAGAAACCCTCTCGTCCTTGAGTACCGCTTCCCCGAAGGCCCCGGACTCCCGACGAGGGGCGAGCTGCCGGACGACTCACAGAAGTCCCCGCCCTCGCCCAACCCTTCGAGGCCGGGGCGGAAGAAGCAAGCCCCTCTCGTCACGCTCTTCCTCGATGTTCAGAACAAGGGCGGGCGAGTGATTAAGGCGGTCGAGTGGGACGTGTCGCTGGTGGACAAGACCGGGAACGAAGAGACGCACCGCCTCCGCTTTCGTACCGAGGCGGAAGTCGCGCCCGCGAAGGTCGTGACCCACACGCACAAGGTTCCGCTCGACGTGCGCTGGCAGTGGTTCACGCAGGCCACGCAGAGGAGAGCCGGGAGGATGGTCGTGAGAATGGAGGCCGTCGTGTACGACGACGGCTCGGAGTGGCGGCGTAACTAGGGCCGCCGTGTTCGCGTCGAGATGCTCTCAGCGCACGCGCGCGCCCGCCGTCCGAAGGGAACGATTCGCGCTCGAATTTTTAACACTCGCCGGAACCTTCTTCCCCCTCCGCCGTGTGCATTAAACGCGGCGACGTGTTTTCGCCCGCCGGGGTCTGCCGCGACGAAGCCTTGTTAAGGAGGGCAATGAAAGTGAGACTTCCGACCACTCGCCTTTTAAGCACGCTGCTCACGCTGCACTTGGCTGCGGGCCTGTGCGCGAGCGGCGCGGCGGCGCAACAGAGAGCAGCCGCGCCGAGGACTGAGCCGATTGCCAGAATCACTTACTCCGGTGAGATGGCCTCTCTGCTCGCAAAAATGGCGCAAGAGTTCGGCGTTAACGTCGGCCTCGTGATTGACGCCAATCAGTTGAGAAGGCCCGTCAAGTTAGATTTGAATTACCCCACGATGCCCGACGTGCTGGACGCCGTCGTCAAATCCGCGCCGGGCTTCGAGTGGCGCGAGACGGTCGGAGGCGTCGAGGTGTCGACCGTGCGCGGCGGCAGCGCGTTGCTGGACGCCCCCATCAGCAGCTTTCGGGTGAGTGACGTAGATCAGGCCGAAGCCGTCGAACTCTTGATGAGTTTGCCCGAAGTGCGGGCGAGCCTGGCAGAGATGAATTTACAATACCGGAGCCCCGGAGGCGCGGCGGCCAGAAGCGCCGGGGAGAGGTTTTCATTGGAATTGGAAGGGATGTCGCTCCGTCAGGCGTTGAACAAAATCGTGGAGCGGAGCGGCAGCCGATTCTGGCTCTTCCGCAAGTTCGGCGGCGCGCCTGAAGGCGACTTCATCACCATCGGCATCAAGGACAGGTAGGCTTGGCCGCGCCCGGCAAATGCACGCACCCGACCTGCCGCCCGACGAAAAGCCGCGCGCCGGTGTTCGCCCTCCGCCCTCAGACTTCAAGACGACGCCGGTTCCTGTCGCGCCGTCCTTGCGCTTCGCAGCGGCTGCGCCCGTCGGCAGCGTGCGCGGGAGCGGCGGATGCGGCGTCTCATCCAGTTGTTCATGATTCATGACCGTCCTTCGAGAGAGAAAGTGTCGAGGAAAGCTTCGGTGACGCGCGGGTCGAACTGCTTGCCCGACTCGCGGCGGAGTTCTGCGAGCGCGTCGGCGTGCGTGCGCGGCGAGTTGTAGGGCCGCTTGGCGACCATCGCGTCGAACGTGTCCGCGACTTGGACGATGCGCGCCATCAAAGGGATGTCTTCGCCGCCGAGGCGGTGCGGATATCCTTTGCCGTCCCAGCGCTCGTGGTGATGCTGCGTGCGGATGCGCAGCTCCGGCGTAAGGTTGAAGTAAGAGGCGAGGAGCGCCCCGAAATTCGGGTGCAGGTCAAGGATGAAGCGCTCGGCGCGCGTCGGTCGGCGCGGGCGGTTGAGGACGAATTCGGGGACGAGAATCTTCCCGATGTCGTGCATCATCGCGGTCGAAGAGAGCTGATGCAGGCGCGCTTCGTCGAAGCCGAGGGCGCGGCCCGCCTGATTCGAGTAGCGCGCGACGCGGACACAATGCCGGTAGGTCGAGGGGCGCGTGTGCTTGAGCCGGTTGACGAGCGCGTAGATGCCCTCGCCGCCCTTGTGCCGCCGCCCGGCCTCGCGTAGCCGCGCGCAGGCGCGTTGCAGATAACCCGCCCAACTCGCGTCCACCAGCCGCACCGTCGCCGACAAAGTCCCGTCCAACGCCAACTCGTTGCTCATGTGCAGTAGCCCTCCCGCTCCCGTCTGAAAACTCG
>DASTQX010000152.1:0-6989 GCA_035761505.1 Pyrinomonadaceae bacterium
GGGCCAAGTCCTCCGCCGCGTCCTCGACACCTCCGGCGCGGTCATCGAACTCACGCTCGACGCCGCAGGCAAAGTCATCAACTCGCGCGTCGTCAGCCAAGCGACCGGCAGACCGTAAAGGCGAAGGGGAAGAGGGGAAAAGGGGAAAAGGGTAAAGGGGAAGGAAAGAGCAGAAAGCACGCGTCAACGGCGCTCGCTCTTTCTCCCTTTACCCTTTACCCTTTTCCCCTTTTCCCCCTTCCTCCTTGCACGGTCGGGCTGGCGCATTTTCTGCAACCGCGATGCGTGCGGCGCGTGTAATGGGGCGGACTGAGGGCGGGCGTGGCGGCGTGGTCGGGCGCGAAGCGGAGGGGCTCCTTTACTTTTACCTTTTGCCCTTTACCTTTTGCCTTTCGCCCGGTTGCGCGCCTCGCGCCGCGCGCGTTATGCTTCTCAGGCTTCCGCCGGGCCGGGAGCCGCATCCAACCCCCCTTTGGGTCTCTTCGGAAAGCAAAAAGAGCAGGTGATCTCCAAACTCAATCTCGCCAGCCAACCGTTCCGCAACCGCACGCTCCCGTGGGCGGTGGCGGTGCTCGTCGCGCTGGTGTCGGTGGTGGTGCTGGTGCTGGTTCTCTCCGAGTACCGGCGCGTGCGCGCCGAGGCGGACGCCGCCGACCGGCAGGTGCAGGCGTTGCGCGGCGAGCGCACCGAGCTGGAAAAGCAGGTCGCCGCCATCAAGCAGAACATCCCGCGCGAGCAGCAGCAGACGCTTCAGGCCGCGCACGCGCTCGTCGAGCGCAAGAGCTTCTCTTGGTCGCAACTCTTCGCCGACCTCGAACGGCACCTGCCTTCGAGCGTCCGCGTCGCGCGCATCAACGTCCGAGAGGTCTCGCGGCGCGGCGAGCAGACGACCGCCGAACTCGACCTCACGGTCGTCGGCAAGACGCCGGACGATGTTATCCGCATGATGACCGAGATGAATCGCGCGGGCACTTTCTACGCCGACCCCGTCTCCGAAAATCAGCGCGCCGGTAAGGGCGAGGAGGGCTTCGAGTGGGTCTTCCGCGTCAGCTACGTGCAGCGCGGGCGGACGCGCGACGACTCCGGCGACTCCGGCGAAGCCGCCGAGGTGAGCGCGGCCCGCCGCGCCGACGGCCAAGAAGCCGGAGAGAGGGAATAGAGGTTGAGGGACGAGACGACAGCCACACCGAGGCGCGGAGACGCGCCGCGCACTCAAGGGGTACGCGCGCGCTTCGAGCGCCTGCGCGGCTCGCGTCGCTGCAGCGCGCTCGGACTCCCCGAAGTCGCCGCGCTCGCCGCCGCCGCGCTGCTCCTGCTCACCGCCATCCTCTCTTACCTCTTCCTGCTCGTCCCGCAGCGCATGCGCGCGCAGACCTTAGAGACCGACCGCGCAGACCTCCAGAAACTTCTGGCGAGCACGCAGACCACCATCGGCACGAGCCGTTCGACCGAGGAGAGCGTCAACGAGATTCTCGGCAGCCTTCAGAACTTCGAGATCGAGCACCTCGGCGAGGGCAGCAGCGTCGGCCTCCGCAACGTCGTCAGCGAACTCAACCGCCTCATCCTCAAGAACAAGCTGCGCATCAGCGGCGGCATCCAGTACGTACAGCTCCAGGAGACCGTGCCCGGCGCGGAGAAGCCGCAGCAACAGACCCGCCGCGAGGAAGGCGGCGCGCGCGTCGTGCAGAGCATCTTTCCCGGCATCGGCGTCACGCTCACCGTCGAGGGCAGCTACGCGAACCTCCGCCGCTTCGTCCGCGATGTCGAGGCCGACCGCCAGTTCGTCGTCATCAACACGGTCGAGCTTGAAGGAGTGACCGACACCAGCGCGCCCGTCGTCGTCACGCCGCCCGACGGCACTGACCCCAACGCCGCCGCCGCCGCCCCGTCTTCCACGCGCGGCACGCTCGTCAGCCTCCGCCTCGACATGGCCGCTTACTTCCGCCGCGCCGGTGCGGCGTCGGGAGGCTGAGGCTTGAGGGCGGCCACCGAGGCTCTCTTCAACCTCCGCCCGGCGGCTGCCACGTCAACGAAAGTTTTATGGCTCTCTTTGAAGGAAAAACCCCGGCGGAACGCAACAAGCTGATCGCGGCCATCGCGCTCCCGCTTCTTGCTTTCATCTTCGTCGTCCGCATGCTCTTCTTCGGCTCGCCCGCGCCGACCGGCCAGACGAACGCCAACAACTCTAACCGCCGCGCCACCCCGCAGGGGTCGCCGCGCCCCGGCACGCGCCCCGCGCCCGAAGAGAACGCCGACGACCTCCTCGGCGTGACGCGCGTCATCCACATGGAGCGCGCCGTTTACGGCGGCCCCGACGCCGGGCGCAACATCTTCGCCTACTACGTGCCGCCGCCCCCGAAGCCGACGCCCGACCCGAACGCCGTGGTTGCGCCCGTCGAGACGCCGACGCCGGAGCCGCCGCTCGTCCTCGCGTCGCTCGCGCCGCAGAGCGTCTATGCCAAGACCGGCAACTTCACGCTCCAAATCTCCGGCGACAAGTTCACGCCCGCCTCCCGCCTCTACATCGAAGGGCAGGAGCAGCCGACGCAGTTCAAGAGCCCGCAGCAACTAGTCGCCACCGTGCCGGCCACGGCCATCGCCTTCCCCGGCGCGCGCAACGTCGTCGTCCGCACGCCCGACGGACAGCTCTTCTCCAATCCCTCGACGCTCAACGTCATGCAGCCGCCCGCCCCGACCTTCACCTACATCGGGCTCCTCAAGCGAGGTCGCCCGAACGCCGACACGGCGGTGCTCAAGGACGGCAAAGGCGAACTCCACAGCGTCCGCGCGGGCGATCTCGTCGAGGGCCGCTTCCGCGTCACGGCCATCAACGAGAAAAACGTCGAACTCGTGGACAAGGACTTGAACATCAAACACTCGATGGCCTTCGTCGAGCCGCGCTCGACCGGGGCCACGTCGGGCCGCGCCCCCGGCTCGATCCAGCCGCCGCCCCCGCCGCCCTCTACCGACGACAATGACGAAGAGCCCTAAACATCCCGCGCCCGGAAGAGTCTCCAGGCTGAGCGGCAGCAAAGACGCACCGCCGCCCGCGCGCCCGCGCGCCGAGGGGCAGAGCGGCTACGCCCTCGTCTCGCTCCTCGCGCTGATGACCATCATCCTCATCGTCACGATGTCCGCCGCGCCGAGCATCCGCCAGCAGACGCGCCGCGAGCTTGAGCGCGAGGCCATCGCCCGCGGCGAAGAGGTCGCCGAAGCCATCCGCGCTTACATCCACATGAAGAACACGCCGCCGACCTCGATGGACGAACTGCTCGACGGCGTCGCGCCTCCGGGCATCATCAAGAAGCGGCAAATCCTGCGCGCCAGCGCCGCGCGCGACCCGCTCTCCAAAGACGGCGAGTGGCGGCTCATCAAAGCCAACGACCCGGCCTTCGCCGAGTTCATCCGCGCCCTCACCATCTACTCCGAAGGCCGCCTCCCGACGGGTAACGACAAAACCCCGCCCATGGTGACTCTGGAGCAATCGTTCATGCGCCTCACCGGCATCCTCAACACCGGGTCGCCGGACGACGCGCCGGGCGGCGAGGACACTTCGATCTCCAGCTCCGGGCCGTTCATCGGAGTCGCGAGCCGCAGCCGCCGCCCCTCCGTCCTCACCTACTACGACATCGAGCGCCACGACAAGTGGGTCTTCACCCCCTTCTTCAAGTAAGGCATCCTCGCCTTCGCATCACTCACTCATCCGCCGAACGCGCCTCATCACTCCGAGTCAACTCGAACCACATCCCCCGCACGCTCACCCGAAGCGCGTCGAGGTCGAATCGCGCGTAGAAATTTTTCGCGCGCGTTTTTAATTAAGTTATTGACATCCAGTAACATTGTGTTTATATATCCAACATGTTGTGCGCCATTCACTCTAGGCCACAAGAGTAAAGTGACACAGTATCTTGTGGTCGAGAAACCAAATAGAAAAGGAGCAGCTACAACCTATGGCAACTAAGAAAGCAGCATCGAAGTCAGGTGGGAAAAAGGGCGGCGCGAAGAAGGCTGCCGCGAAGAAGGGCGGCGCCAAAGGCGGCGCGAAGAAGGGCGGCGCGAAGAAGGGCGGCGCCAAGGGCGGCTCGAAGAAGTAACTCGGTTCCGGCAGGTCAGCGAAACCTTAACCGGCGCACACAACATGCTTTGCCCGAAAGGGCCTCTCAACGGACGGCGATTGCATACCGATGCACGCCGTCCGAAATTTTTTAGAGCATCATGCTCCCGGCTATCAGGGCGATGATGAAGTTATCCATCGAAGGTTGGCGCTGTGCGTTATGCTATGGCGACGTTGGTTTGGACGAATACTGAAACCTGAAAGCTAAAAGCTGAGAGCTTCTTTTATGATTCACGTCGCGCTCATCGAGCCTGAGATACCGCCGAACACGGGGAACGTCGCGCGCCTCTGCGCGGCGACTCGCACCCCTCTGCACATCGTCGGCGTCACGGGCTTCCGGCTCGACGACCGGGCCGTGCGGCGCGCGGGGCTCGACTACTGGCCGGAGGTTTCGCTCACGCGCCACCGAGACCTCGCAGCGCTCGGCGACGCGCTGCCCGGAGCGCGCTTCATCTACCTCACGACGAAGGCCGAGACGGCGTACACCGACTGGCAGTTCGCGGCGGACGATTGCCTCGTCTTCGGGCGCGAGACGCGCGGCCTGCCGGAAGAACTCCTGCGCGCGAACCGCGAGAGGTGCCTGCGCATCCCCATCCTCAACCCCAACGTGCGCAGCCTCAACCTCGCCAACGCCGTCGCCATCGTCCTCTACGAAGCGCTGCGGCAGACGGATGCGCTCAAGCCTTAAAAGGCGCGCGGGAGAGAGGCCGGGCGACTACCGTTTTTATTAAAATTCCCGTGTAAATCGAGCGTTTCGAGGGTTCCCGCCTTGCGGGCGCGGGAGTATTTCGGGCGCGCGTGATAAGATGTGCGTTTCATTCGGGACACTGAAAACGCGCCGGGGACATCCGTGCGGGAGTAATAATGACAGAAGAGAGAAAAGACATTCGCAACATCGCCATCATCGCGCACGTTGACCACGGGAAGACGACGCTGGTGGACGCGATGCTCAAACAGTCGGGCACGTTCCGCGAGAACGAGCAGGTCAGGGATCGCGTCATGGATTCGATGGACTTGGAGCGCGAGCGCGGCATCACCATCATGGCGAAGAACACGTCCGTCCGTTACGGCGACGTGAAGATCAATATCGTAGATACGCCGGGCCACGCCGACTTCGGCGGCGAGGTCGAGCGCGTCTTAAAGATGGTGGACGGCGTGATGCTGCTGGTGGACGCCGCCGAGGGCTGTTTGCCGCAGACGCGCTTCGTGCTGCGCAAGGCGCTCGAAGCGCGCCTCCCGGCCATCGCCGTCGTCAACAAGATTGACCGGCAGGACGCGCGGCCCGAAGAGGTCGTCAACGAAATCTACGACCTCTTCATTGACCTCGACGCGACCGACGAGCAGATAGACTTTCCGATTCTCTACGCCATCTCGCGCGACGGCGTGGCGAAGAAGAACCTTGAGGACGATGCGCAGAACCTGCGCCCGCTCTTCGACCAGATCGTCGAGACCATCCCGCCGCCGCGCGCCGTGCGCGAGGACGCCTTGCAACTGCTCGTCGCCAACCTCGACTACAGCGAGTACGTGGGACGCCTCGCCATCGGTCGCATCTTCTCCGGCGAGATTGCGGCGGGCGACACGGTGGCCGTCGCCAAGCGCGACCGCTCGATACAGAAGATGCGCGTCAAGGAGTTGTACGCCTTCGAGGGGTTGAAGCGCGAGAAGGTCGAGAGAGCGCGCGTCGGCGAGATCGTGGCGCTCGCCGGGATGGAGGGCATCGAGATCGGCGAGACCATCACGAGCGCCGAAGACCCTCGACCGCTGCCCGTCATCGCCGTGGACGAGCCGACCATCTCGATGATCTTCGGCGTCAACAACTCGCCGTTCGCGGGCACGGAAGGAAAGTACGTCACGTCGCGCCAGATCATGGAACGACTCGACCGCGAGCTGCTCTCGAACGTCGCCATCCGAGTGGAGCCGACCGAGTCGCCCGACCAGTTCAAAGTTTCGGGCCGGGGCGAGCTGCAACTCGCCATCCTCATCGAGATGATGCGGCGCGAGGGCTACGAGCTTCAGGTCTCGAAGCCGGAGGTCATCACGCGCGCGGAGGGCGGGCAGACTTTAGAGCCCATCGAGCAGGTCGTGATTGATTGTCCCGAAGAGTTCATCGGCGTGGTCACGGAGGCGATGGGCCGCCGCAAAGGGCAGATGACGAAGATGGTCAACCACGGGACGGGGCGCGTGCGTTTGGAGTTCGAGACGCCCTCGCGCGGCCTCATCGGCTTCCGCAACGAGTTCCTCACCGAGACGAAGGGGACGGGGCTTCTCAACACGCTGTTCCTGCGCTGGGGGCCGTGGCAGGGCACGATGCGCGGGCGGACGACGGGCTCTCTGGTCGCCGACCGTGTGGGCGAGGCCACGACCTTCGCGCTCTTCAACCTTCAGGAGCGCGGGACGATGTTTCTGAGGCCGAACACGCGCGTCTATGAGGGGATGATCGTCGGCGAGAACGCGCGCTCGGTTGATCTGGACGTGAACATCATCAAGGAGAAGAAGCTCACGAACATGCGCGCCTCCTCCGCCGACGAGGCGATGCGGCTCATTCCGGTCAAAGACCTCTCGCTCGAACAGGCGCTCGAATTCATCGCCGACGACGAACTCGTCGAAGTCACCCCCCAATCCATCCGCCTCCGCAAGCGCATCCTCAAGTCCAACGAGCGACCGAAGAAGAAGGAGTCCTGAAGGAGTTTTTCACCACTTGACGAGAGTGAGGTGAGATTATGAACGACAGGAGTTGCTGGAACTGCGGGCACGCGCACGGGCAGCACACGTTCGAGGGCGGGTGCTCGTTCGAGCGCGGGGGCGAGCACTGCGATTGCCGTGAGTACGAGGACGGCGAGTACAAGGGCGAGCAGCGGAAGCGGGACACTTACCC
>DASTQX010000153.1:0-6017 GCA_035761505.1 Pyrinomonadaceae bacterium
GTCGGCGGCGGCCACTGTCGGGAGGCCGCCGCCGACTGACCGACGCGCCGGCGGGCGACTCCAAAAGAATCGCCCGCCGGTGCGCGTTTGATGCGCCGGGAGAAATCGCGCTTCGGCTGAGAGACGTTTGATAGACTCGGCCCGCAAGCCATGCGCGAGGTTTTGAAGACGATGAAAAGAGCCATCACTATCTGTTGCCTCCTGCTGCTGGTCGTCGCGGCGGCGTGCCACACGTCGGTCGAGCCGAAGCCGGAGATACTCGGCGTCCGGCTCGGCATGAGCCGCGAGGCGGCGCACGCGCGCCTGCGGGACATCGGGCAGTTGGAGAAGGAAGAGCGGAGGCAGCAGGAAGTCTGGCGTCTGACGGGCGACCCGGTGTACTCGCACCTCATGGTCGCTTATAACAAGGAGTACACGTCGGTGCGTTACGTGACGGCGGTGGCGCACGAGCAGGAGGGCCGACGCGTCCGTTACGCGGAAGTCGTCAACGTCGGCAGCGCCCGCGAGGAGAGCACCCCGGCGAGCCGCTCCTACACGCAGGAGATTCCCGCGCGCGCAGACCAGCCGGGCTTCGTCGCCAAAGCCATCGGCACCGACCCGACCTATCTGAAATATTACTCCGTCGAGCGGGCCGACTGAGGCTCGACGGTTCTCGTCGAGAGCCCGACCTGCCCGAACTCAAATCCCCACGAACTCCAAGAAGTCACTCGTCAGGTCGGGGTCGAGTTCGCGCCCGGCCATCGCCACCATCTCGGCAGCGGCCTCCCATTTCGTGAGCGTCGGCTTGTAAGACCTCCGCGCCCGCAGCGAGGTATAAACGTCGGCGATGGAGACGAGCCGCGCGGCTAAAGGGATGCGCGTCCCTTGCAAGCCGTCCGGGTATCCGCCCCCGTCCCAACGCTCGTGGTGGAAGAGGACGACCCGCAAGATCGTCTCCGTGATGCCCGCCATCCCGCAGAGCACCTGCGCCCCGTAAACCGGGTGGAGCGAAACTACGGCTCGCTCCTCCGCGTCGAGCGGGCCGGGCTTGAGGAGCAGCGACTTGGGAATCAGGTACTTGCCGAAGTCGTGGAGGTGCGCGCCGAGTTCTACCTCGTCGAGCGCCGGGCCTCGGCCCGTCGGCCCGACGACCGAGGCGGCGAAGGAGCGCGCGAGGATGGCCGTCGCGCGCCCGTGTGGGTGGACGTGGCGATAAACTTCGGGCTGCTCTTCGCGGCCCAACGCGGCGGCGGCGGCGCACAGGACGGCCTGAGTCGCCCGTCGTCCGCCAGTGGGGACACTGCGGCCCTGGGGAACAGAGGGGAACATCGCGGGTCTGCCTTTCGTTGAAGACTTCCCTAAAACGCTTGCCCTTTATTTCGCCGCACGCGCATCATGCGGGAGTGGGTGGCACCTCCCGGTCTTGCTTCTGCTGTGATAAAAGCGATGGGGAGAAGCAGCCTGAGAATAACTACTTCAGTATGGACGAAGGATAAACCCGGCGCGGGCCGGGAAGTGTTGGGATTTGGTTATACTCGCGTTACCGCGCGGTTACAATTCCTCGCCCGGCGGCCCCGGTGAACCGCGAGTTCGGAGGTGTGGATATGCTTTTAGAGAAGAAGACGGCCATCGTCACGGGCGCGGGGTCGGGCATCGGGCGGGCCGTCGCACTCGCCTACGCACGCGAAGGCGCGCGCGTGTTGGTTTCCGACCTCGACGAGCAGGGCGGTGAAGAAACCGTCCGCTTAATCGCGCAGGCTCGCCGGGGCGCGGAGTCCTTCTTCGTCCGCGCCGACGTTTCCAGCCCGCAGGACAACGAAGCGCTCGCCGTGGCCGCCGTCGAACGCTTCGGCGCGCTGCACGTCGCCTGCAACAACGCGGGCATCGGCGGCGAGCACAACGAGGTGGCCGAGTACAGTCTCGAAGGCTGGCGGAAGATTATTGACATCAACCTGTCCGGCGTCTTCTATGGCATGCGCGCCCAAATCCCGCGCATCCTCGAAGCGGGCGGCGGGGCCGTCGTGAACATGGCCTCGATCTTGGGGCAGGTCGGCGACGTGAAGATCGCCGGGTACGTGGCGGCGAAGCACGGCGTAGTCGGGTTGACGAAAGTCGCCGCGCTCGAATACGGCGCGCGCGGCGTGAGGGTCAACGCCGTCGGCCCCGGCTACATCGAGACGCCGCTCATCAACAGCCTCGAACGAGAGCAGCTTCAAGCCCTCGCCGCTCGACACCCCATCGGTCGTCTCGGACGCGCGGAAGAGGTCGCGGAGCTGGTGCTGTGGCTCAGCAGCGACCGCGCCGCCTTCGTCACCGGCGCTTATTACGCGGTTGACGGCGGCTTCCTCGCGCAGTGACTTTGGATTGACGGAAACTCCATTCCGCACGTCGCGCGCCCTTTAACCGGCGGGCCGTGCGGGGTCAGACCGGGCGTGCAGGACGAGTCCGAAACTCAGGAGGAAGCAGATGGCAACCAGCGCGGAGTGGCACGAAGATTACGACAAGATGAGCAAGGAAGCACTGAACTTTTCGCGCGCCGTGAAGTCGGTGCAGGAGGAGTTGGAGGCCGTGGATTGGTACAATCAGCGCGCGCAGGCGACCGACGACGAGCAGTTGCGCCGCATCCTCGAACACAACCGCGACGAAGAGGTCGAGCACGCCATGATGACGCTCGAATATCTGCGGCGCATCAGTCCCGTCTTCGACAAGCACATGCGAACTTACCTCTTCACCGAAGGCGACATCACGGAGGTCGAAGCGCGCGCCGAGGCGAAGTGAAAAGCGGGAGGCTGACGAACCGACGTTCAGCGCCGCGCAACGACCGAAAGGGAGGCTTATGGACAAGGCTCACCGGATGCCCGCTATTTTCTTCGGGCACGGCAACCCTCTGAACGCGCTCCAAAGTAACGAGTGGACTGAGGGATGGGCGCGCATCGGCGACAGCATACCGAGGCCGAAGGCGATTGTCTGCGTCTCGGCCCACTGGTACTTACCCGCGACGCTGGTCACGGCGACGGAGCGACCGCGCACCATCCACGACTTCGGAGGCTTCCCGCGCGAGTTGTACGAAGTCGAGTACCCCGCGCCCGGTGACGCGGAGCTGGCGGCCCGCGTGCGGGATTTGCTCGCGCCCGTCCCGACGGGCTTGGACAATCTTTGGGGGCTGGATCACGGCACCTGGTCTGTGCTCTGTCACGTCTTCCCCGGCGCGGACGTGCCCGTCGTCCAGCTCAGCATAGACGAGACGCAGCCCGCCACCTTTCACTACGAACTGGCGCGGCGGCTCGCGCCCCTGCGCGACGAGGGCGTGCTCGTCATGGGGAGCGGCAACCTCGTCCACAACCTCCACACCTACGCGTGGGGCCGCCGCAAGGTCGAGCCGTTCGACTGGGCCGTGCGCTTTGAAGAGCGGGCGCGCGGTCTGCTACTCGCGGGCGACCACACGCCCCTCGTCAACTACGAATCGTTGGGCGCGGACGCGCGGCTTTCGGCCCCGACGCCCGACCACTACCTGCCGCTGCTCTACGTCATCGCGCAGCAAAGAGAGGACGACGAGGTCAGCTTCCCCGTCGAAGGGTTCGACGGCGGCTCAATCTCCATGCTCTCAATCCAAATAGGCTGAGCCGTCAAAATTTCATGGCCTTAAGCTTCGCGTCGAGATGACTCCGAGGTATTCCCCCTCGCCGTCCGTCGCCCGGTTATTCTCCGTCCATAAACGCTCAGGGTCTTTTTTGCGTTCGGACTCAAGGGAAGTGTCGTGAGGGTTTACGGGTAGCGAACGATGGCAGGCCCGGTTTCGGGCAGGGGGATGAACTCGGTCTCTTCCGGCACGGGGCCAAAGCGGCCCGCCTTCCAGTCCTCCTTCGCCTGCTCGATTCTCTCCTGAGAGCTTGAGACGAAGTTCCACCAGATGTGACGCGGGCCGTCCGAAGGCTCGCCGCCCAAGAGCATCAAACGCGCGCCCGAAGACTCGCGCGCGGAGAGCGTAATCTCCGCGCCGGGCTTGAAGACCAAGAGCTGACCGGCTTCAAACTTCCCGCCGTCATGCGGAAGCTCGACCGCGCCTTCGACGACGTAAGCGGCGCGCTCCTCGTACTCGGTCGGCACGGGCAGCCGCGCGCCCTCCGCGAGCATGACCTCCGCGTAGAACATCTCGGAGAGCGTGCGGACGGGAGAGCGAGCCCCGTAGAGCGAGCCCGCGATGAGGCGCACGCGCCTGCCTTCGCCTTCCAAGACGGGCAACTCCGCCGACTCGTAATGAACGAAATCAGGGGCAGTCTCCTCGTCCCTTTGCGGCAGGGCGACCCAAGACTGGATACCGAAGAGGTTCGAGCCCGTCGCTCGCGCCTCCTGCGTCGTGCGCTCCGAATGTGCGATGCCTCGGCCCGCGTGCATCCAGTTGACCTCGCCGGGAGTTATCAACTGCACCGTGCCGAGGCTGTCACGATGTAGTAACTCTCCCTCGAAGAGGTAAGTCACGGTGGCGAGCCCGATGTGCGGGTGCGGCGCAACGTCGAGACCCCGCCCGGCGCGCAGTATCTCCGGCCCCATCTGGTCGAGGAAGATGAAAGGCCCGACCATGCGCCGCCGCGCCGAGGGCAGAACGCGGCGCACCTTGAAGCCGTCCACGAGGTCACGCACGCGCGTCACGATGACGGTTTCCAGAGATGAGGGAAGCTCCCCGGTCTGCTTCCGCGAGTCGTCTGCGTTCATCTGGGCCTCGACTATTGACGTTCACGCCCCCGGAAACTTACGCGAGGTCGAAGAGGATAATCTCGGCGTCTTCGCTCGCGCTGATCTTGAGCGAAGTCTCCTCGCTGACCGCCGCGCCGTCGCCCGCACCGAGCCGGTTTCCGTTCAGCTCGACCGCGCCTTTGACGACTTGCAGCCACGCGTGTCTGCTCGCATCGAGCCGGTGCTCGACCGCTTCGCCGCTCTTCAGGATGGCGTTATAGACTGACACGTTCTGGTGAATTTTCAAAGACTCTTCACGCCCTTCGCGCGACGCGACGAGTCTCAGCCTGCCGGTCTTCTCCTCCGGCGCGAAGAGCTTCTGCTCGTAGCCCGGAGTGATGCCTTCGGCTTCGGGCAGAATCCAGATTTGGTAAAGGTGGACGGGCTCCGTGCCGGAGGCGTTCGCCTCGCTGTGGCGGACGCCCGTGCCCGCGCTCATGCGCTGCCATTCGTGCGGGCGGATGACCTCGCCGTTGCCCATGCTGTCCTTGTGCCCAAGCCCGCCCGACACGACGTAAGACAAAATCTCCATGTCGCGGTGGCCGTGCGCGCCGAAGCCCTGACCGGGCGCGATGTGGTCTTCGTTGATGACGCGCAGGTCACGGAAGCCCATGTGGCGCGGGTCGTAGTAGTCGCTGAAGGAGAACGTGTGGCGGGTTTTGAGCCAGCCGTGGTCGCCGCCCCCGCGCTCGTGTGCGGGTCGTAATTTAATCATGGCCTTTCCCCTTTCGATGAGTTCCGCTCCGAATGTCTTTACTCTCCGGCGGGCTTCGGCGCGGGCTTCACGGCTTCGAGCTGAAGCTCAATCGTGACCTCGTTGCCGACATCAATGCCGCCGTTCTCCAAAGCCGTGCCCCAGTTGATGCCGTAGTCGCGGCGGTTAATCTTCGTCTCCGCTTCGACGCCGAAGCGCGTGTTGCCCCAAGGGTCTTTAATCGCGCCCGTGATGTCGAAGGGAAGCCGAACCGGCTTCGTCACGCCCTTGAGGGTGAAGTCGCCGTGGAGCACGTATTTGTCCTTGCCCTTGCGCTCGACCCGCGTGCTCTTGAAGCTCATCTCCGGGTGCTTCGCGACCTCGAAGAAGTCGGCGGTGCGCAGGTGCTTGTCGCGGGCTTCGACGCCCGTGTCAATGCTCTCGACTTTGGCCGTGAACTCCACCGAGGACTTCGTGACATCCGTATTGTCGAAGTTAATCGTCCCCTTGAAGTCCTTGAAGCGGCCCTCGACCCACGCGATTTCGAGGTGGCGGATCGAAAACCCGATGATGCTGTGCGCCGGGTCAATGTTGTAAACGCCCGCCGGGA